>PLAY01000116.1 GCA_003134375.1 Limisphaerales bacterium | reverse complement strand
TTGATTGCAAGTTAGTATGAGTGTTAGCTCCTGCTTTTGATCTTCTCATGAATCCCTAAAACAATGTCTTTCAGCGTCTTCATCGCCTCCGCGTCCGCGTCAGAGATCGTGATACCGAACTCAACCTCAAGCCCCTGCACAGCCTCAACGTCTGCCATCGAATCCCAATCCCAGAAAAACGCCAGTTCTTTGGAAAAATCATCCGAGTCTCGAATGCGCGACAAGTCCGTCTGGAGAACGGTCGTGAGCACCTTGCGAACGCTCGCGACAGTATCTACGGCCACCCCATACTGACTGAAGAATCTCTCCCACAGCATGCGGTCATCCAAAGGCTCTCGCCCACGAAACACCTCTTCGGCTCGCGCATTCTTCTGCGCATCGCCCGGAAGTAGTTCAAAAATGCTCATGCGCAACTTGGGGCTAACAGATAATGAACGGCCGGTTTTGCAGCCTGTCATTATTCATGGAATGACCGTATTTCGGACGTAATCAATTGTCCAGCATGGTTTCACTTAATTAAGAGCTTTGAACATGCTCCGGCAAAAGCTGCGGTCGTTTCAATGGACAAATTGTTGCCTAATCCCGAAGCGCGGTTGAGAGAACAGTTCAACGGGGTTATCCGTTCTCGGCATCTGTCCACGCGCACGAAGCTGGCCTTGCGTTGTTGGGCGCATCCGCGCACTGCCCCCGAGCGCAATCGGATTGGAGCGCGGCTGTGTGCAAAGCACCAGCCGCAGCACATTGAAAGGCTCTGCGGCATCAGGCATATTTCAGCAGGCTGGTTTTGCGAAGCTGCTGCGGCTGGTCTTCGACACAGCCGCGCTCCGGGGCAGTGCGCGGATGCGTCCCTTGCTTGCTTGCTTGTTCGCAATCAAATTAACCATTGGCATTTGGCCCGCGGGTCTGATATACAAACTGTCCGCTTTTTGTTTAGGCGGCTGAAAATTTAACCAAAACAATTTATGTCACAGCATCGCAGTCTGCGCGCGGCGTCCACCCTGGGGGGCAAGCGCAATGTCCTCAAGCGCTTCGAGCGCACCGAACTCCTCAAAAAGCGCGGCCAGTGGAAGGAAGGCGACCGCATCACCGGCCTCCGCAAAACCAAGCCCGACGTGTAGAACGTGACGCGTGGCGCGTGACACGGGTTTCCGCCGCCTGTCACCTGCCTGCCACGCCGAAGCTTCTGCGCGAAGGTGGGTCACTTGTCACATGTCACCTGGCACCCGACTTCAAAAATTTCTTGCCGATGCCGGCGTGGCTTCGCGCCGCGCGGGTGAACAAATCATTCTGGCCGGGCGCGTCAGCGTCAACGGCCGGTTGGTTTGCCAGCTCGGAACCAGGGTTGATCCCATCCATGACGAAGTGACGGTGGATGGCCAGCCCGTCCGCGCCAAACGCAAGCTTTACGTGGCTTTGCACAAGCCGGCCGGCTGCGTTTGTTCGGCCCGGGATGAGCTGGGACGCCCGGCCATACACGATTTATTGCCAAAGGAGTGGCAAAATCTGCATTCCGTGGGCCGTTTGGATTTCGACAGTGAGGGGTTGATTTTTCTGACGAATGATGGACAATTCGCCCTGCACCTGACTCATCCGCGTTACGGCGTCCGCAAAAAATACGTGGCCACCGTTGAAGGCCGGGTGGACAAGGCGATGCTCGGGCAGTTCACACGCGGTGTGTGGCACGCGGGCGAAAAGCTCCGGGCGCTGGCGGTGCGGCTCGTTTCAGCCGGTCACGCGCGGAGCGTGGTGGAGTTGGAAATGGGCGAAGGCAAAAACCGCGAGGTGCGGCGGTTGTTTGAATCGCAGGGTCTGGCGGTGAAACGGTTGCAGCGGACCCAGATTGGCAAAATCAAACTGGGCGAGTTGAAACCGGGCCGATGGCGGACATTGACAGAGACAGAAATAAGGACTTTACTTCAAGAAATATGAAAATGAATTGCTGGTTGACCTTGGGCGTGATGATCGCGATGAGCGCAGTCGCGCAGGACAATACAAACACACTGCCTCCCATCCCCGCGCCGTCTCCGGCGGTCGCGCCGGCGCCGAGCACCCCCGCGCCGGCGGTGGAGCCGGCCCCAAAAGCGGCGCCCGTCAAGAAGAAGCACAAGGCCGCGCCGGCCAAACCCATCAACGAGTCGGCGGTCACACTTGTTCCCGGCCCGGCGGAAGTTGCGGCCAACATCAATGCCCGCGGCCAGGCCGGTCTCAAGGGTGAAGTCGTCAGCCATTTGAAAAAGGGTCAAACCGTGACGGTTTTGGACCAGATCAATTTGGACAAGCACAAGGCCAATGAACCCGCGCAATGGGCGAAAATCACCCTTCCGTCGAGCACGCATGTTTGGATCAACTCGAAGTACGTTGACGCCGCCAGCAAAACTGTGTCGGCGAAGAAATTGAACATGCGCGGCGGTCCCGGCGAAAATTTCAGCGTTCTCGGGGTCGTTGAGCGGGGCACGGCGGTGAACGTAATCACCACCAAAGGCGATTGGATGCAAATTGATCCGCCCGGCAACAGCTATGCCTTTGTTGCCGCGATGTATTTGAAACAGGAAGCTACGGCCACTGCACCTGCGCCAACGCCGGTTCCCGAACCTCAAACGATGGCAGCCGCCCCGTCTGAACCAACGGCGCCGCCCGTGCGCGTTGTGTCCCATGAAGGTGTCGTGCGCGCCGTGGGCAGCATCGTCGCGCCGACCAAATACGAATTGTATGACCCGGCGACGGACGTTAACATTAATTATCTTTACACGACTTCACCGACCCTCGACCTGAGCCGTTACGTCAATATGCGGATTATTGTCACGGGCGAGGAGGGTCTGGATGCGCGCTGGAAGGACACGCCGCTCATCAACATCCAGAGCATCCAGGTGATTGAACAAAATGCCGTCCCACACGTCATCTTGCGCAGCCCCAGACAATCACAAGCTCATTGACGGGCGCGCCATCGCCGCGCAAATCCAGCGGGAACTGGTGCAGCGCGTCGCTGAATTGAACAAACGCGGGGTTCGACCGGGCCTCGCGTTCGTTCGTGTTGGCGAAGACCCGGCGTCCAGGGTTTATGTCGGTCGCAAGGAGAAAACCTGCGCTGAACTCGGCATTTTTTCTGAAATGCACGTTTTGCCTGAAACCGCAGGTGAAAATGAATTGCTCGTGCTGCTGAAAAAGCTGAACACCGATTCGCGGCTGCACGGGATTCTGGTCCAGGCGCCGCTGCCGAAGCAAATTCGCGAATCAATCGTTTACTCGACGGTTTTGCCGCAGAAGGACGTGGACGGTTTTCATCCGGTCAACGTCGGCAAACTGATGCTCGGCGACCCGACCGGCTTTCAACCCTGCACGCCAGCGGGCATCCGCGAATTGCTCGTGCGTTCGAATGTGAAAACCGACGGCGCGGAAGTGGTGATTTTGGGTCGCGGCAACATTGTCGGCAAACCGCTGGCCGCCATGCTCTGCCAGAAGGCCAAAGGCGCGAATGCGACCGTCACGATTTGCCATTCCGGCACCCGCGACATTCCAGCGCACTGCCGCCGCGCGGACATTTTGATTGCCGCGATGGGCGTCGCCGAATTTGTGAAGGCCGACATGATCAAACCCGGGGCGACGGTGATTGACGTAGGTGTCAACCGCGTGAATGGAAAACTGGTGGGCGATGTGGATTTTGCGAACGTGCAACCGGTTGCCGGTAAAATCACGCCCAATCCCGGCGGTGTCGGACCGATGACGATTGCCATGCTGATGCAAAACACGGTTCGTGCCGCCGAATCAACCCTCAACTAACAACTCTCAACTCCCAACCCAATGGAAGCCACCCGAATTCTCCCCGATTTGCAGGCCTCGCTGCTGTGCGAAGAGGTCCGCCAGGAAGTGAATGGAAATTTGTTCCTCATCGGCGTCATCAACTTCATCCGCGTGCCGCAACTGCCCATCGTGGCCGCGCGCCTGTGCATCTTCAACCGCTGGACGGCGGGCATCGGCCAGTTTACGGAAACCGTCCGGCTCATCGCGCCCGACCAGACGACGGTCATCAGCAAAAGTGAAATGAAATTTGAGTTACGCGACCCGGCATTGTCCGCGACCGGGGTGATGGTTTTTGGCCAGGTCGAATTCAAGACGGCGGGAACTTATTTTGTCGAAGTGCTGGTGGACGACGTGATGAAATTGCGTTATCCCGTGCCGGTCGTTCACGTGCCGCCGCCCGGCCAAAATCCGCAAAATCCGCCGGAAGAAAAAAAAGCCTGATGGCAGCGGCAGGCACATCTTGGCACTGCCACCAACCGACCAGACGCGCCGGCTCGTAGCGCAGGTTTCCAAACCTGCCGTATCGCCGACTTCCAAGTCGGCAAGGCGTTGGGAATCTCCCAGTTTGCGGGTTTGGAAACCCGCGACACAGCAGACTTGGAAGTCTGCGCTACGGGGGGGCGGTGCCCAAGATGCGTTCTTCCAGCACCGGCTGAATACAGGCTGGTTTCTTTCCCGTGCCATTTCTGTTAACCTGCGGTTCGATGAGCGCATCCGCTGACACAACTTTTGCCTGGGAACCGTTGACGCCGCGCGGCGTGGCGGCGTTTGCGCGCGCCCGGCTCAGTCGTCTGCTGCTCGTGCAATTTGTCATCGCATCGCTGGCGGCTGCGGCGGTGGTCTGGTTTCTTTCCGATGGCTGTTTCCCGACGGTGCGTGCCGCCATTCGAAATTTGCCGGTTGCCGGTGAAATCCATACGGGCCGGCTGGATTGGCCCGGCCACACGCCGCAACTCCTCGCCGAAGGCCGGTTTCTTGCGTTTATCGTTGACCCGAATCACAGCGGCCAAATCCATTCGTCGGCCGACGTGCAAATCGAATTCGGCGCGCAAACGGTTCGCGTGTTTTCGTTGCTCGGTTACCAGGATTTTCCTTATCCGCCCGATCAAATCATCTCCTTCAACCGAACCGAACTGGAGCCGCTTTGGGGCGCCTGGGAGCCGGAATGGCTGGCCAGCACGCTCCTGGCCGTCGTTGCCGGTTTGATGTTGTTGTGGGCGGCGCTGGCGACGGTTTATTTTCTGCCGGTCTGGCTCATCGGCTTTTTTACGAACCGCAATTTGAATTTCCCCGGCAGTTGGAAGCTGGCGGGCGCGGCGTTGATGCCCGGGGCCTTGCTGCTGACCGCCGCCATTGTGCTTTTCGGCTCGGCGGCGCTCGATTTGGTCCAATTTTGTTTCCTCTTCGGCGCGCACGTGGCGCTCGGCTGGATCTATTTGTTTCTCAGCCAGCTTTTTTTGCCGCAAATTGATTCCACGACGTCCAAGGGCAATCCCTTCAACCCGCCGCCCATTCATTGACACTGGCGCGCTGCGCCTTTAGCCTGCCATTCATGTCAAAACTGCCGTTTGAGCTTCTTCTCGCCCTGCGCTATCTGCGGCCCAAACGGACGTTTGTTTCCATCATCACGCTCATCTCCATCGTCGGCGTCGCCCTCGGCGTCGCGGTGCTCATCATCGTCATCAGCGTGATGAGCGGGTTTGACCACGATCTGCGCGAAAAAATCCTCGGCTTCAACGCGCATCTCGAGGTCTTTCACAGCCGCAAGCCGATGCAAAACTACGCCCAGGTTGCGAGTGTCATCGCGTCCAATAAAAATGTGCGCGGGGTATCGCCGGTGGTGATGGGCAAGGTGCTGGTGGAAACGCAGGAGGAGACCAACAAACCGACTCTGGTGGATGCGCCCATTTTGCGCGGTGTGGATCCGCAAGCCGAAGGCAGCGTCAGCGTCCTGCCGCAGAGCATGGTGGAGGGGAAATTTGATTTGAGCGGTCATGGCGTGGTCGTCGGCAGCGGGTTTGCCCGTAATCTGGGACTTCACGTTGGCGACCGGCTGTCCATTTATTCGCCGCACGATATTGAGCAGATGCGTAAAAACCACGGCAAGGAAAACGAGGAGGCCATTTTGCCGGAGGATTACGAGGTCCGCGGCATCTTCGACGTGGGCTATTACGAATTCAACAACCTGTTTATCATCACATCCTTGGAGAACGCGCAGGATTTGTATGATTTGGGCGATTCCGTGCATGAGCTGGAGGTGATGTTGAGAGATCCTTACCAGGCGACGGAGGTAAAAAGGCAATTGGAACAAACCCTCGGTGATGAATTCGTGGTGAGTACCTGGATGGAACAAAATTCCACCATTCTCAATGCCCTTATCGTTGAGAAAAACGTCATGTTTTACCTGCTGTTTTTCATCGTCCTCGTCGCCGCGCTGTGCATCCTCAGCGCGCAAATCACGTTCGTCGTCCAGAAAACGCGCGAAATCGGGATGTTGAAAGCGCTCGGCGCGACGAATCTCCAAATCTCCGGGGTCTTTCTCAGTCAAAGCGCCATCATCGGCGTGCTCGGCGTGCTCGCGGGTTACGGTCTGGGCATTCTGGCGCTGACTTATCGGAACGGCTTTCTGCACTTCATGAATTATTGGACCGGTTTTGAATTGTTTCCGGCTTCCATTTACGGCTTTAGCGAATTGCCGGCGATAATTGTCGCCCGCGACGTCGCCCTGATTTGTGGCAGTTCGTTTGTCATCTGCATTCTCGGCGGCGTGCTGCCCGCCATCCGGGCTGGCCGGTTGAAACCCGTGGAGGCGCTGCGTTATGAATAAATTGGGAAACATCGAACTCCGAACTCCGAACTCCGAACTCCGAATGATTTTGGGGGCAGCGTTTGATTCGATGTTCAGCGTTCGATGTTCAGCGTTCGATGTTTCTATTTTCCCAAACGGAGGCCGGCCATGAGCGAGCCTCTCCTTTCCGCCCGCGCCCTTACCAAGACTTACACCATGGGCAAACGCGCGCTCGAGGTGTTGCGCGGGGTCAATCTCGACGTGGCGCGCGGCGAATTCCTCGCCTTGCGCGGCGCGTCCGGCGCCGGCAAAAGCACGCTGCTCCATCTCATCGGCGGACTCGACACGCCCAACGCGGGTGAAATCCATTTTGCCGGGCAGAACCTCGCTGCGTTTTCCGAAAGTGAGTTGACGTTTTTCCGCAACCACCGCGTCGGCTTCGTTTTTCAGTCGTATCATTTGTTGCCGGAACTCAATGCGCTCGAAAATGTCTGTCTGCCGGCGCGCATGGCCCGCACTTCCGTCGGCCAGGCCGGGGCGCGCGGACGCGACCTGCTCGCCCGGGTTGGTCTCCAAGAACGCATGGAGCACCGGCCTTCCGAACTTTCCGGCGGCGAGCAGCAGCGCGTGGCCATCGCCCGCGCCCTTATCAACGAACCGGAGTTGCTTCTGGCCGACGAACCGACCGGCAATCTCGATTCGCACACCGGCGGTGAAATCATCGAGTTGCTCAAAAAGCTTCGCGCCGAAAAACAGACCACGCTGGTCATCGCCACGCACGACGCCAAGGTGGCGGCGCACGCCGAGCGGGTGGTGGAGCTGGCGGACGGGCGGATTGCGTGAAACGGGAAACGTAAAACGTGAGGCGTGAAACGTGAACCCGACCGGCGACCTTCACGCATCACGTATCACGTTTCATTTCACGAGGCACAATCGTTTATGCGATGAACCAATAATATTGGGAACAACGCTTTCAATCCGGCGACATGTCGTGGAACAAGGGTGCGTCGCCGGCTTGTGGACGTTCTTTCACCTGCTGCCGGATAAACGATCAGCGCCGTCGCGCGCTGAACAACTTCATGCCCGCAGCTCACCGCGGGGCGGAGGATTGCGGCGACCCGTCCACCAGGCCACCAGACCGGCCCCGGCGCAAACCAATGCCCCTGCCGAGATTGTCCACGGCACACCCACTGCCTGCGCCAGCACACCCGATTCGAGTCCCCCCAGAGGCATCAGACCGCCAAACACCAGCGCCCAGATGCCCATCACGCGCCCCCGCATCGCATCCGACACGCTGGTCTGAACCAGTGTGTTCGCTGTTGAGAAGAAGAGCAACATTCCCCAACCGCCCACCGCCAGACACGCCAGCACCAGTGGAAACCACCGCACGACGGCCAGCAGCACCAGCATGGCCGAGAACAACCATACCCCGCCGAGAATCATCCGTCGTGGCTGCATGCGACTGCCATAGGTCGCCACCGTGAGAGCGCCCAGGAGCGCACCAACGCCGTTGGCGCTGAGCAGTGCGCCATAACACAGTTTGCGGGTTTGGAAACCCGCGATACAGCAGACTTGGAAGTCTGCGCTACGGGAGCAGTGTCCGAATGCGCCGGTGGCGGCGCGTGATGCAAAAACCCGTTGAAAAACAGCCGTTTCGCGGCTAGGTTCCATCGTTATGCTTGAAGATCGTGATTACATGCGCCAGCCGGATTACCTGCCGCGCGTGTCGTTGACTGTGGCGCTTATTATTGTCAACGCGATCATCTATGTCTTCGAACTGGTGGTTTCCGGTCATTCCCGCAGTTTGTTCATCGAGGATCATTATTTCGCATTGAGCGTTGAAGGGTTGAAACACGGCTTCGTGTGGCAGTTGCTCACCTTCCAGTTCATGCATGCCGGTCTGTTACATTTGGTGGTCAACTGCTGGGCGATTTACGTTTTCGGCCGTGCCATCGAAGAAGCGCTGGGGTGGAAAAAATTCCTGATCCTGTATCTGAGCAGCGGCGTGGTCGGCGGAATTTGTCAGGTGCTGGCGGGATGGCTTTGGCCCGGTCTTTTCGGCGGGCCGGTCGTCGGCGCGTCGGCGGGCGGGTTTGGCCTGATCGCGGCGTTTGCGGTTTTGTTCCCGGAGCGCGAATTGGTGCTGCTGCTGTTCTTCATTATCCCCATCCGGTTGAGCGCCAAAATGCTGCTGATGTTATCGGCAGTGCTTGCGCTGGCCGGCATTGTTTTCCCCATCAACCACGTTGCCAACGCCGCGCATCTGGGCGGAATGCTGACGGGCGTGATTTTCATCCGCCAATTCATCCAGGGCCGCTGGAGCCGATCGGGCTTTCCTTCGGGCGGTGCCGCGCCCGGCGAATTCATCTCCGGTTGGGTCGGCAAAAGTTCCCTCTGGCGCTCGGCTTCGAACAAACCGGACGAGGATTTGTCCAACGACGAATTTGTGAAAAGCGAAGTGGACCCCATCCTCGAAAAAATTTCCAGGCGCGGAATTCAAAGTTTGACCGAACGCGAACGGCAAATCCTCGAAAAAGCCCGCGAGCGAATGGCCAAGCACTGATTGGTCGAAGGCCGAGAGTCGAGGGTCGAGAGCCAGACTTTTCGCCGCGCCCCGTGGCACTCGACTCTCGACTCTCGACTCTCGACCCCTTACCTTCGCGCCATGATCACGCGCTACTCACGCCCCGAAATGCGGGCCATCTGGACCGACGAAAACAAGCTTCGTCTCTGGTTGCAAATCGAACTTCTCGCCTCCGAAGCGCTCGTCGCTGAAGGCGTCGTGCCCAAAGCCGACTTCGCCAAAATCAAATCCGGCGCGGAAAAATGGTTTGCCGATTTGCCCGGGCTCGTCGTCCGCCAAAAAGAATTGGAGAAAACGCTCAATCATGATGTCATCGCCTTCACCACCGCCGTCGCCGAAAAAATCAAAGGCCCGGCCAGCCGCTGGTTCCATTTCGGCCTGACCAGCAGCGACGTGGGCGACACCACCTGCGCCGTGCAGATGGTTCAGAGCGCCGACATTCTCATCGCCGATGTAAAGGCGCTGCGCAAAATCATCGCGCGGCGCGCGCGGGAAACCCAGTTCATGCCCTGCATTGGCCGCAGCCACGGCATCCACGGCGAGCCGACCACCTTCGGCCTCAAGCTTGCGCTCATGCACGACGAATTTGGCCGCGCGCTCGAGCGCCTCGAACGCGCCCGTGAAGTCGCCGCCGTTGGCAAGCTCTCCGGTGCCGTCGGCACCAGCGCGCATCTGTCTCCCGAGGTTGAGGAATCGGTCTGCAAACAACTCGGTTTGCGCCCCGCGCCGATTGCCACCCAGGTCGTCCAGCGCGACATCCATGCCGAATTTCAAACCACGCTGGCCCTTGTCGGCGCGAGCATTGAGCGTTGGGCTGTTGAATTCCGCCATCTCCAGCGCACCGAGGTGCTGGAAACCGAGGAACCCTTCGCCAAGGGCCAGAAAGGCAGCAGCGCCATGCCGCACAAGCGCAATCCCATCACCTGGGAACGCCTCACCGGCCTCGCCCGCGTACTTCGCGGCAACGCCTTTGCCGCGCTGGAAAACGTCGCCCTCTGGCACGAGCGCGACATCAGCCACAGCAGCGTCGAGCGGATCATCTTTCCCGATTCCTGCACGCTGCTCGACTACATGTTCGGCCTGCTCACGCGCCTGATGGACGGACTCAACGTTTATCCGGAGAACATGAAGAAGAATCTCGGTCTGAGCCTGGGCATGTGGAATTCGCAGACCATTTTGCTGGCGCTCATCAAAAAAGGCCTGACCCGCGAAGCCGCCTACAAACTGGTCCAGGACGCGGCGATGAAGACGTGGGAAGTCAAACACGCCGGCCGCGACGACGCCAATTTCGTGGAAGTCTTGAAAGCCGACCCTGCCGTGGCGAAACATTTCAAGCCGGGCGAACTGGAAAAACTCTGCTCGCTCGAATTCCATTTCAAGGAAGTAAAGAACCGGTTCAAGAAACTGGGGCTTTAACCCAAATTATCATGTCTGCTTCCTCACCAGACTTTGCTAGCCTTGGTTCATTAAATTGGGCGCTGACACATACTCTTCGATTCAGGGAAAACGACATATTTCCACACTCGTTTGAGTATGAAGCTTACAAGTCCCAGTGGACTGAAGTGCTCGATCATCTTCAGAAAATTGACCTTTCCGCGCACGAAGTCGGATGTTCACTAAAGCTCCTAGCTCCGAAGGGAAAATGGGGCTATCGGATTGCCACCCAACTCGACCCGTTTGATCATCTGCTGTATACCGCGATGGTTCATGAGGCGGCCCCGGCTATAGAAGGATTCCGTATCGCAAAAGAAAAGAAGATCGCTTGCGCATATCGATTGGAATCGGGATTATGCACTTCACAAAGGCAGACTCAAAAATAGTTGCATTTGACCGCCGCGCCCGTTTTACTTTTTGCGCTTGGCGTTCTTCTTTGGCTTGTCTGGTTTGATGAGGGAGATTCTCCGCATCATATCATCAAACCGTGACGCCTGTTTTTGCGGCTTCGTTTTCACTTTACTTGCCGGGATTTTACCATTTTCCTACGGACATCAAAGCCAAAAAACAAAAACCTGAATCTGCGTTGTCATCTGAAGCAGCTGATGAATTGAGGGCGTTTGAGGTTTGCAAAAAAGAGGTTTCCAAAGGATTCCCTTCCGTTTCTCAAATCGCACATATCGCCGCAATTCTCGCAAACAGAAATTCAACAGATTCCGCTCATCCCTTAACCATTGCAGACAGGTTGAATTTCCGCCAAGATCTGCGCCGTGACGCGGCCGGCTGGCAACAAGCCGAAACCGGCCATCAACGCCGGCAGGAGGAACAGATTTTTAATGCGCGTTTTCGTTGTCTAATCCCAATTATGAATTGATTTTATCACGCCACCTGAATAAGTCAAGGCAAAGGTGATGTTTCCGGCTGGGGTAGCACGCACGCGAGATGACGCAGAAGTTGAAACCGGACAGTTGAACCAGACCAGGTGCTGACTTATTCAAGCTGCCAGAGCTGGTAGTTTTTCCTTCGCCTTGGCCCTGTCCCACGCCGCCGGTGTGAACCGCTTGATCTCCGTGATCATCGCCGAGGGCAGGCGTGCGAACAAATCTTTCAGATAATCAAAAGGGTTGATTCCATGCCGACGGCAACTGCCCAGCAACGTGTATATGACGGCGCTGCGTTCACCAGCTTCAGGATGGCCAATGAACAACCAATTGCGTTTTCCAAGAGCGCTGGGCCGAATTGCATTCTCGATCAAGTTGTTGTCGATCTCCAGCATGCCGTCCTCCACAAACCGCGTCAGGGCTTCCCAGCGTTTCAGCGTGTAATCAATCGCCTGTCCGAGCAACCCCTGCGGCAAAGTCCGTCGCCGGACCAAGCTCATCGCCCGGCGCAGCCGATCCAACACAGGTTGTGATTGCCAAACCCGCATCGGCTGCCGCAGTGCCGGTCCAGCCTTTTGCTCGCGCAATTTCTTTTCCACCGCGTAAAGCAGCCCGATCTGCCGCACAAACCACGCTGCCAATTTGGTCTCAGCCAAAGCTTCGTGAAATCCCCGACGCGCATGTGCCCAGCAACCGATCAGGGTCAGATCACCGCGTGCTTTGGCCAGTGATTCGTATGCTGAATAGCCATCGGTCTGTAATTTGCCCCGAAAGTTTTTTAGAAATTCCTGCGGACCTTCACGCGACCGGCTCACCCGCCATTCAAATAGCACATCGCTTTTGGGCCGACTGTAGGTCCAAAGATAACCTTGCTGGCTTTTGCCTTTCACATCCGGGTCTAAATATCGAATCGGTGTCTCGTCGGCTTGCAGGTAATTGCCTCGCAGTAAATCTTCCCGAATTACCCGATACACCGGTTTCAACAACTCGGCGGCTTGTTCCACCCAGCAGCCCATCGTCTTGCGGCTCAGTTCAACCCCAAACTGTTGGTGGAACATCTTCTCCTGCCGGTAGAGCGGTTGATGATATTCATATTTGCTGACCAGTATCTGCGCCAGCAAGCCTGGCCCCACCATGCCTTGTTCAATCGGTTGGGGCGGCAGCGGTGCCAACGCAAATCTTTCCTGCTTCACGTAGCGTGGACGTATGAAAACCCGTTTGATGATTTTGGGGGCGACCCAGTCCAGTTGGCTGGTGCGTTCTTCGCTGATCTTTTTCCAGCCCTCAGGTTGGGCTTGAACTTCCGCTGGTTCGATTACGATCTCATGCGTCTCCAACTTGTCTTCGGCCAGCATCCGCCGCACTGGATGTGCAGTGCCATTGCGCGTTACCGTGGTGGTTTTGGCCTCTGGGGTCGGTAGCGTGATGACGTTGGGTAAACCTTGCAGCAACAACTCCAGTTGGTGTTTGTCCAAACCTTCGTTGCGCTGTCCGCCGAAGTAATGGCGGATATATTGGTCGAGCTTTTGACGGAGCAGCCGATTCTCCATCTCCAACGCGACGACACGCGCACGCAACTCATCTACCTTTTGAAGCAGCATGGTGTCGGTGTTCATCGGCTCGCATTGATAGACACACGCCACGGAAAAAGTTTCACTGGAGCGAAAGATTTTTGAAAATACTTTTCAGTTCGTAGTTCAACGCCGATACCAGTTCTTTTTCGAGCGCACTTCCAACCCATGAATCAACGCGCTGAACTCCTCGCCACGCAAATCAACCTGTCCATTTTCACTCACCGGCCAGGTGAATCGTCCTTGTTCCAATCGCTTGGCACAAACCCATAAACCATCCCCGTCCCAGTAAAGCACCTTGATCCGGTTCCGCCGTCCATTGGTAAATACGAACAGGTGACCGGACAACGGGTCGGCTTTAAGTTGCTCCACGACCAGACTGTAGAGCCGGTTGAAACTGCCGCGCAAATCCACCGGCGTAGTGGCGACCAACACCCGTGTCGCGCTGGTGACACTCAGCATGGCAGCGCCCGTAACAATTCGGGCAACTGCTGCACATCTGAGCTGTTTTGCAACCGCACAACCCAACCTTGTGGGCTGACGACTTCAACCGGCCAGCGCGAGGCTGGGCTGGGCAAACGCATTTCTTTAAACTTCACCTTCGCGGGAACGGCGTCACGTTCCAAACGTAACCACTTGCTCAGGGTGGACAACCCGACGCCATGCTGGGTGGCGAAATCGTGTTGGGTTAATTGGCTTTGATGAAACCGCGCCAGAAATCGTTGCCGCTGTTTAGAAGTCCAACGCCGCCGGCCTGATCCAGTTTTTGATGTATCCATGCCGCCATGATTTCAGAACCCGGCACGGAAAACTAGACGTGGTCGCTCAGACGCATACAGTGTTCCCTGACGTGGTGCGTTATCTCGTCCATGCATACGACAAGAAACGGCCGGAACAGGTAGGTGAAGCATTTCAACAACTCGTCACCGGTTCTTCATATCGCCATTTACCCTTCGTTCAGTATTGGGTTTTGGCAGCATTTGCTGAGGCCCCAGCTCTTTGTGATGGAAACATTGCTATTGGGCTAGCGTGATTCGGGGTGAGAATGATAACCGTGTCAAAGGCCGCGTGCGCGGCAAAATCGGCGTGACGAGCGTGTTTTTCGTGGTTCACTGCGTCTCCGCGACTTGGCGACTTGGCGTTGAGAAGTCATCAGCGTTTATCAGCCGTTGAAAATTGTTTTGGCATTTATCCGCGTCGGCGTGTTTGATACGGTTTCGCCGTGAGCAGCGAGCTTAAAAACGAGACGAACCCATCGCCCACGACGAATCCACCGCCTGTGATTTTGAAAGCCGATGGCGCAGTCGGCCTGTTCATCCACTATGACGAAGCCGAGGTCGGGGAATTGCGCGATTGTCTGACTGAGGACAAGGTTCCGTTCTCATTCAATCCGCCGGAAGCAGCGCCCCTGGCCGAGCCGGGGAAAGCTGTCTTCGTGTTTGGCCGGCGGCATCCGCGGGTCGTGGCCGGATGGCTCGAACTCTGCGGCGAAGAAGTGGTGATTGACCCGGACGTGGTCATCACGGAAGACCTTTATCTTCCGCCGGTGAAACAGTTGCTTTCCCTGGGCGAACCACAACGCCACATTGTCTTGGACTACGCCGGATTGGGTCTTTCGCTCAACGACGTGCCGGCCTTGATCCGCATGGCGACGGATTATCAACTGCACAATGGTCCGCAGGACAGTCCGATTGTTTGGGCGCCGGTCCATGCCTGGCGGACGCTGGCGCAATTGCGCGCGGAGGAAGCCATCGCGCCGCTGGTGGAACTTTTCCGCCGCGCCGACGAGGACATTGATGACTGGATCAACGCCGATTTGCCCGATGCGCTCGCGCGGTTCGGGGCGCCGGTGCTGTCGCCGGTCACGGATTTTCTCGCCAACCCGGCGCACGGTGAATGGGCGCGCGTGGCGGCGGCGGATACCATCGGTTGCGTGGGAAAAACAAATCCCGAATTGAGGGCGGACTGTGTGGCGCGGTTGACGGTGCAGTTGGAGAAGTTCGCCGAACAATCGGAGACATTAAACGCGTTTTTGATTTCGCCGTTGTGGGATTTGCGCGCGGTCGAGGCGATGCCGGTCATTGAGGGCGCGTTCGCTTCGGGGCGCGTGGATGAATCGGTGCTGGGTGATGTGGAAGACGTCCAGATTGAATTTGGACTGAAGGCGCAACGCGAGCATCCACCCAGGCCGAACGCATTGACGAGGCTCGGCGATGAATTTCGGGCCGGCATGGCGGCGGAAGAACTCGAACAGGAGCTTGACGTCTTGGATCCCGGCAAAACCATCAACGTTCCCTACATCGCCCCGCCGAAAGTTGGCCGCAACGATCCCTGTCCCTGCGGCAGTGGGAAAAAATACAAGAAGTGCTGTGGAGGATAGATCATCATGACCCGGACACATCCCGAACCCCAGGACGCTCCACCCGGTGAATCCAAAGACATTGTCGTCTTCATCATCCGCCGCGACACGAAATGCGCCGAGTGTGGCGAGGAACTGGGGTCGGGGCGCTGGATTCGGATCGAGAACGAAAAAGCGCTTTGCATGACCTGCGCCGATCTTGCGCATCTGGAGTATCTGCCAAGCGGCAATACGGCCCTCACGCGCCGGGCCACGAAGCATTCGCCGTTGCGCGCCGTGGTCGTCCAATGGGCGCGTGCCCGCAAACGCTACGAACGCCAGGGAATCCTCATCACCGCTGAGGCCCTGCGGCTGGCGGAGGAGGAGTGTCTGGCTGACGAGGATCGCCGCGCCCGGCAACGCGAGCGGGCGGCGGAACGCCGTGAGAACGAGGATCTGGAATACCAGTCGGCGGTCACGGCAAAGCTGAAGGAGCTGTTCCCGGGTTGTCCGCCGAAGGAGGCGGCGCGCATCGCAACGTGGACCTGTCAGAAACATTCAGGCCGCGTCGGACGTTCGGCGGCGGCGAAAGATTTCGAGCCGCAGGCCCTGCGGCTGGCGGTCATCGCTCACATCCGGCACGAACACACCCGCTACGACGAACTCCTCATGCAATACGGTGACCGGCAGCAGGCGCGGGAAATGGTTCGCAGTGAAATTGAAAAGCGGCTGGCTCGCTGGGAATCTCCTGTGTGGCTGGGGCACAATTGATGACGAAACTTTGCTTCACCTGAAGCAAAGTTTTGCATGTCTCATGCGAGTGGGAAGAAAACCTCGCCAGTAGCCTCGCGCCACCTTTCGTGTGGTTCGTGTTTTTAGCAGTTGGATGGAATCCGTGTCCATCAGTGTTCATCCGTGGTTAAAAAACACTTTTGCCCGGCGCGGGCGTTGTGATTATTCTGCGGCATGGCTTGGCGCATTCAGGACAGCGTGATTCGCGGCGAGATTGACAACCGCGTGAAGGGCCGCGTGCGCGGCAAACTTTGGCTTGATGGCCTTGACGAGCCGGTGAAACTCGAGCTTGAAGGCAACGCCTGCCCCGACCTCGCGGGCTGTCTGCTCAAGTTCAAGAATCCCGCCAAAACTTTTCCGATGCGCAAGAAACCGGCTTTCAATCCGCTTCAACGCGGCCGGATCGGCAATCTTTCGGCGTCGCAAAAGGTGCGCGTGTTCACAATTCCCGACGAGGAGGCGTTTGGCATGATTGATCGCGGCGAGAAACCGCCGGAACGCATCGCCAACGCGCTTTATCTCGAATGGTTCAGCGAAGGCAACGGGCGGGTCGTCATTGAGAGCGCGGATTACGAGTTGAACATTTCCGCGCCGGAGTGGCGGCTGACGCCCGCCGAGGAAAAGCAGCGCGCCCAGGACGCCGAGTCGGGCTGGGAAATGTTCTCCAAGCAATTGAACGACGCGTTGGAAAAGCAAAAGCGCGGGCAGAAGGACCCGGAGGCGGAATGGGACGAGCACGATTACGAAAAGTTCATGAAGGAGTGCGACGCCCGCACGGACAAGTACATGGAGTTGCGGGAGAAATACGGCGATTCCGACGAGGCCGAGGAGAAAATTGCGAAGGAAATGGGCTGGATTTCCGAGGACCCGCCTTCGCCTGAAGGCTTCGGCGCGGCGGGCGTGGATGACGATGAGCGGATGTCAGTGGAGGAGATGAACCGTATTTGTGAGGAAGCCGCGAACGAACCGTTGCCCGAACCTGAACCGCACCGGGAAGGCATAGACTGGATTCGCACCGCTCGCGGTGACATCCGGCATCCGCTCCAGCATCGCTGTCATGAAAGTGCGATGAAGGTCTGGCACGAATGCGATGAACTGGGCCTCAAGGAGTCCGAAGACGAAGATTTGCAGCAATTCGTTTTTGAATTTCAAACTGCGGGTGTAAAACTCGGCGGCGCGTTGCATGGCGTTGCCCAAGGCCACGGGCCGCGTGACGGCGCATTCACCGTTGCCTACCTGAAGCGCGCGCTCGACCATCTGCACCAGGCGCAGGCGGGGCTGGAGGCCGTTGCGCCGAAGAAATTGCTGTCGGAGAAGATGATCGCCGAAGCGCGCAAGGAATTGTTTGAAATCCGCGAAGGCATCCTGAAATTGATGGATGAGTTTCGCGGTCGCAAATAGACTTTGACATGCAACAGCCCCGTTTTTCTTCTTCCCGGTTTGTGTTGGGGACGACAATGAGATAAATTCCATTGGATATTGTTGTATGACTCAAAATTTCGGGAACGCTTTCATCAAGAAGCCGCCGCACAAGCACGAGCCGCCAGTGCCGGAGCCGGTGGTACGTTCGGCGCTGGCCGGCAAGGCACCCGCCGCTCCCAAACCGACTTACGCGAAGATATTTCGCTGGCAGTTGCCGGAGGACCGGATGCAGGCGCCGGTCACGGTCGAAATTGTTGGCACATTCACCAACTGGCAGAAGGTGCCGCTGACTCGCGATCACAAGGCGGACGGGTGGCAGGTGACCATTCCCGACGTACCCGCCCACAAGACGCACCATTACATGCTGCTCGTGGACGGCCAGCCGGCCCATGACAAGAACAGCGACGGGCTGGCCGTCCCGCATAGCCCGCAGGAGAAACGATACCAGATGATGACCAGCCGCGGGCCGCGCCTGTTCATGCTTTTCGCGCAGACGAAATGATGGCGTGGTGTTTGTGAACACGACTTCGCAGAACAACACACAGATTGTCCGCGCCCAAGAGGAGCATCTGCCCGCCATTTCCGAACTGGCCGGCGTCATCTGGCGCGCGTGCTATCCGGGCATCATCACCAGCGAGCAAATTGATTACATGCTGGCGAGGATGTATTCGCTCGACGTACTGCGCGACGAAATCCGTTCCCAAGGAATCCGCTATGACCTTTTGCTCGTGGACGGCAAACCGGCCGGTTTTGCGTCTTACGGGCCGACGTCAGAATCGGGTGTCATCAAGCTGCACAAGCTTTATCTCCTGGCGGAGATGCATGGTCGTGGATTGGGCAGCCGATTGTTGCAACAGGTCGAGCATGAAGTCCGGGCCGGGGCAGGGTGCCGGCTGATTCTTTCCGTGAACAAACGCAACGCCCGGGCCATTGCCGCCTACCAACGAAATGGCTTCGTCACCGCGGATTCCGTGGTTACGGACATCGGCGGCGGGTTCGTCATGGACGACTACATCATGGCGAAGGAACTCGCCGGCTGATCTGGCCGGATAAATTGTTGCATTGGCAGGGCCGAGCTGTTGAGGCTGTCTCAAAACAATTTTTCGTCGGAGGGGCGAGTTACACGAGCCCCCATTTTCAGAGGCATTCGATGAGTCAGAGGCTCGTATAACTCGCCCCTCCGATGCTTTTGAATCCGCCACATGGTCACAAAGCTTGGAAGTCAACTTTGCTTTCTCTCGTGCGATTTATCCCAACGCCCTGCCCGCGATACGCCGTCAGAAAATAAACCAGCACCGCCGCCACGGCTGCCGCCAGAACGCCCCAGAATAATGACCATCGCATGCCGGCCGGGCGCGTGCATGCGGCAAACCACCAGCCGGTGCCGAGATAGCCGATGAGGTTGCCCACGCCGTTGGTCATCAGCGTCATCAACGCCTGCGCCCGCGCCCGCCACGCGGAACCCACCCGTTCGTCTATGTAAATTTGGGCGGTGATGAAATACAGGGTGAAGGACAAACCGTGCAGGGTGGTGCCGGCCAGCAGCCACGCCCGGCCATTGAGCGCGCATAGCGCGAAGCGCAGCACGCCGAATCCCAGCCCGGCGGCAAAGATCCATTTCAATCGCCAGCGCAGAAACAGTCCGGCCAACGCGAACATGGCAACCAGCTCCGTCGTTTGCGCCAGCGTCATCCAGGCGGAGACGTGCTTGAATCCGAGCGCTTGCAGGTGGAGCGGCGTGAACGGATAAAAGGCCGCGAGCGGAATGCTGAACAAGGCCACGGTGATGAAGACCACGCGATGGTCGTGGTTTTTCAGCAACACGAAGGCGTCCCAGCCGAGTCGTTGCAACAGCGTCGGATGTCCGGCGGATTTTGGCGGGGGCACACTGGGCAGCAGGAAGGTAAACGCCGCCAGCACCAGCCACGTCGCCGCGCTGGTGAATCCCGCCAGCGTGGAAGCGTCGGCATTCAGCGCGCTCACCAGCCAGCAGCCGGCCATCCAGCCCGCGGTCGCCCCGGCCCGTACCGGCCCGTACTCGCGCTGGGAATTTCGCAGGCGCGAAAAGATGATGGCGGTGATGATGCTTCCGGTGGGAGCGGCGCAGAGCGCATAAATCTGGACCACCGCCAGCACCACTCCCGGTGGCCAGCCTTGTTTGACACTCCAGGCAAAGAGGGTCATGGCGGCGGCGCTGGCCACGGAAAGTCCGCGCAATACTTTTACCGGTGAAGCGTGGCGGTCGGCCATCGCGCCGAAGATCAATGGCGAAATGAAGGTCGCGAGGGCGGCGGCGGCAAAGGCGTAGGGCGCGAGGCCGCGCAAACCGTGAGCAGCGAACACCAGGCTCAACGGCACCATCCAAATGGCAACGGCCATCAGCTGAAGAAAGAACAGGGCCGCCAGTTCGACATATTCGGCTTTGCGAAGCATCTTCAACACTTACAGAGGGGACACGCTGCCGCGGAAAATTTCAACTAAAACAAAATGCGGTGCCCTTGAACTGTAGCCGCCGACGTGAGCCGGCGCTGATCTTTACCCAGGAAAGAATGCACGGACTGACGTCCGCGGCTACGAAGTTGCTTCAGTCACATGCCGGAATTCTGCCGCCTTTGTTCCAGCAAAAACAGCCAGTAGCTGTGTCCGGGGGACGGGCGCGCTCCGACAGGGCCTTGATCCCCGCCAGCTTTCTGAACAACCCATCATGCCGCTTGTACAATTATTGAAATAGCTATTTCATTAATTGTCCCATTCAAAACTGGGGCCGGTCTTTCGAAACTTCGGAGTTCGGGTTCAACAAAACAGCCGGTCAGTGGGTTTTCGCCGGACGGTTTTGTTCCCTGCCGCTGCAACAGCTTTCGAGCGGACCGAGATGGCCGGGTTTCACTCCGCCGGGGTTCATCACAAGTTTCTGCAACATGATGCCAGAATCCACCATCCAGAATTTAAGCGTGTGATGGCCGGATTTCGCTGCGGCGATGATTTGCGATGCTGAAGTGCCGGCCGGCAAGGTTAAGGACTGCTCCCGGTCGTTTGAAAATTCAGCGTGCCTGCCGCATCTCAATCTGGCAGGCTCGCTGACAGACTTGGTTAATCGTCATGAAAATAAAAATTGACCGCCTGTTTCTGGCAATGCTGTTCGCGTGGCTTATGGCGGCCGGAGTTCAAGCTGCTGAACTGCCGATCACGCCTGGTCCGTTCCAGCCCACGATGGCATCGCTGACAAATTATTCGTGTCCCGAATGGTTTCGCGACGCGAAATTTGGCATCTGGGCGCATTGGGGACCTCAGGCCGTGCCGATGGAGGGCGACTGGTATGCGCGCAAAATGTATCAGCAAGGCTCACCCGACTACAAAGACCACCTGGCGCGCTACGGTCATCCGTCCACGAACGGCTGGAAGGACATCATTCCGCTTTGGAAAGCCGAGCAGTGGGATCCCGAACGTTTGATGGCGCTCTACAAAAAAGCCGGTGCGAGATATTTCGTCAGCATGGGCGTCCATCACGATGATTTTTTCCTGTGGAATTCCCGGTTGCATAAATGGAATGCCATGAACTACGGACCGAACCGCGACGTGGTGGGCGTCTGGCAGAAGGCCGCGAAGAAACAAGGCCTGCCTTTCGGCGTTTCTGAACATCTCGGCGCGAGCTTCACCTGGTTTCAGGACAGCCACAAATCCGACCATACCGGTCCGCTCGCCGGTGTGCCGTATGACGGAGCCAACTCAAATTACTGGGACCTCTACCATTTTCCCGCCGAACCCGGCGACGTCGCCTGGTACAGCAAAAACCCGTGCTGGCAGCAGCAATGGTTCAATGAAATCAAGGAACTCGTGGACAATTATCATCCCGACCTGCTCTACAGTGATGGCCCGGTGCCGTTCGGCAATGAGGTGGGCTTGAGCCTGATCGCCGATTTATACAACGACAGCATCCAGCATAATCGCGCCGAGTTTATGGCTTTCTACAATGGCCTGCCACCCCGCCTCCGCGAGCAGTACGAGCTGGAGCGACGCAGTGACAAGCTGACGGCCGTCTATAATTGCAAACAACCTTCCGCTGGCCGCTGGGTGCAGGACTTTGAACGCGGTGTCAATGGCGGCATCAATCCGCATCCGTGGCAGACGGACACTTCCATCGGCGACTGGTTTTACAACCGCCACTGGAAATATCAGCCGTTGAGCTGGACGGTTCACATGCTGGTGGACATCGTCAGCAAGAACGGGAATCTGCTCCTCAACGTCGTGCTGCGTCCGGATGGTTCACTGGATCCGGAAGTGGAAACCATGCTGCACCAGATGGCGGACTGGACGGGGGTGAATGGCGAAGCAATTTACGGCACGCGCCCGTGGCTGGTCTTCGGCGAAGGCCCGACGCAGGCAAAAGGCGGCGCGTTCAAAGAAAATTTCCAATATACCGCCAAGGACATTCGTTTCACCACGAAAGGCAAAACGCTTTACGCCATCGCGCTCGGCTGGCCGGATGACGGCAAAGTCGTCATCCAGTCACTCGCCAGGACGGACGACTCCAGCGTGAATAAAATCAGGCACGTCGAGTTGCTTGGCTACCAGGGCAAATTGAAGTTCACGCAGACCGCCGAAGGTTTGACGGTGGAGTTGCCCGCGCAAAAACTGAGCGACCTGACCTGCTCGTTGAAAATTACGGGCAGCGGCTTGAAACCGGCGACCCGCTGGTGACGGCCACGGTGATCCATCCTGATTCGAAGGGGGATGTGTTCCTGTCCGCCACCAATGCTGAACTTCATGGCAACCGGATCCAGTTGGACACACCAGGCGAATTGCCGGACATCGGATATTGGGACAAAGGCGATGAGTGGGTGTCATGGACGACACAAATTGAATGGTCTCGTTCTTTCAGGATGGTGACAAGGCGCTGGCGATTTTGCCCTAAATTGCTTGATTGTGATGAATTTGTTCGCGGCTCGAACTTTATCCTTGACACCCTGCTAATAGCGGATAAAGTTTGACCCACGAACTAATCCTGTTGAGCGATGTCTTGAAGGCATTTTGTGCGCAAAATTGATTTGAACAATTTTCAGGTGGCGACCAGTGAAACGGTCCGCGACATCAACAGCCGCATCATGTTGAATCTGGTGCGCAAACACCAACCCGTGTCCCGGGCTGATTTGACACGTTACTCGGGATTGCAACGCAGCACCGTGTCGGCGATAGCTGCGCGGCTGATTGCGGAACGCTGGTTGAAGGAGGGGGCGGTCGGTAATTTGCCGCGCGGCCGCAAGCCGACCTTTCTGCATCTGAATACCGAACGATGCGGGGTGGTCGGTGTGGATATTCAACCGGCTACGACCACTCTGGCGGTGTCCAGCATGGACAGCCAGTTTCTGGCCCAGGAGTCCATGTCCACGGAAAAAGATCCGGTGGAATTCATCGCCCGGTTAAGCCGCCGGATCAAGGACTTGATGCGGGCACATCCTCGAAACTCCTATGAGGGCATTGGCATCAGCCTGCCAGGCCGGATGGATTCTTCGTCACAACAACTGATATTTGCTCCCACCTTGGGCTGGAGCGATCTGGATTTAAAAACCCGCCTCGAACACGCCATTGGATTGCCGGTGGAGCTGGAGAATGCCGCCAATGCTTGTGCGCTGGCCGAATTATGGTCGGGGCGGTACATGGATGGTGTGCGCAACCTGGTGGCCGTGACCGTGTCCGACGACATCGGCGTGGGCATGATCATGAACGGCCAGTTGGTGCGGGGTTCAACGGGCGTGGCTGGAGAATTTGGCCATGTGTCCCAGATGTCCGACGGTCCCAAATGCCGGTGTGGCAACAGCGGATGCTGGGAGGTGCTGGCGTCCAATGTCGCCGCCGTGCGTTACTACGCGGAGTCGGCTTCCGTCCGCAAAGGCGAAGTTGGTTCCAAGAGCGACATGGCCAAGTTGCCGTTCGGTGATATTTTGCGGCTGGTGGAACGAGGCGACGCCAGGGCCTGCAAGGCATTGAATCAAATGGCGCATCATCTGGGCGCCGGCATCGCCATGCTGGTGACCGGGCTGGCTCCGGATGTGTTGGTGGTGGTGGGAGAAGTGACGCGCGCCTGGGACAAGGTTGGGCCGATTGTGACCGAAGCCGTCAAACGCCGGTCTTTCACCCATGCCGCAACCCGGATTTTGCCCACCGATCCGGAAGCGCAACCCCGGCTGCGGGGCACCATCGCGTTGGTTCTACAAAATCACTTTGGCGCACCACTCACCGCATGAAACTGATTAACAAAACCAAGGTGGTCATGGTTGCCCATATTGTTCGCGCGTCGAACTAATTTTATCTGGAGTCCAAATGAAAAGCATCGAAGTTGAACCCGCGAAAGCCGCTGCTCGGAATTTTCCCGGTGGTCAGGCAGGGCCTGGCGAATCGGAAGCGGTTCGGAAGATTGAACAAAGCATTACCTACATGTTGCGGCATCTGGACGAGTCGCTGCAGGTGGCCACGCTCGCCGCCCAGGCAAATATTTCCGCGTCCCACTTCTTCGCGCTGTTCAAACGCCGGATCGGCTGCGCACCCATTGATTACTTCATCCGCCTGCGCATGCAGCACGCCTGCCGTTTGCTGGATGAAACGGTGTTGAGCGTCAAGGAGGTCGCCGCCACGCTCGGCTACGATGACCCCTTCTACTTTTCACGCATTTTCAAATCCGTCAACCACGTCGCGCCCCGCGAGTATCGGTTGCTCAAAAACGGGGCCAAGGAGGCGGCCAGGAATGGCGGGATTGGTCCGCACTTCTTCCACCCCCAGGAACCAAGGACAGGTCTGGAACACACCGGCTCGTATTCCATCCTCAACGGAAGCGGCGTCACAAGCCGGTCGGGAATGAACGGCGTGGCGGTGTCCGGTTGCAGAAATGGAGAAAAAGGCTGATGGGGATTCAGGCGTCAAATTGAATTTTGTTGTGAAATTTTATATGTGTTGCAAATCAAAAAAGAAAAACTTCCCGACCGGCGGCTTCACCCTGATTGAATTGCTGGTGGTCATTGCCATCATCGCCATTTTGGCGGCCTTGATCCTGCCGGCGCTGGCCAAGGCGAAATTCCGCACCAAAGTCATCAATTGCACTTCCAACTACAAACAGTGGACCACAATGGCCAGTGTGTATGCCTCGGATGATGCGCAAGGCAGCATGCCCTCTTTTGCCTGTTCCATGGCCGGCGCAAATCCGACTGACGTTGCCACCAATTTTCTCTCCGTTATGGGGAATTTTGGAATGAGTGTGCCGATGTTTTTTTGCCCGGTCAGAGACGGAGATTTGGACGGCGCCAGCGCCTGGGTTTACTGGAATTGCAGTCCAGCTAAACGTCCCCTTACTTCCCTTGACCAGCTAAATCAATGGTTCATATCCACCAAAGGAGCATCCTCAACCTATCCCGCCGGACGTTCGGTAAACGGAGGTTATGCAAAACTTTTACACGAATGGTGGGTGCCGCGATTCAATGGCAGCGCGCTATTTCCTGTGACCGACGGTACCGGGGGTACGTCGGTGCCTGCTGGCGCCCTCTCCTGGCCGCTAAAGACAAGTGATTTAACCGCGGCTCTGCAACCAATCATCAGTGATCTGGCGGAAGCCACTGCAGGATTAACAGATCCCGGCAGCATCCAAAATAACGCCCCTCATTTTAACGCTCATTTTTACAATGGCAGTTTGTCTTCGATTAATGTGGGTTTTGCCGATGGTCATGTAGAAACGCATAACACCATTTCCATTCACTGGCAATACACGGCCGAGTCAAGCACCTTTTATTGAAAAATTTCTTTAACGGACAAAAAGAAATATGACGAAAACTGTCCAATATCACATCATTTCGTACGATTCTCCATGCGAATCATAGTTTAATCCATTCCCTAAACGCCGGTTTTTGATATAATAAGTGAATAATAAACCCAAATAAAAACCACATAAATTCAGTTATGAAGAAGACAAAAAGATCAAGGATTGCATTCTGGCTGGTCGGCTGTTCGGCATTGCTGGTTGCGGCTCTCGCCGCTCGTGCGCAAACGCAAAACTACGTGGTGGATGATTTTGCTCCCGCCGGAGTCGGCCCGGCCAACCCTACCAATTACGACTACTACCCCAGCGCGCAAAACTACCAGAACGGCCAGATTGACGCCGTGTGGTGGAACTGGTTTGGCGGCGCATTCGTAACCAACCAATGGGATGCCACCAGTGATGCCAGCAATAATCCGAGTTCGGGATCACTGAAAATCACGTTGAACTGGAGTTCGGCGAACAGCCAGTTTGTGCTTTGGGACCAGGGAACCAACAATAACTACTTCGCTCTTGGGTTGAACGCCACGACGTTCACGAATTTCCAGTGTGATGTGCGGTTTGCGCCCGGCTCGGCTTCGGACGCAGGGAATACCGGCGGCCAGCCCATATTCGGTCATTTGCAATTCGGCCTCAGAACCTCCGGTTATGGGCAGGATTATTTTGGCGGTGTGGATATTGCGGCCACCAACACCGATTGGGTGCATGTCAGCATAACCCTCAATGCCATTTCCGATGCGAATCTCCTTAATATGGGGGGCTTGCTCATTCACATAGACCGCAATTATTACAATTTGAACTTGAACGGGCCTTCCACCCTCTGGGTGGATAACATCAAGTTTGTCGGCTCCACGACCGTCATTTCAAATCCGCCGCCGACTCTGGGCATGCAGAAAATCACCCCGGCCTTACGGGCCTTTATTGGGTCCGCCAACATTTATGGCCGTTCGCAGCTTACCACGGTCAATGCCAGCGAGTCTTGGATCGGCGGAAGTTATCCGAAGACGTATTCGTTCACGCTCCTGGATTTTCCAACGGTTAACCAGGTTCAAGCCATGATGGAATTCATTCCCGGTCCCGCCTACACGGGCAATTCGGGCGCGGACTATGGCAAGACCAACAGCCTTTGGCTGCAGATTTTAAATGATGGCGCTGGTGGTTACACCGCAGACATTGCTTGGAAAACGAATGCGCCCAATCACAATCCACCCGATGCACCGAACGGCCACACCGAGCTTTCGATCGCGAGCGCCCACTCACCTGTCGGCACTTGGACGTTGACATTTAACAACGCAACCAGCGGCACGTTAAGCGGCCCGGGGACCAACAATGTGCCCTTTACCATCAACGACCCGAATGTGGTGGCCGACTGGCAGAATCCCTGTGTGCTGGTTATTGGAAACCAACCGAATGGGGTGGTCTCGGGTGAAGGGTTGCCAAGTGACTACTCTGCCATCTCGGTTACCGGCGTTGCCGGCGGCAACATCGTTGACGACTTCACGAAGGCCACCAGCCTTGATCCGGCTTGGACTCTTTTAAATTGCGATAATCCCGATACGATCGTTCTCGTCACCACCAACACTCCATACTGGGTAACTTGGACTCTTCCCGACACGGGTTTCACCGATACGAATGGGAATCCGTATGGCTTCATAGACGACAATGGGAATGGGTATCTGGCTGTGACCACCAATCTGACCAGTGGTCAGTGGGTGGTGCCGGAATATTACAATGGTTACAACACCGGTATTAACATACCCGGCACAGCGCAGCAGGGCACCATGAAATGGACGCTGATTCCTGCAAATTGTCTGCCGACCGTGGATGGTTTGCCGCAGAGCGGGCAGCCGCTTTCGCCGAACGCATTCTTCCGGCTCTATAATACTCTGCCACCAAATCCATAGGTCAATTGATTGGGCAGAATGCAAAATGATTAAATTTAAACCCGAATAAACAACAACAAATTAAACAACAACAAATCAACCATGAAAAAACTATCCAGAAATTATTTAACCATCGCCATGGCAGCGTTGCTCGGCGGCTTCGCCGTCGCTGCCCAGGCACAAACCGTTTGGTCGGACAACTTTGACAACGGTTATTTTTACCCCCCCAACCAAAATGAACTGGTTGGCTACAGCGATGTTTCGCAATTAGCCAATTATTCGCTGACCGCGGCTGTGGGAACAGGCGAAGGAGGCAGTCAAGGCCTGACGTGGCGGGCGGATTTTCTCGGTTCTTATACCGGCTGGATGCAAGCCCAGTTGGGATATTCCGGCGGCAACCCTTCCGGGAACACGAGCCTGAACCTAAGCGACTACACGCTCTCGTTCGACATGGATATAACCAGTGGTGTGGGTTTGAACCATATGCAGTTGAACATTCAGGGCTGGCCAGGTCTATGGTATGGCGGCAGTCCCATGACCCAAACTGGAGCTCAAAGCATTGATACCAGCGCGGTGACCGTTGGCGGCGGTTGGCAAAACATTACTGTAAACTTGGGCACTTTATTCGGCAACGCCACCGGATTTGATCCAACAGACCAGACATATCAAATGCAATGGCAGGTCAACGGTTGGGAGTTGGCCGGCGGCGGGCCGGTTACTGGCGAACAAATTACGATTGATAATGTTACAATTACCATGGTTCCGGAACCTTCCACCCTGGCATTGATTGGCTTGGGTGCCGCGAGCCTGGCTTGGTTGCGTCGCAAAAACAGTTAAGTTGCGGACGACGACAGCGCACATACATTCCTCCGCACGGCTGGTGCCGCGCGGAGGTTTTTTATCACCGGCAGCGACTGTTCGGCCTGATGTGATCCCGCTATTTTTCCTCCGCTGTTGTGCGATATTGAAGAGATGAATCTGAAGGAAAGAGTTAAAGATGCAAAACACTCAATGAAAACGCGCGTTTTAAGAAATGCCATTGTTTTATCGGGGTTAGTGGCGTTGAGTGCGTCAAGTCAGGCCCAGACGATAACCTATATTGTTGACCAGTTCAACCCCTCAGGAACCGGCGGAAACAGTTATTCGGGCGGTCAGATCGGCAACGTGTGGGGCAACTGGTTCGGCGGCGCGTTTCAATCGTTGACGTGGGATTCCACCAGCGACGCCAACACCAATGCCAGTTCGGGTTCGATGAAAATCACCGCCAATTTTGGGGATCAGTTCGAGGTTTACAATGGTTTCAATGGCATCGTTCCGCCGCTGAATGGATTGCAGTACACGAATTTCCAATGCGATGTCCGCTTTGCCAAAGGTTCTGCCACCGTGAACAATACCTTCGGCCACTTGCAATTCGGCATCGCCACCGGCGCCAGCCAGGACTATTTTGGGAGTGTTGACGTTCCGTCCAGCAACACCAATTGGGTGCATGTCAGCATTCCGCTTAATGCGACAACCGATCCCAATCTGCAGAGCATCAATGACGTGCTGATACACATTTACGGACCCTATTACAGTCCGGGGCTGAGCGGCGCTTCGACCCTCTGGGTGGATAACATAAAGTTTGTC
Source organism: Limisphaerales bacterium (assembly GCA_003134375.1). Classification (GTDB taxonomy): domain Bacteria; phylum Verrucomicrobiota; class Verrucomicrobiia; order Limisphaerales; family UBA11358; genus UBA11358. Next base: position 36,396 of record PLAY01000116.1, on the reverse strand, counting down.
GGCTGGTTACCCACCACGACCAACTGCGTTGTAAATTGGAACGATGTGCATCAAAGAATAGACGGCTTTGGCGCGTCTTCCGCCTGGATGAGCGGGTCGTTGCCCACTGCGGATGCCGAACTGTTGTTCTCCACCAACAATGGCGCGGGGCTTTCGTTGTTGCGCACCCGCATCGCACCCGATGGCACAAGTTGGGAAACCAACATCGCCCAGCAAGCCCAGGCGCGGGGTGCGACAATCTGGAGCACACCGTGGAGCCCCCCGGCTGCCGATAAAGACAGTGGCGTCGTGAACGGGGGAAACTTTGTTTCCAGTGTCGCCAACTATCAAGGCTATGCCGCGCAACTTGCAAATTACGTCGCCAGCATGACAAACACCTATGGCATCAGTCTTTCTGCCGTCTCAGTGCAAAACGAACCCGACAGCAATCATCCTGACACTTATGTGACCAATTCGGGAATTATCACCACCAACTTTGGCTACGAATCATGCATCTGGAGCGCGCAACAAATTCACGACTTTGTCCCCTACCTTTCCGCAGCGCTGACGGCCAGCAATGTGGCCTCGACCAGGATCATGGTCGCCGAGGATGAGAGCTGGAAATGGGATCTGGCGGCTACCGCGATGAACGACAATGTCTCGAATCTCGTCGGCGTGCTGGCCGCGCATAACTACGGCAGTTCCGCCGCGGCGGTCACTCAATTTGGCAACCCGTGCCCGAAGCCGCTGTGGGAAACCGAACATTATTTTGGCTCGGACGACACCATCGTCAACGGAGTGGCGCTGGCGCAGGAAATCCACTTATTCATGACCGTGGCCGGGGCGAATGCTTACCACTATTGGTGGCTGCAGGGCAGTGGCACCGGTTCGCTGGTCGGCAACAGTTGGACCACACCCGCAAAACGGATATACGTGATGGGCAACTACAGCCGGTTTGTGCGACCGGGTTATTATCGGATCGGGGTGTCCAACAACGCTTTCACCTCCATCAGCGCCTACAAAGACACGAACTCCGGCAGCTTTGCCATTGTCGCCATTAATTACTCCACCGCCACCGCCACCCAGATTTTTAATCTGGCCAACTTCACCGCCAGTTCGGTAACGCCATGGATCACTTCCGGCACCCTTTCACTGGCCAGCCAGTCCGCCGTTGGCGTCACCAACGCCGCTTTTACCTACGCGCTGCCGGCCCTGAGCGTGGTGACCTTTGTGGGACAGCAGCAACCGAGCAACACGCCGCCGACACTGGCGCCGGTGGCCAATCAAACGATCAATGCGGGAGCCACCCTCGTCGTCACCAATACGGCCACCGACACGAACCAGCCGACACCAACCCTGGTGTTCAGCCTGCTCGGCGCTCCCAATAACGCGACCCTCACGCCACTCAACAACACCAACGCCATTTTCACCTGGCGGCCGCTGGTAAGCCAGGCCAACACCACCAACCCGGTTACGGTAAAAGTGATCAACAACGGCACGAGCCTGAGCGCGACCAACAGTTTTACGGTTACAGTCAATCCACTGGTCCAGCCGGCAGTGAGTTCAATCAGTGTGTCGGGCGGACAAGTGAGTCTGGTGGCGACCGGGGCCTTGGGGCCGGATTACACGTTATGGGCCTCGACCAATCTTATAAGCTGGCAGTTGCTGTTCACGAGCAATGCACCGGTCATCCCGGTCACGCTGGTGGACACCAACTTCAACCTCTACCCCATCCGCTTTTACCGCATCCAGATTGGACCGTGATGTTGGTAAAACGATTACTCCAGTTCCCGACCATTCTTCAATGGCTCTGATGGGATTGGACGTTTTGGTCAATTGACGCGCTGCCGAAGCTTCCCGGGCGAAGGCCATGGGCGGATCGGATGGAGCCCAAATTTCGAATGGAGGGTTGATCATGTGAAACATCAAACATTCAATATTCCATCCTTCGCAACGCGCCATGGAGGACAGGCGAACTCCGAACATCGAATCCAGAAAGCGAACGCGATGCACAGCGTCTCTCCGCAGGGTGGTTGATCGGTTTACTCCGGATTTTGGAGGCAGGCGGCCAGGGCGTAAATCAATGCAGCGTTCCAGTTGATGGCGATTTCGTTTCTCCGGGCGTCATCCTGAGCATCCTGCCAGTCGGTCGCCTTGGGATTCGGGCCGCCAACCAGATATCCCGGCCAGGCGTCACGCCCGTCCGCGCAGCGGCGGTCGTGCGGATGTTCCGGCGGATTGAACCCGAGGCCGGTGACGAAGGACCGGCCAAAGTAATTGCGGCCAAAGAGGAAATTCAACGCGTCCTGACACGCGGCGCGGTACCCCGGTTTGCCTGAGAGCCGGTCCGGTGCCTGCCGCAGAAGCTCGGCCCCGTGCAGAACCGTCCCGGGCGTATGGCGCGTCAGGCGGTCGGCCGCCATCAGAATCATGGTTTGTCGCGCCACAAAGCCGTTGTAGCCCCAACTATAGAGCGAGCCAATCGGGCTGGCGTAGCCGTGTTGGCGACAGTTTTGCACCGTTTCATCCGCCAGGGCCAGCAGGTTGCTCCGCACCAGCGCCACCAGCGCCGGGTCGCGACCGGGACGCTGGGAAGACAAATACTTCATCAGTCCAAGGTTTTTCACTTCATCCCAGTCGAACTCGAAATTGAACTGGCCATGGACCGCCCGGATGCGGGTTTCGAGGTCGCGCAAAACGTCGCGCGAGCCGGTGGTTTCCCAAAGTTCCGCCGCTGCCCACAAACGGTTGTTGGGGATTCCGTTCAAGCGGCCGCTGATCTCGCCGTTCTTCCGGATCTCATACGTACCGGTGTGGACGTCGGCCGTGTCCGGCCGATGAAATTCCGGGTGAGCCTTCAAAAACTGGTAGCTTTTTTGGGCGGCTTCCAGGCAACGGTCGGCAAAAGCCCGGTCATAAGGCCGGAATATTCGGGCCGCCTGCGCCGTCATGCCCACAAAGTGCGCCGTGGCTTCGCTGCCCCACGGAGTGAAGTAGCGTTCCTCCGTCTCTTTCTCCGGCATGATGAATGGGCCGAAACGCTTTGTGGAAACCTTGTGATACACCGAGCCGTCATCCGCCTGCATGATCAGCACCCAATCCATTTCCCACTTCACTTCCGCCAGGAAATCCGGCAGCGGGCCGCCGGACTCCGGGATTTGCAGTCGGACCTGGCGAATTTGCGGCGCGAAATCTTCCCACGCCCGGAGCAGGGTGCCGACGGTGAGGCCGGCGTTGACGGTGTACTTGTTGTAATCACCGGCGTCATGCCAGCCTTTCGTGCCGTCCTTCTGCACGTGTCCGCCGCCGACCAAATCCAGCCAGGCATCGTTGGTGTGGCAGGCGTCGTGGGCGAAAGTCTGGCCGTGATACGTCGCGCTGACCGCAGTGCCGCAGCGCCACAGATACATGGCCAGCATCGCGGTGGAGTAGGGGTCGCGGTAAATGTCCGGGGCGATGCGGAACGGGGCTGACCGGCCCACGCCCGGCACATCGAGTTCATATTCGCCGGACACGCTGCAGGCCGAGAAGTCTGCGGTATAAAGCTGTTCCTGCGTGTCCGGATTGAGGACCGGGCCGGAAACCCTGCCTTTGAAAACTGTCGAGCCATCGGCGACGCGGACAACGGTGAAATTCGTGCAGGGTGCGGCGATGGATGCTTGTTTCTTTGCCGGGGGTGGGTAACCAATGGTGTTGAGGCGAATCAGAAGGGATTCCCCGGCCGCCCAGGCCGGGTTTGTCAGCAGAGTTGCCAGAAGGACAAAGGCCCAATAAATTTTTTTGCAACATTGTCGTTCAGATCTTGAACCAGGGCAGAAACTTCGCGTCATCATCCATCCATCCAAGCGGTTTTTACCTTAATTTGCAAGCACCCAAGGCGGCGGCGGCGTCATTAATTTGTATGACGCGCGACGTCTGGTTACGCCTTGACGCCTTCTCTCGCTGCCAAATATGCTTCGCGCCATGAATTTAGCCAATTGTAGGCCCTTTCTCACTCCATGCAACTGCGCGCGTTAGATATCGCCATTATCGTCGGTTATTTCCTGACGGTCGTCCTGATCGGCCTCTGGGTTTCAAGGCGCGGAGCCAAGAATCTGGAAGCTTATTTTCTCGGCGGCAATGCGTTGCCGTGGTACGTGCTGGGGGTTTCCGATGCCTCGGGCATGTTCGACATCAGCGGCACGATGGTGCTGGTGACTTGGCTGTTCATGTACGGCCTCAAAAGCATCTGGCTTCCATGGGTCTGGCCGACGTTCAACCAGATTTTCCTGATGATGTTCATGAGTGCCTGGCTGCGGCGCTCGAATGTGATGACCGGCGCGCAGTGGATGCAGACGCGCTTTGGCAGCGACCGCGGCGCCACCCTTGCCCACCTGAGCGTCGTGGTTTTCGCGCTCGTCAACGTCATCGGCCTGCTCGCCTATGCCTTCAAGGGTATCGGCAAATTTGCCTCCGGACTGTTGCCGTGGCATTTCGACGGGGTCCGGCATTTCGTTTCCTCGGTGCTGCCGGGGGGGGCCCAGTATTTCAACGACGACAACATCTACGCGCTGATCCTCATGGGCCTGACCTCGCTCTACGCGATCAAGGGCGGCATGATCAGCGTGGTCATAACCGAGGTCATGCAGTTCACCATCCTCACACTCACGGCGCTCACCATCGGCGTCATCGCCATCATGAAGGTTTCGCCCGAGATGATCGCGCACAACGTTCCGGCCGGCTGGATGAACCCGTTTTTCGGCTGGAAGCTGAACCTGAACTGGGACGGCATACTCAACACGGCCAACGCGGCCATAAAACAGGACGGCAATGAGTTCTTTTCGATCATGTTCGGCCTGATGTTCTTCAAGGGCGTGCTGGCCAGCCTCGCCGGCCCCGCGCCAAACTACGACATGCAGCGCATCCTCGCCACGCGCAATCCCAGGGAGGCGAGCCTGATGAACGGGATGGTGACGGTGGTGCTCATGTTCCCGCGTTACCTGATGATCGCGGGCATCACCGTGCTGGCCCTCACCCTCTGCATGCCGCAGATCCAAGCCATGAACAAACCGGATTTCGAGAAGGTCCTCCCGATTGTGCTCCAGTTTATTCCGACGGGAGTGGTGGGCTTCCTGCTGGCCGGCCTCTTCGCCGCGTTCATGTCGAACTTTGCCGCCACCCTCAATGCCGCCCCGGCCTACGTGGTGAACGACATCTACAAGCGTTTCATCAACGCCAACGCCGGCGCCAAAAGGGAAGTGATGCTCAGCCGCCTCTTCGCCTTCGTGTTTCTGGCCATCGGCATCCTTTTCGGCGTGTTGTCCCGGAGCATCACCGAAGCGATGATGTGGCTGGTGGGCTCGCTCTACGGCGGCTTCGTGATCGCCAACGTGCTCAAGTGGTATTGGTGGCGCTTCAACGGTTACGGTTATTTCTGGGGCATGGTTGCGGGAATTGGCGGCGCGATGGTGGTGCCCGACATCACAAAATACATCATGCACCACAGCCCCATGGTTCAAAGCATCATTGGCTCCGACTTCAACCAGCTTTATACCATCCCGATCCTGATTGTCATTTCGGTGATCGGCTGTCTGGCGGGCACGCTGCTGACCGAACCGGAGGACGAGGAAGTGCTGAAGAAATTTTACAAGACGGTCAACCCTTGGGGCTGCTGGGGACCGATCCGCGCCAAAGTTATGCAGGAGGATCCCAGCTTCAAGCCCAACCGCGGCATGGTCCACGACCTCACCAACGTGGCCGTCGGCATCGTCTGGCAGCTCTGTCTCGTGACGCTGGCCATCTACATTGTGCTGCGCCAATGGAACCTGGCCGTCGGCATCGCCGTGGTGCTCGCCGCCACCTCGGTTTACATGAAGTTCAACTGGTTCGACAAACTGGAAAAGGCCGCGTCGCCGCCGGCGAAGGCGTAATTCCGCCGGCTTGGTCGCCAGGAATAAACAGCCGGCGGGCGCATCTCAGTTGCACCTCTCATTAGCACCCGGCTTCAGCCGGGTGACCCCAGCGATCACGGAAAAAAAACCCGTTTTAACGGGTTTCCATGCAGACCGAAGCCGTTGAAACAGCTTCCCGACGTTTTTTCGACCGTCATCGCCGGGCTGAAGCCCGGTGCTAATGCTAATTTTTGCTGCTGTTCAAAAAATGAGGTGCGCTCACAGAAGGAGCGCCGCCGCAGCTTCTGCTTGACGTTGGGATGCGCCCCTCTGTAATCTGTAACATTACGACGGACTCGCCGATGAGGCAGGAGATTCTGTTTATGTCACCAGAGTCAGGAATTTATCAGAAAATAAATTTTGGAATGTGGTTGAAGACTCGCAACCGGCGGCAAACGCTGCCGGAACCTGCGGGCTTTCGCCCCGATTTTTCCCGATAAAACCGGTCCGATAAATCAACAGTTCAATCAAACCATAAAGGAAATAAAAAATGTCAGCTAAAAATTACGCGAAGGGTGTTGCCACGTTCATCATGCCACACTGGCGGAATGAAAATGTGGTGACCAAACGGTATCTGGACGAAACCCTGGAAAACATCTTCAACCAGACGGATACCAACTGGCAGCTCGTCATCATTGATGATTTGTCCCCCTGCCAGGAAGCGATTGATTATCTGGACGAGGTCAAGGCCCTGCATCCCGGCAAAATTTTCATCATCAAAAAACAGACGAACGACGGCCCCGGCCACTGCCGGAATCTGGGCATCAAATGGGCCTACGATCACAAGTCGCCCATCGTGCTCTTCAACGATTCGGACGACCTCTCCGACCTGCGCCGGTTGGAAGTGGCCCGGAAAATCTTCATCAAAGATCCCAAGGCCAGCGTGGTTTATTCCACCTTCAAGGTCATTGATGAGAACAGCAAGGTTGTGCCCATGGAAAAATTGACGCAGTCCATCGTGGAAATCCTGGAAGGTCACCAGGGCCATCCGCCCCAGGGAATCAACGCCTGGATCGACATCGGCACGGAAAAGGGATACACCAATCTTACCTCGGCCACGGTCGTGGACACCGAGCTGGCCTACAAATATCCCTTCCCCCCGGAAAAGGTTTCCGAGGATTCAAATGCCTGGATGCGATATTCGGCGGGCGGCGGGAAGTTCGTCTATTCCGGCAAGGTTCCGACCCTGTACCGGATTCCCCAGAACACGGCGGGTTCCTCCTCGCGCTCCCGCGAAGGCGGCAAACACGGATTTTACATGACGAAAGTCCGCGTGGACACCGATGGTTTCACCCGCGCGGTGGAAATTGCCATCACCAATGGAAAAATCAAGGTTGAGCAGCGCGACGAGCTGTTGATCAAATTCCTCCTGAAACTGGGAGAAACCATGTATCGCGAAAACGAACTCGATCTCGCCCAAGGCCTGGTGAAACAGTCCAGTCTCATTGACCTGGACACGTGCAAAAAGGTCATCAAAGCGAAGGGCTTCCAGTCCTGGGCCAAAATATAGACTGGCCGGCAACAAGGACTTACTATGGAAACAAACTGGCTCAGTTCGGATTTCAAGCACGACCGGATAATTCTGGCCGGCGATATTGGCGGCACCAATACGACCCTGGCGGTGGTTGGCCAGAAAAAATCCAAATTCACCGTCATCTTGAAATGCGCCTTCAAATCGCAGCAAATTGACGGGGTCATAGACCCAATCAAGGAAGTCATCGCCATCGCCCGGCAGAAAAGTTCCGCCCTGAAAATAGACCTGTGCTGCATCAGCGCGGCCGGGCCGGTGGAGAACAATCGTTGCCAGATGACCAACTGCAAATGGGCCATTGACGGCCAAGCCATAAAGAAATCGGTCAAGGTGGACACCCTGGTCATCAACGATTTCCTGGCGGTCGGCTATGGCATCCCCACTCTCGCGGTGGACGATCCAAAGCAGATCACCCGGCTTCCCGCCACCGACGGGAAATTCCCCGCGCCCGCCGACAGCACCAAGATCGTGGTTGGCGCCGGCACGGGCTTGGGCGTGGGATTCCTCACCAATGAAGACGGAAAATACCGGGCGCATCCTTCCGAAGGCGGCCATTCCGGTTTTGCCGCCTTTGATGAGGAAACCATCAAGCTCAAGGAATACGTCGCCAAAAAATTCGGCATGGCCCCCGGTACCGAACCGTTTGTCTCCGGTCAGGGTATTGCCAACATCTATAACTACCTGAAGGACGGCAAAAAACTGGTGATGGACGGCGTGTTAAAGGAAATTGACCAGGCAAAAGACGAGGACAAGCCCGCGCTCATTTCCAAGAATGCGAAGGACAACCGGGTCTGCCGGGACATCATGAAGCTCTTTGTTAAAATGTACGGGAGCTTTGCCGGCAGTCTCGCGGTTGTTTTCATGCCGTTCGGCGGGGTCTATCTTGCCGGGGGGATTGCGACCAAAAACGAATGGCTGTTTTTGGAGGACAATCTCTTCATGAAAAACTTCGAGAGAAACTATAATCCCAACATCAGGCCGTTATTGAAGAAGATACCGGTTTATATCGTCAGGGATTATTCCATCTCCCTGTACGGCGCGGCCAATGCCGCTGTCACGCTCATGAGTAAATGATGGCCGGATGACCTAACGCGGCTGGAGCCGGTGCTCCAGCCGCGTTTTTTCNNGCTCGTGTAACTCGCCCCTCCGTGAGAAATTGTTTTGAAACAGCGCCCTTCGCTGGCTGGCGCCGCGGCTGAAAGCGCGCCGTTCAAAATGAAGGATCTGAGTAAAAAAGTATTTGTCGGGTTCCTGCAGCTTTTCATCGGCCTGGCCGTGTTGCTGTTCCTTCCGGCGTGGACCTTCGATTACTGGCAGGCGTGGATTTTTCTGGCCGTGTATTCACTGTCGGTGCTGGCGGTCACCCTCAACTTGATGAAGAACGATCCAATGCTTTTGGAACGTCGGATAAGCACGGGTCCAGGCTCCGAAAAGCGAACGCGCCAAAAAATCCTGAATTTTCTCATATCGAAGGCCTTGTTCCTGGTGGTCGCTGTTCCCGTAATTGACCATCGCTGCGCATGGTCGGCGGTGCCGCTGTATGGGGTCGCCGCCGGAGATGTTCTGGTTGCGCTCGGGTTCCTCATCGGATTTTTCGTTTTCAAAGAAAACACTTTTGCCTCGGCCATCATCGAAGTCGGGACCGGGCAGGAAGTCATATCGTCAGGACCTTACGCGCTGGTGCGTCATCCGATGTATTCCGGCTGGCTGGTCACGTTTACAGGCGTGCCGCTCGCCCTTGGTTCGTGGTGGGGATTGTTCACGATCATTCCGATCACGCTGGTGATCGTTTGGAGACTTCTGGATGAGGAAATCTTTCTGGCCGGGAACCTGCCGGGCTATTCAGCGTATCAAAACCGGGTGCGGTACCGCTTGGTCCCGTTTATTTGGTAACGTTGTTCCGCCTATCCCGGCGATTGCCGCCGTGGCAGCACAGGCGAGAAAACAAGCTCCGTGAATGGCCCAAACAAAAAATCTCGACACGGTTTTGAAATGGGCGTATTCAGCGAACAGTTGGAAAATCCGGGCTTCAAAACATAATGCAAAATAATTTTTGGGCGACCCCACAGAAAGGCAATCAGTGAAAGAACATCTCGATGTGGTCGGCCATTGGACTGAAATCAAACTCCAAATTTTGCAAGATTATGCCGTTGCCTATGCGCAGATTTTGCAAAATCAACATTTTATCAAGCACGTTGCCTACGTTGATGGTTTCGCTGGTGCTGGCGCTCATATTTCGAAGCAAAGTGGCAAACTCATTGCGGGCAGCCCCGCTCGTGCATTATCCATTCAACCGCGTTTTTCCCATTATCATTTTGTGGAAATGGATGCGGCACGCGCGAAGCGCTTGCAAGGCATGGGTGATGAGAAAGATGTGACGGTTTATCAGGGGGATTGCAACGAGGTGCTCTTGAAGGAAGTTTTTCCGCAATGCCGCTATGAAGATTACCGGCGCGCGTTGTGCCTTTTGGATCCGTATGAACTTAATCCGAATTGGGAGGTGGTCGAAACCGCGGGCAGAATGCGCAGCATCGAAATCTTTCTCAATTTTATGATCATGGATGCGAACATGAATGTTCTTTGGAAGAACCCTGATTCCGTCGCGCCAGATCAAGCACAGAGAATGACCAAGTTTTGGGGTGATGATTCTTGGCATGCTGCTGCTTATACGACTGAACAAGATTTATTTAGGACATTTGAACAGAAGGCGCCAAACGAGTCTGTTGTTGCGGCCTACCGGAAACGCCTCAAGGAAGTCGCGGGTTTCAAATATGTGCCGGAGCCTTTGCCGATGTGCAACACTCGCGGCGCGGTGGTTTATTATCTCTTTTTTGCTTCACAGAATCCCACCGGCAATAAAATTGCGGAACATATTTTTAAGAAGTATCGTGGCCATGCAGGACGTTAAATGAGCGACAAATCAAAAATCGAGTGGACTGATGCGACGTGGAATCCGATGCGCGGGTGCAGCAAGGTCAGCCCCGGCTGCCTGCATTGCTACGCCGAGACGTTTGCCGAACGCTTTCGCGGCGTGCCAGGCCATCCGTTTGAATTCGGCTTTGATCTGCGCCTCGTGCCGGAAAAGCTGGGCGACCCGCTGCGCTGGTCAACGTCCCGGAAGATTTTCGTGAATTCCATGAGCGATCTGTTCCACGNNAGCCGCACATCTGGTGGGGTGTGAGCGTGGAAAACCGCCAGCACGGTCTGCCGCGCATTGATTTGCTCCGCGATTCGCCGGCACAGGTCCGTTTCCTTTCCATCGAACCGCTGCTGGAAAATCTCGGCCCGATCAATTTGCAGGGCATCAGTTGGGTGATTGTGGGCGGCGAAAGCGGGCCGGGCGCGCGGCCAATGGCTGCCGACTGGGTGCGGGACCTCCGCGCGCAATGCCAGCGCGCCAAAGTCGCCTTCTTCTTCAAACAATGGGGCGGNNAGCGCTGGCGTCTCGCCGGCGAGTTCCGATTTTCCGCTTCCGACTGGCCGGCGGGACGCCAGCGCTCCCAGGAGGTTCATTGGTAAGGCGCGTCACTCCGTGCGCGCCGCAATCGTTGTGCGGACGAGCGACGGGCAGAAGACTCCGATGAATCGCGAGTAGGTTGCCCGCCTACAGCGATTGTGCCGTACTGAATTTCACCGCCGACACACCACTGGACTGGTATCCCGTCAGCCGCGAAATGAACAACGTCCGCAACGAGCATCCCGACCTCATTTGCCGCGCCGAAGATAACGAAGGCAGGTCTGCTCCCGCACCGGTGGAGAGGGAATTGTTTTAATTAAGACACTTTTGATAATCACCACAACGGCAAACGAAATGGTCGGATCGGTTCACTAGCGGATGCCGGCAATGATAAACAGTCAATCACTCTCAATCTTTATCTTTCTTTTCCTTGCGGCTAGATTTGAGTGCTCTGAGTAAGTCTGAGACTGAATCCAATGCTTCCCGCGCAAAATCGAATCGCGCCATGCGACCTTCAGGCGCTCAAACCATTTATTCGCGCACCATGTGGTAGTTAATTTGATTGCGTGCCGCTCAACGTATTCAGCGCGAGGTTGTTGTGTGCAAGCAGTATTGGCTACAACGTCGGTTGCACGATCCGTTGTGAATTCTTCCCCCATTCCTTTTCCCAATCATCCAGCGACGGCACGGTGACTGCGGCGTGTTTCGAGCAACCGCACAGCGTTCGGAACGCGCGGCGCGGATTGGAAATATCTGCGTTTTAACTGGCATATAACTGACATCAGTCACGGGTCAGTCTTCACTTTTGGCACTATTCCAGCCACCATTGCCGCTAATTCGATTGCGCGATGGCGGTTAACAGCGACCGAAAAATCCGACGGCAATGTCCGGCTTGTTTTCGCCGACGGGAAATCACACAATGTGAAGGTTATTGTGGATTCGCAACCGGAAGCACAACCAGAAAGAAATTGTGATATGATGAAATCTTTATCTCCTGCCCTGCGGACAATGGCTTTGCTCTGCAGCCTCGCGCTGAGCTTTGGGCTGGCCTCCTGCCAGACGAAATCTCCCGCGTCGAAAGACGTACAGGTCAAACGCATTCAAAACGGAGTTGAACTGAAAACCGGCAAAGTAAACGTCAAGGTGCAGTTCTACGCGGACGACCGGGTCCGCGTCGTCAAGTGGGTGTCCGGTGGCACGCCCAAAAAGGCGAGTCTGGTCGTGATTCAAACCAACCTGCCGGATTTGAACATCCAATTTCAGGAGAACACCGGAACCATCACCCTCGCTTCCGCGAAAATCATGCTGCGGTTGTCCGAAAGCGACGGCGCCATTCAATATCTCACCGCCGACAACCAAATTATTTTGAAAGAACAAGGCGGGGCAATCATTGAGCCGGTCAAGATCAAGAACGAAAAGAAAGCGTTCAGTGTTCAGCAGAATTTCAAACTGGCGCCGGACGAGGGCATTTATGGGCTGGGACAGCATCAATCCGGGTACATGAATTATCGCGGACGCACCGTCAAGCTGGTGCAGGCCAACACCGAGGCGGTCACGCCGTTTCTGATTTCCACCCGGGGCTATGGAATTCTTTGGGACAATTATTCCAAAACCATTTTTGCCGACGACCCGGACCACATGTCGCTCTGGTCCGAGGTGGGCGACAACCTGGATTACTATTTCGTCTGCGGCAAAAACATGGACGGCGCCATTGCCGGATACCGGGAGCTGACGGGGCAGGCCCCGATGTATGGCAAATGGGCTTATGGCTACTGGCAGAGCAAGGAACATTACGCGACCCGCGATGAGCTCCTGGGCGTCGCGCAAAAATACCGCACGCTTCAAATCCCCATTGATGGCCTCGTCCAGGACTGGAATTACTGGGGCGGCAACACCAACTGGAGCAGCATGTTCTTTGACGAGACGCTGTATCCACACCCGAAGGAGATGATTGATATTCTGCACCAGGAGAATTTTCACCTCATCATTTCCATCTGGGAGGGACTCGGGCCGTCCTCGGCGATTTTCAAGGACATGGAAAAGCGGGGCTTCCTCTACTCGCCGGTCGGCTGGGCCGGTTTCCGGTATTACGATGTCTATAATCCGGCGGCGAACGATTTGTACTGGCAGTACGTGAGCAAAGGATTGTTTTCCAAGGGCATTGACGGCTGGTGGATGGATTCGACCGAGCCGGACATCGTCAACGCCCTGACCAAGGAAGGCGAGGAATACGAGATGAAACGCGTCGAGAACAATCACCTGGGTTCCTTCGCCAGGTATCTCAATCCCTATTCGCTGCTCGTGACCGAAGCGGTTTATAATCATCAGCGCGCAGAAACCGACCAGAAACGCGTTTATATCCTTACCCGTTCAACCTTTGCCGGCCAGCAGCGCGCCGCCGCCACCACGTGGTCGGGCGACATCGGCGCAAACTGGGATGTTTACAAGAAACAAATCGCCGCCGGCATAAATCATTGCATGTCCGGGATTCCGTATTGGACGTTTGACATCGGCGCTTTCAACATCAGCAGCTACGAAGGCGTGTTTTCCAATGGCGGCAAGGACCCCGCCTACCAGGAATTTTACACCCGCATGTTCCAACTGGGCGCCTTTTCCCCCATCTTCCGGTCGCACGGCTCGGAAACCCCGCGTGAAATCTGGGAGTTCGGCGAGTTTACCAATGTCCTCGTGAAATTTGACAACCTGCGCTACCGCCTGATGCCCTACATTTATTCGCTCGCCTGGCAGGTGACCGACCACGGCTACACAATCATGCGCGGCCTGCCGATGGATTTTACCGCCGACAAAAAAACCTACGGCATTGACGATCAATTCATGTTTGGGCCGGCCATCATGGTTTGCCCGGTCACGGAGTACATGATCCATCGGCCGCCGGAGAACAGCATCCTCATCACGCCGGAACATTTTAAAACCAAAGACGGCCAGCCGGGCTTGACCGCCAGATATTATGCCGATTCGGATTTTAAAAAGCTGGTGCATGAACAAGTCGAGACCAACGTCAACCTTTTCTGGTACACCGGCTGGCCGAAATACATCACCAGCCCCAAGTTTTCCATGCGCTGGGAAGGCAAGCTGATTCCGACGGAAACCGGGACCTATCGCTTTCATTACAAAAGTTTCGGGCCTAAACGGGTTTTTCTGGACGGCAAGGAACTGACCAACAATTGCGTTTCGACGGAAGCCTGGACCATCCCCGTGGAACTTCAGGCCGGCAAGGAATACGCCTTTGCCTGCGAGACCGCCAATTACACCCTCGGCGCTTTCCGAGCCCAGCTTTTCTGGAAGACCCCGGAAATTTTTGCCCGCGAAAAAACCGTCGAGTCCCGGCCCCAAACCCGGCCGGTTTATCTGCCCGCCGGAACTCAATGGGTGGACTTTTGGACCGGCCAGACCATTACCGGCGGCCAGACCATCACCGCCGATGCGCCCATTGACAAGATTCCACTCCTGGTCAAGGCGGGCTCCATCGTTCCCATGGGCCCGTTCATTCAATACGCGACTGAAAAACCGGACGATCCCATTGAATTGCGCATCTATCCCGGCGCAAACGGAAGTTTTACGCTGTATGAAGACGAGAACGACAATTACAATTATGAAAAGGGGGTCCATGCCACCATCGCTTTTCACTGGGACGACGCCAACCGCCGGCTCACCATTGATGACCGGAAAGGCTCGTTCCCCGGCATGTTGAAGGAACGCAATTTCAACATCATCATCGTGGGAACCGACCATGGAACCGGCGTGCCCACCACGGGCAATCCGGACAAGGTCATTCTATACCAGGGCGAAGGACAAATCGTTCAATTGTAGAGTGAACGTGAGATTTGCGTCGGCGGCACGAAAGTCTTCAACCGTCATAATGGTGTGACGCTTTAATCACGGTACGGAAGGCTGCGGGTCAACCGCTTGGGAACTGAGACGTTCCTGCCATCGGCCTTGAAGGTCGCGCGATCCGGTGTGAGCTGGATGGCCGCTGATTCGCCGGTGGTTTCAACCCGAATTCCGAAGTTGCCGGGGGTGGCGGTGTGGATGATGCCCTGTCGGAGTGCGCCCGTCCCCGGGCGCAGCAATTGGCTTCATTCAAGTCACGGAACATTTACCCAGCGCTCGCCCACCCCACCTGGCTGCGGCCGGGACGGCCGCACTCCGCCAACGCAAAAATTCAACTTCGGAGTTCGGGTTCAACCTTGTCCGTGATGATTTCCCTGCCGCCGTTGTAGAGCATTTCCAGTTATTACGTAGCGCAGGCTTTCCAGTCCCGCATTGCGGGATTCAGGCGACTTTCCAGTCGCCTCTTTCGTGAGGATGAAACACGGGACAAGAATGTCCCGCAAACCCGCAGACAAGAATGTCTGCGCTACATCAAAGTTGGAACCGCCCTAGCCGCGCGCGAATAGACAGCAACTTGAGCCGCCCGGCAATCTCTTGGTTGCGCGTGCCGGAAACGCCGGGCCGGAAAATCCGGATTACGGCAGCGGCGGGCCAACTTTGATGCGATAGAACTGCGCCGGCAAAATCGCCGCGTTGGTGTCCGTCCACGAGAACGGCATGGGCGGCGAGTTGGTGATGAACAGGGTGTTCCAAGCGATGAGATTCGTTGATCCTTGCACCGCGTAATCCGGTCCCGTCTGGCCGTTGACTTGGAATCCCAGTTGACCGTTGTTCAGCACAATCGAGGAGGCGGTTGGCTGGGTGAGCGGATTTACCGTCACCGAGAAGCTTTGCGTCGCGCTCAGGCTGGGAGAGCCGTTGTCAGCGACTTCCAAGGCAAAAGCATTGGTCGTATTGGCGTTGGTCACCGCCGGCCGCCATGAGAACGCGCCGCTGTTGGTGTTCAATGTCGCGCCGCTAATGCCGCTCAACAAGCTGAAGGTGAGGGTTTGCGGCGGTTGGTCGGTGTCGGTGGCGCTGGCGGTGAAGGCGACGGTCTGGCCGACGTTGACGGTCTGGTTGCCGATCGGCGACAGCACCGGCGGCGTGTTATTCGGAGCGGGCGGGATCAACAATTCAACGATGGTGTAGGGCGGGACGGAGACGGTAAACGAGTTCCCCAGCCCGGACACGGTGTTGGTGGAAATGGGATAGCTGGGATAAATGTTGGCACCGATGAAATTGGTGAGGCCGAATTGATAGCAAGTGCCGGAGCTGGCGAGGGTCGGTCCGCTGATGTTTACAGCGGCGGGGATGGAGATGGTCGGATCCGTGTTGATCAACATGACGCCCGTCTTCCCGTCCTGTCGCGCGGTGGCATGCACATGTAAAAGGCTTTCAGCCGAAGTAACTGTTAGCGTCGTGTCGCCGACGTTTGCGAGCAGGCGCGACATCATCGCCCCGTAGGCAGGTCCCAACAGGGTGTTATCGGCAACGCCGGGATTGCCATTCGCCAGGAAGCCGGCGTCCAATTCCTGGTAGTCCACATTGATGGCGCCATTTTCGATCCACGTCAGGTAATTGTCCGCGGCAAAAAGCGCCGCCGGGGAGCCGGTGTAATTTCCAGCCCCGGTCTCGGTTGCGGCGATTCCCATTTGACCGGCGCGAGCCGCCCCGAGAATGTTGGTCAGTTGCGTGCGAGTGCTGTTGATCGTTGAAACGACTTGGGCCGCCGAGGCGAACAGGTCGCTGGGATACCAGTGAATGATGACAAAATCCGCCACATTCCCGCACTGACCCAACACCGCGGTATTGTAGGGGGAATAATCAGCATCAAATACCACTCCGCATTTGATGGTGGAATCCTGGGCCTTCATGGCGGTGATGAATTGGGCTGCGTTCGAGCCGTAGGCCGTTGGAGAAAGGGCAAATTGACCGACTCGGCTTGCAACGGGCGATGCCGGGTAATGCAGGTCTTCTTCCCAACCATTGGTGTTGTAGTAGCCGTTGCCGTATTGTTCATTGCCGATTTCCCAGTATTTGATGCCCAAGTGATTGGCCACATTCGCGTACGCCACCCAGGCGGCGGCCTCGTTGGTATCACCACCGCCATTGCAACCGGGATTGGAGCCATAATTAACGGTGATGATGGCCGTGGCGCCGGCAGGAATGACGAGATCGTTGATGAAACTGTTGAAGTCGTCGCCCGAAGCAAGATACCCCCCGCATCCGGAGTAGGTCTGCCAGTGAAAAATGTCCGCATAGGATCCGCCCGGGTACCGGACGGCTTTGATTCCGGCGGCAGCCACACTGCCGGGTGCCCCTGCACTCGTCATGAGACCGTAATAAACCGCACTGGCCACGCCCAGCCCTTCCAACGGCATCGTCGCCATCGGTTGGGCGGTGCTGACCGCCACAGCGGCGGGCGGCAGAAAGGTAATCGTGACGACGCCGCTGGTGGCGCTCCCCACAGCGTTGGTCACAACGACATCGTATCTGAAAACGCCGTTGGTGGATGGGGTCACCACCAAATTCGTGCTGGTGGCTGCGGGGATATTGGTCAGGCTGCCGCCGCCGCCGCCGTCGGTTTGCCATTGGTAATACAGGGGCGCCGTGCCCAACGCGCTTTCAGTGAGGGTTACCGTTTGGTTGGTGTAAACCGTGTTTTTGGGTGAAACGAGCGGGGTGTTGGCGGTGGGCGCGTCGGCCTTCATGCCCAGGTCAAATACCGCATCATATTTATGGCTGCTGCCGAAGGTCATGGTCCCGCCATTGGCGGGGATCAAGGCAATCTCCCCATTGGAGTACGTGTTGGTGGCAACAGCCATGGCGCACCAACTGGATCCTGACGATATGGGGCCCCTGGCGAATGAAAATGCATAAGTCGAGTTGGCGGCCAGCGCAACATTGAGGTTGTTCCATTTCAACCAGTGGCCGTCAACGAATCCGGGGGTGGTTGCGCTGAAGTTCGTAACCGACGTCGCCGAGCTGCCGGTGACCGAGTAAAGCCGCAGAAGATAATTGGTTGGGGTCAAAATATTGCCGGAATCCAGTCCGGCCGTCCTGATGGCTACGGAAATCAAATTGGTCGAAGTGCTGGTGGTCGTGAACGTCTGGCCGGGGGGGGGATTGTTATCCGTGTAGTAATTCAGTCCGTCAGGTTTGCCGGTTGTAGTTGCCGCAGTGTTCCCGTTGGTGCTCAACTGGGAGATGTCATACGGCCCCGGAGTGGGGGCGGTGGTCCCAATGTCGGTAAGGGTTACTTGTGCGTGGGCAACCCCGGCCATGGCGCAGGCGGCAAACACTAAAACGGCGGAACGCATGTATTTTTTCATTGAAAGATGGGTGATGAGGATAAGACAGATGCGGGAGTTTATCGCATTAAATTTCAACAGGATAATATGTGATGGAACAAACTTATCACACCCCGCCTTTTGCGTCAATGCAGCAATCAACGGCGGATGACGTTTTTATCGGTTTCGCAACGATTGCACATGATGACGGAGCGTTGAGCCTGTTGGTTGCACGTTTTTGCAATCTGACCATGCCTGATTCCAAATCCACCTGAGCGCCAACCGGGATCCGTCAGCCGCCGCCCACAAGCAGCCGATGCGGCCGGTGTCTGTTGGCGGTAAATTGACGGGTTCTATTTTTCAGCCGCGAACACGCTGTAACTGTGCGGCAGCAGATGAACATTGAAGGACATGCGGCTTTCCTCGTTGTTCCGCCAGCGTCCACGGCCCTGAGTCGGGGCCTGGCCGGTAATCACCTCGCCGGTGACCAGGTTCTTCAAGCGGGTGAAATTTCCGGTCAATGAAACTTTCACGTCGGTTTCGGCGGGCAAATACGATTCCACGATGAACGTGTGATTGTCATAAGCGAACAGCGCCACCTGGCCGGGGCCGTCCAGCCGGACGGGAAAACCGCGCAGCACGTAATTCTTGATGGCGCCCGTGACGTTGGGGGGCAGCGAGTAAAGGTCGCTGAAATTTTCCGGCATCGTCCAGATGTAGAGAATGCCCTTGGAATACCGGTCCATCAGCAAAAGCGGATAGCCGTTGCCGTTGGCGAGGAGGCGGACCACCGGCCAGGCGTCGTTGGTGAGAAAGAAGATTTCAGGGAACAGGATGTCCTCGTTTTTCCCGCCCGCGAGCACCGAGCCATTGCCGGAGCCGAAGCCGCCGGAATATTCATGCGCGAGCACCTTGTGGTCGGTGTACCGCGCCTCGACAATGTCTTCGATGCCCCGGTGCTGGAGCGCGTGCAACAGGCCGGACGTGATGACCACCGATTTGCCGGCGGTCAACTGGCCTTTGATTTTGGCGACGATGTCGGTGTCGAACTTCGCGGATTCGGTCAGCAGGACCAGGTTTGCGTTGGTCGGAAACTGCGGATACAGGTCAATCGGAATGCCGATCATGCCAAAATAATTGTGCAGAAAATCCTCGCCGGTGGATTGACAGGGTTTGTAGCTGGCGATGCCGATGGGGTTGCCGAGCTGGCCGAGGAACGGGTCCACCTGTTCCAGGGCGTAACCGGCGACACGGGCGATGGTGGGTTCGGGCAATCCGGCCGGGGCGTTGTTCGTCCAGGCTTGCAACAACTGATTGTAATCGAAACTCGTTTGCAAATCCTGCCAGGCCTCGCGCTCGCCGGGGCGGATGGGGCGGCCCATCGCCGACCATTCAAACAGCATCATTTGCCGCGCCTTGGCGAACATCGTGTCCCGAAGCTGCTCGGCGTAGCGGTCAATGTAGCGGATGCTGAAGGTGTCCACCCAGCCGCCGCCGTTGCCGCCGGGCTTGATGTTCTCAAAGTAACGGATGATGAGGTAGCTTTCGTATTGTTGCAGATGCTGGTCGGTGCTGGCCGGGTCGCGGGTTTCGGTGCCGGTGTAAATGCCATCGAACAGTTTCGGTTCCCGGTCGAGATCATAGCCCAGGCCCTGAAAATGTTCGTACCAGTTCGGGAATTTGATGATGAGTTTGACCTTCGGGTTCACGGCGCGGGCCGGTTTGATGATGAGATTTTCCGCGGCTTCATCCATCAGGCCGAGCCGGAACTGCGTCCAGGTGTTCGTTCCCCTGGCGGCGATGTCTGAATCATTCTTGGTCGAGACAAAAAAGAAATCGTCCTGGATGATTTCGTCGAAATGCCGGGCGGCCAGTTCGGCGGCCTGCTTTATGAACTGGCGGTCGGCGGGGTCGGTGTAGCAGAACGAGTGGAACTGGCCGAAGCCGCCATCCGACAGCGCCATGCCGCCGGCCACTTTGACGCCGCGGTCCACAAAGAACTTCTTGACCGTCTCCAGCTCTGCATCCGTCGCCAGGGTGCGGTTCCGTTGCGCTTCGATGTACACCTTGTCCACCTTCAACTGGCGGTTGATCCGGTTCCAGTCGTTGGTCAGGTTTTCGAGGTTTTCGAAACGTTGTACGACGCCGACGGGGATGTAGATGGCGACGTTGAAGTTGGTATAATTGCCGGCGCAACAACAGACGGCTGCAAGCAAAATACTGCCGACGAACGTCTTGGCGACCGGACGGATAGAACAAAACAGGTTCCTCATGTGGCTGGCACTTTTTCCTAAAGGCCATGGGGAAGCAAGCCGGAATAACACACTGCCGGCGTTGATCCCATTCAGATCAGGAGGCTCCGATGAACACCCTCAGTGCCAACCCCTGTGGACTTTGAAACTCAACTCAACTATGTTGATTGTCCCATGCATTCACAACCTGCCTGCCGAATCGAGGCCAGGCCACGGCGTCTTGGGGGTGGTTCCTCGCCGCCCCGCGCCAGCCTGAAGCCGCCGGTCAGGCGCAGGCTCAAATGGTGGTTCGCCAAGGCGGGTTGGTTCCACGTGTTCTGGTGTGTCTGCCTGGCCTCCGCCAGCTTCGCCGTCCCGCTGCCGAACTATGTCACGCGGATGTGGACGACGGGCGACGGCCTGCCCGACAGCAGCGTTACGGCCGTCCTCCAATCGCACGACGGTTATCTATGGTTGGGCACGTGCAGCGGTCTGGCGCGGTTCGACGGTGTGCATTTCACGGTCTTTGACAGCAGCAACACACCGGAGCTACAAAGCCCCAACGTGACCGCCCTGTTTGAAGATGCGGAAGGCACAATTTGGATCGGGCATGAAACCGGGAAGTTGACCGTTTATCGGAACGGGAAATTTTATGCGGTCCCCGTCAAGGCATCATGGCACGGGGGGGGGATTTATGGGATCGGCACCGATTCAGCAGGCGGCATCTGGCTTCTGAATGGCAACGGCGAATTGGCACGGGTGAAAGACTGGTTCGTCATCCCGTCACCTCCCGACAAGAGCCCGGCCCGGCTCGCCCTGGTCAGGAAGCCCAAGGGCGGCTTTTGGATCCAGCGGGACAACGAGGTGTGGGTGCTGGAAAATGACCACCTGCAACCTTTGTCCTTTGATGAACCCGCTGGTAATCGCTACATCCAAGGAATCGGGGCCGGTCGCGATGGCGGCCTCTGGGTCATGACGGAAAGCCGGATGCGCAAATGGAAGGATGGGAAATGGACTGCCGATTTGGGAACGGCGCCATGGGGATGGAACACCATTCACACCTTGATTGAAACGGAGGACGGAACCTTGGCTGCGGCGACAGCCGACCATGGACTCTATCTTATTTTTCCCGGGCAGGGGTCTTTTCAGTTCTGCCGCACGAATGGGTTTCCGGACGATCGGATCACCGATTCTCTCTGTGAAGACCGCGAAGGAAACTTGTGGGTGGGAACCGGCAACAGTGGCCTGGCCATGCTGCATCCTGGAAGCATCACCGCTTTTAACCCACCCGATCACTGGCAGGGGCGCAGGGTTCTATCCGTTGCCTGTGGTCCGGATGACGCCCTGTGGATTGGCACCGAAGGTGCGGGTTTGTACCGGTTTGTCAACGGTAGCTGGACGAACTTTGGTGAAAGCATCGGCCTGACCCATCCCTATGTGTGGTCGGTCGCGCTGGACGCGCAAGGCCGGACTTGGGCCGGCACCTGGGGTGCTGGTTTGTTTATGTGGAACGGCTCCCGGTTCGAAGTCCCGCAAGTATTTGGGGAAATCACTCCTCAGGTGACTGCGCTGCTGGCCACGCCGGACGGAGGTCTGCTCGTTGGAACGGGCATCGGCTTGATGTGGTATGAGTCGGGCAGGATCAAGTGGCTGGCTCGTGGGCCGGAGCTTGCGCTACCGGATATGCGCACGATGATCGAAGCGCCGGATGGCACTTTGTGGTTCGGCATGTCCGGCGGCGGGTTGGGCCGCCTCCGGGCGGGAGTCCTGCGGCAATTTCGGAGCGGCGACGGTTTGTCGAGTGATTTCGTGCAATGCCTTCACCTCGAAAGTGACGGGACGCTCTGGATTGGCACGTTCAATGGATTAAACCGGCTCAAAGATGGCCGCTTCGTTGCCATCACGAAAAAACAGGGACTACAGAACAACATCATCTGCGACATCGAAGACGACGGCCGGGGATATTTCTGGCTCAGTTCCCATGGCGGCATCATGAGGGTCAACCAAGCCGAACTCAATCGTTGCGCGGATGGCCCGATCAGGCGATTACACTGCCTGACCTATGGACTTAGTGACGGTTTGCCGACTCTCGAATGTTCAGGTGGATTCCAGCCCGCGGGCTGCCGGACGAAAGATGGGCGGCTGTGGTTTCCAACCAGCAAGGGACTGGTGGCGGTGGATACCGGCAACGTCCGGACCAACACACTGGTCCCGCCGGTGATCATCGAACGGCTGCTGGTGGATGATCAGGCGGTAAATGAAGGGGAGATGCCGAAAAAACCGCTGCGGATCGCGCCGGGCCAGCACCGATATGAATTCCAGTTTACCGGATTGAGTTTTGTCGCGCCAGAGAAGGTGCACTTCCGGTATCGCCTCGAAGGATTGGAGACCAGATGGGTGGGGACGCGGTACCCGCGGCGGGCGAATTACAGCCACATTTCTCCCGGCAATTACCAATTTTGCGTGCAGGCCTGTAACAATGACGGGGTCTGGAACAAGCAAGGGGCAACGCTGGCGTTCACGGTGTTGCCGGCGTTCTGGCAGACGTGGTGGTTTCGGATTTCGGGCGGGGTGCTGACGGCGCTGGCGGGCGGGGGCATTGTGTGGCTGGACGCGCGTCGGCGGATGCGGCGCAAGGTGGAGCGGCTGCAGCAGCAGCAAGCCATCGAGCGCGAACGGATTCGCATTGCCCGGGACATTCACGATGACCTGGGTGCGAACCTGACGCGCATCACGATGTTGAGCGAGTCGGCCCGGAGCGGTTTGGATGATTCGCGGCAGGTGGCCGGACATCTGGATCAAATTCACAACACGGCGCGGGAATTGACCCGGGCGATGAGCGAAGTGGTCTGGGCGGTCAATCCCCGGCATGATACTCTCGACAGTGTGGCCGCCTATCTGGAGGAGTTCGGGCAAAATTTGCTCAGAACTGCCGGCATCCGGTGCAAAATGGACATGCCATCACAGTTCCCGGCCCGGGTGATTACCGCCGAAGTGCGGCACAATTTATTTCTGGCTTTCAAGGAGGCGTTGCACAATGCCATCAAGCACTCCGGCGCATCGGAAGTGCGGATTTCTCTTGCGGTGAAGCCGGCGGCTTTCATCCTGACGGTCGAGGACAACGGGAATAAATTCGCGTCGGAAACTTTATTGGCGGGAACACCACACGGTCAGCCCCAAGGGAGCGGCAACGGGCTGGCCAACATGCGCCAGCGGCTGGCCGAAATCGGCGGGCGGTGCGAAATTGAGCGCGCGTCGGGAAAAGGAACGAAGGTGACCTTTACGGTCGTGTTGAAAGGGCTTTCCGCATGAGAAGCCCGGCGCCGGCGGAACGGCCCCCTTCATCACGATTCAATCGGCGCGTCGTTTGCGTTGGGAATTCGTCCGTTGACCAAATGATGATACATTTTATCGACCCAGCTTGAATATCACTGTTTCAATAATCGAAGACGATGCTCCCGTGCGTCAAATCTTGACCGGATGGATTGACGCGGCGAAGGGATTTCATTGTTTGAGCGCCTACGGCAGTGCCGAAGGCGCGCTGGCGTCATTGCCGCGGGAGGCGTCGGACATTCTGCTGGTGGACATCAACCTGCCCCACATGAACGGCATCGAGTGTGTGCGCCGCCTGAAGCCGTTGATGCCGAAAACCCAGTTTCTGATGTTGACCGTGTATGCGGACACCGATCACATCTTCAGCGCCCTGGCGGCCGGCGCGAGCGGATATTTGCTGAAGGAAACCGGGCAAAAGGAATTAATTGCTTCACTCAAATTGACCCATGAGGGTGGCGCCGCCATGACCAGCCAGATTGCCCGCAAGCTGGTGCAATCCTTCCAGCCCCAGCCGGAAAAACCGGAGCCGAACGGCCTCACACCACGCGAACAAGCCATCCTTAAGTTGCTGTCGCGCGGCGATTATTACAAGGAAATCGCGGACTCTCTCAGCATCAGTGTGCATACGGTTTGCACTCATATCCGCCACATCTACGAGAAACTCCATGTGCGCTCCCGCGCCCAGGCCATCGCCAAGTACACGCATTCCACCGCAACCACGACAACCACCGATCCGCCAGTCAGGTCGAAGGGGTAATCAATTGTACCTAATCAATTTTGGGGACTATCCAGCCGCGGGTTTTCCGATAAGATGTGCATTTGTGTGGACGGATTGTGTACCGAAAATGTCCCTTGTGTTCCCTTGGGTTTCTTCCTCCAAGGGGCGCATATTACAAACAACCCCGACGTGTTTGGGGATGGAAAAAAATGAAAAAACAGAAAGAAATATGAAATCATTAAAACTAACCTTGGCGCTGGCGCTGGCGCTGGCCGCCATGCCATTAGCCTCGCATGCTTACGTGTGGACTTCCTGTAGCCAGTATGGCACGTATTCAAGCGGCGGCTACGAATTCTACTGTGACGAATGGGGCAGCACTGCTTCCGAGTGTTGCAATCTCAGCAGCATCACATCATGGAACGTGGTCAGTTCCGTGCCCACCGGCGGCGGCGTCAAAGCCTATCCCAACACGGCTAGAAACAACATTGGCAAGTCGGTCAGCAGCTACAACGGCACCGGCAGCTGGAGCATCAGCACCCCCGGCGGCACGTATTGGGACTGTTCGTTCGACTGCTGGGTTCCCACCGAAGTCATGGTCTGGGTGGCCAACAGCGGCGGCGTGGGTCCGAGCGGATCCAAAGTCTATTCCAACCAGTCCATTGCCGGCTCAACTTGGAATGTGTACTGGCAGGGTGGCGGCCCCTTGTCCTTCCTTCGGACGAGCAACGCGGGTTCAGGCTCGGTGAACCTGGGCACCATGATCAAATGGGGCGCCAGCAAGGGCTATTACAGCAGCGGCGGCAATGTGGGCGGCGTCGGCATCGGATTCGAAATTTTCGGATCGGGCAGCTCGCACACCTGGAACATGAACAGCTGTTCCATCGGAACCTAATTATCTCCGATTGTAATCGGTCACAAAGGGACGGGCCTTCTTTCAGGCCCGTCCCTGATTGTATTATCGCTTCCGTCAATTTTTACGATCAAACTGCGGCCATCTGTTTTGTCGCTTTTGTAGCTTGAGTGTTTAATCTGGACGCCATGAGTTTTCACGAATTTAAAAGAATTTATCTTCTGGCCAGGCGGAACCTGGCCGCCCCCCTCGCCATAGGTTTGATCAGCCTGGGTCGCTGGCGCGTTGAAGCCCAGGAACAATCAAAGCTGGACGAAGTGCCTCACCGGCCGGACACGGCGTTGGGGGATAATGATTCCGGGCTTCTCTGGCAGGAGCAGATGCACGACGCTTGGTCGGCCTTGAATCAAAAGGACTACGGCATGGCGGAACAGAGTTGCAAGGAAGCGTTGAAGACCGCCGGCAAATTTGGTCCGACCGACGGGCGCTCGACCACCAACCTGATTTTTCTGGCGGGCATTTATCAGATGGAGAAAAAACCCGATCTGGCCGAACAGACTTTCAAAACCGCCATTGCCAGTCGCGAGAAAGCGGGCGATACGAATGCGCCCGACCTCGTAATGCCCTTGGAAAAGCTGGCCAACTTCTACTATTTTGCCGAACACCGGTATGATCTGGCGACGCCGGTGTGCCTGAGAATCCTTCAAATTGTCGAGAAAGCGTCGCCGCGGGATGCCGCTGAAATCATCAAACGGGAGCGCGCCGTGGCCGCCGTTTATCGTATTCAAGGCCAGTACGCAAAGGCGGAGCCGTTTTACCAGCAGACCCTGGCTCTGGCCGCGACCAACGAAGATGAATTACCCGATTGTTTGCTCACCACAGCCGGCTTTTATCAGGAGTGGGGAAAATATGACAAGGCCGAATCGTTGTGCAGGCAGGCGCTGGCCATACGTGAAAAAGCCGCGGCAGCCAATCCCGGTACCGACTCGCAGATGAATCTGGCGATATCGCTCTATGGTCTGGCGGAAACTTACCGCAGCTGGGGCAAACTCGATCAGGCGGAACAATTTTACCGGCAATCTGAAGCCATCGTGGAGAAGGCAGGCGGGCCGGACAGTTCCGAACTCGCGCGGCCCCTGACCGGTCTGGCCGCCACCCTGGCAGATCAGGGCAAAACCAACCAGGCAGTTGCCCTTTACCAACGGGCTTTCGCTGTGACGGAAAACAATCTGGAACCCGGTGCTCCCGTGGTGGAGGACGTCCTTCACGAATACACCGCTTTGCTCGAGCGGATGAACCGGTCGGGCGAAGCGAACACGTTGCGGCGGGCCTATCAATGGCGTGTGCTGATGTATGGTTCGTCGCGGGCGCTGAGATTAAACAATCTGCTCGAATCCGAAAGGCTCACCGGCGAAGCGTTGAAGCTGGCCGGCACCTTTGGTTCCGCCGACATTCGCTTGTCCCAAAGCCAGGTGCAAATGGCCGGGGTCTATCGTCAGCAGGGAAAAAAGGATCAGGCCGAACAGACCTACCAGGACGCCATTGCCAGTTGCGAAAAAACCGTCGTTCCCAAAAGCCGGGACCTGATCATTCCGCTGCAAAGCTTGGCGAACTTTTACTATTACACCAAAGTCCGATATGATCAGGTGGCCTCCCTCTATCAACGGATACTGGACATTGTCCGGGCCGCTCCCGCTCCGGACCCGCTGGAAGTGGCCCAATGGGAACGCAACCTTGCGGATGTTTATCACCTGCAAAATCAAAATGCCCGGGCGGAGGATTTTTATCAAAAGGCGCTGGCCTCAGCCGAGTCGGCCACCAATGCGCCGGCGGGGGAAACGGTTCAGTACCTGCAGGCGCTGGGCGATTTTTACCGGAACGACGGACGGTGCGACCAGGCCGAATCCGTGCTGAAGCGCGCGCTGGCCATCCGGGAGCGGGCCGCTGGATCCGGTTCAAACCCCGATGCAGAACTGGATGTGGCGGTTTGTTGCGATTACCTGGGGCAAACCGACCTTGCCTGGAACAAGCCCGCCCAGGCCGAATCGGTTTACCGCCGTTCCCTGGCGATCGTCGAAAAGGTTGCGGGGGCCGACAGCCCGGATCTGTCACCCCGGTTGATGGGACTGGCCAAGGCCTTGCGCGCGCAGAAAAAATACCCGGAGGCGGAAAGCCAGTACAAACGGGCCTTGGAGATCACGGAAAAAGGCTTCGGGCCAAACGCGCCACAGGTGGCCGACGTTCTTGACCAGTATGCCACGTTGCTCACGGATATGAAAAGAACGGAAGATGCAAAAAACATGCACAACTGGGCTGATTCACTCCGCAAAGAACACGCAACGCAACCGGAGTAATTCCGGCGGCTTCGTGATAATGTTTTGCACAGAATGATATTTGAGGTGACACGATGCGGTCGAATTTCCTGACCATTTCCATGATGGGCAATTTGTTGCTGGTCGCCGTCTTTTTGGTGGTGCGGCACGGTTCAACGCCCGGTCCGGCGGCCCCGGCGCCGGTGATGTCCCCGGCGGCGATCCCGAAAATTGCACCCGCATGGTCGGCCACAAAAGGGACGCCGGCGCCGGTGGTTCCCTGGCGACTGATCGCTTCCGCGGACTACCGCCAATACATCGCCAACCTTCGTGCGGTGGGCTGCCCGGAGTGGCTGGTCCGCGACATCATTGTTGCCGACATTGATGATCTTTATGTGCAAAAATCCCGGACGGATCCGGTTTACTTTGCACCCTGGCAGGGGGCGGATCAGCGCCGCAAGGCGGCTCGCAGCCGGTCGGCGAAATTGGACGCGCTGCGGCAGGAAAAACGGGCGCTGGTCAAATCACTGCTTGGATATGAGTGGGAGAACTACGGCGAAGAGGTCTGGAATCAGGATTTGCGGACGAGCCTGACGTTTGGCTTTCTGCCGGATGACAAAGCCACCCAGGTGTTGTCGCTCAAGGACAAATACACCGAAGCGGCGCAAAACGTCCGGGAAGACGCAAATTTTATTCTCATTGACGAGGACAGCGCGCGTTTGCAGACCCTTTATGACGAGTTCGGCGCCGAAACCTCCCGGCTGCTCAGCCCGTCAGAACTGGACGAATTGCAGTTGCGGGCGCAGCAGGGCTTTCTGCTGGCCAATGACATCAATTTTGATGGCGTCACGATCAGCCGTGAGGAGTTGCGGGAGATGGTCCGATTGTCAAAATCTTTCAAGGACATGGCCGCAGAAGAATTTGTTCCGGCCCGGCCTTTGTCCGAAGCGGAGCAATCACGCCAAAAAACGGCCTTTGAAGCGCAAGTCAAACAGCTTCTCGGCCCGAAGCGATTCGCGGATTATCAGCGCGCCCAAGAATCAAACTTCCGTGAAATCTTCGCGTTCAGCCAGCAAAACAACCTGCCCCCATCTGCCGCCGTCAAGGTTTATGAGTCCCGTCTAAATGCCGGCGAACAGGCGGATGAAATTCAAAATGATGGGAGCCTTTCGGCCGGGGAACGCGCCGCGGCCCTGGCTGTCCTGAAAGCCGCCACCATGAACACCATCTCGTCCGCGCTGGGCGGCAGTTATCACGATTATCTACAGGGACCGGGGCGGTGGCTCGGTACCCTGACCCCGCCGCCGGAAACACAAACCACAAACCAAATGCAATGAAAACGTGGCCGGTCATTGGTGGCTCTCTCCTGCTGAATGCGATACTCGCCGCCGCCATTATTTTGTCGTTAAGAAAAACCCCGCCGCCGGCGTCCGCGCCCGTTGCCGCGGCGCCCGCTTCGAGCATGATTTCACCCTCGCCGCCGGTGACAACTCCCCCGTCGCCCGGCCTGCCCTTTCAATGGAACCAGATTGCTTCCCCAGACCTGAAAATCTATCGCGATAATTTGCGCGCCATCGGCTGCCCGGAACTCACGGTGCGCGAGATCATACGGGCCGTGATCAACGAAAATTTCAGGACGCGCCGCCGGGACATCCTGGCCTCGTTTCAAGACCACTATTGGGACATGGTTTTGCGCCGGGAACTGGTCAGGCGTCAATGGCTCCCCCGGACCGAATGGGGCCAGGCGTTGACCTCGTTGGCCGCGGAACGGCACCAACTGATTGCCGATGTGCTTGGCCCGGATGCCCTGGCCACCGAAGCCGGGCGGCAGGCGCAGCAGGCGGACGGGGAGCAAAAAATCTCATGGTTGCCACCGGACAAGCGCGCCCGGATGCTTGAGCTTCAGGAAAAATACCGGCAACAACTGGCCGACTGGGCCGCCAGCCTGGGTTCGCGGGCAAACGGCGCGCCCACACCGGAAGACGAAGCCGCCCGTCAAAAATTGCAACGGGATTTTGACGATGCGGAGAAGCAACTGTTGACGCCGCAGGAACTGGCCGAATTACACCTTCGCGAGTCCGATGTGGCAAACTGGGCCGCCAGCCTGCCGGGTGGTTTCAACCCGACCGAAGACGAATGGCGATCCCTGACCCCATTGCGGTCCCAATTCGAAGCATCCCAGAGCGCGCTGGCCGATCCGGATCTGACCGATGAGCAACGGGCGGCGCAACAAGACGAGTTGCAGTCGAATTTTGTCAACTCCGTACAGGAGGCATTGGGGCCGGATCGCTTTGCCCAATATCAACTGGCGAATGACGACCAGTATCAGGCGCTGCACAACGTGACGCAGCGTTACAGCCTGCCGGACAGTGTGGTTGCCCGGGGCCTCAACGTGCAACAAACCGCGCAGGCCTTGGCGGACCAGGTGCGGGCCAGCTCAAATCTGTCGCCCGAAGACCAGCGGGCCGCGCTGAGCGCCATTCAGCAGGAGACCGAACAAACCCTGTCACAAATCCTCGGCGTAAAAGTCCTCTCCACTTACAAGGAATATGGTGGCGACTGGCTCACGGGATTGAGCCAGACGGAATAGGAAACTTTATATCAATGCTTTCCGGCCAAATCCGACGGAAGCCCGATGGTCGAAGCCCGGTCTCCGTAGATGACGCCCCGGCCGCCGGTGGTCAGGTAAACCCGGCCATAAATGCGCGGATCGCCGATGATGATCGGGCGGTTGGAAGCGCCAAACTGGTGCTGGTCGTCGTTGATGCGCACCCAGGTCTGGCCGTTGTCGTCGGAACGGTAACAGGCGTGAAGTTGTTCGATGTTTCCCAGCAGGTAGAGTGCGGGGAAAGTTTTCCCGGGCGCCCCCTTTCCGAAGCCGAGCGCGTCCGCGCCGTCAACCTTGTTCAGCCTGGTGAAAGAGGCTCCGCCATCGGTGGAGTGGTAAAGGCCGATCCCGCGGGAGCCAACCCACAGATCTCCCGGCCGATCCGGCGTGGCGGCCAACACGCCGCCGCCGCGACCGGTGCCCTGCGAACCGGGGAGCGCCGCCGTCGTCGGTTCAAACGTTGCAGCCGAATTCGTGCTGGCCATCAGCCTGCCAGCCTGGCCGTCGAACGCATAGAAGCGCGAAGCATTGACCGGATCGGCCACGACGCGAACATTGGAAGGAAGTCCCGCACAAACTGTCCAATGAGTTCCCTGGTCCACAGAGTAATTCGGTTCGCCGCCCCGCGGCGTCCACACGATGGTTTTCCCGTCCGCCGAGATCGCAATGGGTCCGGCGCCGAAATTGCTGGCCGGTTCGCCGTTGAGGGTTTTCCAGGTCTTGCCGCCGTCCTTGGAAATGGAGGCGTGGATGATGCGATTGGTTCCGCGGCCTCCGCCGGTGCCGGTGCGGACGATGAGGTTTGGTTTTTTCCCGGCAAACGCCAGGTCTTCCGTATTGCCATAACGCTGGCCGGAGAAAGTTCCTTCCGCGGGTGATTGGTTCAGATCATCATGCCGGAAGCCGTCAATGTCGCCCACTCCGCTTATCAGGTGTGGTCCCTTCGGAGGACTGATCAGCGCCAGCGGCACGGTTTCCTCCAAACCCTGGTCGAGAAAAACCCAATGGGTTGCTTTGCCCGCGTCGTCGGCAGTCGCATTGGTGCAGCACCAGATGCCGTAGCCGGTGGTGAACAGCACCTGATCCGGATTAAACGGGTTGATCACGATGGTGCCCATCCAGTGCGGCGAGCGGGTGGCGGTGTAAGGTGCGCTGGAGTAGTCCCATCGGGTGTCGTCGTTCCATAACTGCGTCCAGCTCGCACCGCCGTTGGTGCTGCGGAAAATTTCATCGTGCGGATGCCAGTGAGTGAACGTGGTGGCCATGAGGGTCTGCGGATGCCGCGCGTCCACCGCGACGCAGCCGTAACCGAACGGCTGGTCGGTATCCTTGGGATGGACCGGTGTAATGTCGGTCCAGACGCCGTCTTTCGGGTTGAATTTCCAAATCGCGCCGTCGCTCATTGAATTGGGACCCGGCTCCCGGCCATAGCTCAGGTAAAAAATTCCATCCGGTGCCTGCACGAGGTGATTGGGGCGCAATCCCAGCGGCTGGTTCGAGACCGCCAGCCAGGTGACGCCGCCATCGGCGCTGCAAAAAAGATTGGTTCCGGTCGCGGCCACCGCCGCATAAAGCGCGGGGGTCGGGCTGCCGGGTTTGCCGCTGGCGGGGTCAAACACCACGCTCACGATGCCGACCGCCTGCTGGCCGAAACCGCGGAATCGCGGACGGGAATTGGTGGCCGTGCTGGCAGCGGCTGGCGGCGTTTGGTTGGTGGTGCTGATGTTTGGAAAACCTTCAACTTTCTGCCAGGTCGCTCCCCGGTCGGCGCTTTTCCACAAGCCGTCGCGGCGCGAGCCGAAGAAAAGGATGTCGCCCTGATTCGGGTCCACGGCGAGACGTTCGCCGTTGAAGCGGCCGGACTCGTTGCCGCCCATTTTGAACGGGACTTCCGTGAGCAGCCAGGTGCGGCCCTGGTCGGCGGAGCGCAGGATGGCGGCCTTCCCACCGCTGTAAATTCCGGCCGCCAGATAAACGCGGTTGGTATCGGAAGGATCCACCGCGAGGCTTTCAATGCCGGTAAAATCCACAACGCCAATCCCGTCGGTGATGGGAATCCACCGCTGTGCTTGATCGTCCCAGCGGTAGGCGCCGCCGACGTCGGTGCGCGCATACATCAAACCTTTTTGGCGGGGATGAGGAATGATGCTGGTGACGAATCCGCCGCCGCCCATGACCACATTGCGCCAGACGTAAGGTTCCGACGGCGGTGGTTGGGAAGCCGGAGATTGAGCCGGCGCGGTGTACGCCAGACCCAGCATGACCAGTCCGATGGCACCGCGAAGTTTCAAGATTTTTTGCATATTCAATTACTCAACCGAAACGGTGGTTTTCGAACGTTCGTCGGCGGAAGAAGAGCCGACACGAACTTCAATGGTCCCGCTTTCGAGATTCCAAGCATGTTTATTTTCATCCCAATAAGCCAGCGATTTTGCCGTCAGCGGGATTTCCACCGTCTTCTGCTCGCCGGGCTGAAACGCCACCCGCTTGAACCCGCGAAGTTCCTGAATCGGATGTTCCAACGCAGACTTCAGGTGTTTGACGTAAAGCTGGACGACTTCTTCGCCCGCGCGGCTGCCGGTGTTTTTTACATTCACGCTCACGGTAATCGTGCCGTCTTTGGCGAGCGTTGGCGTGCTGGTCTTCAAATCGGAATAATCAAACGTGGTGTAGCTTAAGCCGTAGCCGAACGGATAAAGCGGCTGGTGTTTGAAGTACATGTAAGTCCGGCCATCGCGGATGTTGTAATCCATCATGCGCGGCAACTGGTAGAGCGATTTGGGCCAGGTTTCCACCAGCCGGCCCGCCGGGTTGTAATCGCCGAACAGCACGTCCGCCAGCGCGCTGCCCTCCTCCTGGCTGCAATGCGTCAGGTGAACAATCGCCGGAACGTGTTTCTGTGACCAGTTGATGGCGTATGGAAAACTGGAAATGAGCACGACGACGGTGTTGGAATTGGCCCGGTACATTTGTTTGATCAACTTCTCGTCCTCCAGCTTGATGGACTTGCGGTCCACGGCTTCCTTGCCGTAGCTGGGCAGGGCGACCTTCCCCCAATTGGTGAGGCCGCCCGTGGGATGATTGCCCACGCAAACAATCACCACGTCGGCTGCCTTGGCGAGTTTGACCGCCTCGCCATTGGCGTTGTTGGTGGCGAAATTCACAATGACACCGGGACCGACCTTGTCCCGGATGCCTTGCAACGGTGTGACGGTGTACGGTGGCGTGCCACTGTACCAGTCGAGCAGAACCTCGTCCGCGCGCGGGCCGATGACGGCGATGGACTTGAGTTTTGTCCGGTCGAGCGGCAACAGGTTCCCGGAGTTTTTCAAGAGCACGATGGATTTTTGCGTCACCAGCCGCGCGACGGCCTTGTGTTCGGGCGTGTTCCACGGTTCGGGTTCGGAGGCGGCGCCAATACCGGCGTAGGGATTGTTTGTCGCCGGGTCCAGCAGGCCAAGCCGGATGAAGACGCGGAGCGTGCCTTTGATGACCTGGCCAATGTCGGCTTCGGTCAGGAGATGATTCGTCAGCGCGCAGAGGACGCTCGGGCGGTAATTGTCCAGGAACTGGTTGATGCCGGCTTTTACGCAGGCCGCCGCCGCTTCGTTCGTGGTTGCATAATAGTGATGCCGGTTGACCAGGTTCCGCAGCGAGCCGCCGTCGGTGCAGATGATGCCGTCCACGCCCCATTCCTTGATCGCCACGTCTTTGATGACCGGCTGAACGGTGCAGGGGACCCGGTTCCAGGCGTTGTACGACGCCATGAAACACCGCGCGCCGCCTTCCTCGAAACCCATGCGGAAGGGAACCGAATAATACTCGCGGAACAAGGCTTCGTCGAAATCGGATGAAGAACCATCGCGGCCATTCTCATTGCTGTTGGCGAAAAAATGTTTCAGCAACGACGCGGTCTGCCAGTATTTCGGATTATCGCCCTGGAGTCCTTTGATGAAAGCCGCCGCCATCGTCCCGTTGAAGAACGGATCTTCGCCGTAACACTCCTCGGTCCGGCCCCAGCGCGGGTCACGGCCCAGGTCGGCGTTGGGCGCGCGCATGATCAGGCTGCCGCGGTGGTAGTTGGTGCTCTGAAGCAGATAGCGCGCCTCGTAACCTTCCACCGCGCCAGCCTGGCGGAGCATGTCTGGGTCCCAAGTTTCGGCCATGCCGATGGCTTGGGGGAAAATGGTCGTGGGAAAGGGAGGATGCGGCGCAAAATTACTGGGTCCGCCCTGGGCGAGGCCATGAAGTCCTTCCACGTGACCCATGGGCTTGATGCCGAGGCGCGGCACGCCGGGACGCTGGCTAAGGAACGCCACTTTCTCATTCAACGTCATCAGCGAAACAATGTTGGTGACGCGCACTTCCTCCGGCAGGTTCGGGTCTTGAAACGGATATGGATATTGGGCGCGAACCGGGGCGGCTGAGATGGCGAAAAACAGGCAAAGCGCGGACAGTATATATTGGCGGCTATTCATGGTGTTCAAATTTGTAAAAGGTGATTCTGTCCGTTTACCGGCAAATAAACAACGTTGCAAATGAGTTGTATCCGTCTGACGGAATACGTCTGGTCTGCGGTGTCAGATGACTTGTTTCAGCGTTTCAAGGATTGCTCAGTCGGAAAAATAAATTCCCCGTGGGCGACGTGAGGTTCAAATAATTCGTGCCGTTGGAGGTTGTCACGCCGCCGCTGGCCGTCCAGTTGGCGGGCATGGTCAGGTTATTGTTCTGCTGCAAACTCCAGCCGGAGACAGCCTGCCAATAGACCGTCACGGCGTTGCCGGAATGGCTGATAAAAAGCGTCGGTGCGCCGGGCGTTTGCACCACGGAAATCAGCGCCCAAAATCCGCCGGTGAGCGAATAACTGCCGCCCGTCATCGGCCCGCCGGCATCATGCTGGCCGATGGTGCCGCTGACGGCGTAAACACCGCCGGTGCTGATGCCGCCACCACCGGCGATTTTGTACCAATCAATCGTGTAGGACTGGGCGTGAACGGAGATTGTGATGGCGAGTAATGTCAGCAACGTACCGAAAAACCGCAAGGTTTTGGACTGCTCCGGCAGAGCGAATCGGCGACGGAGCTTTTCCATGGTGCCAGTCACATCCGAAAGCGGCGTCGCGCTCCGCTTGCCGCCGCACTCCAAGATGCTGCGCGCCGTCCATCCTCCATCTTCTATTTTCCATTCTCGTATTTTCATTTTAGACCCCCGATTTTCTACCAAGGAATTATTCCAATTTCTCCGTTATTGGTTGTTTCAGGTCTTCAGGTTCAAAAGGGTTAAAACGTAAAATAGCAAAAACTAATGCCCCCTTACACACCGAAAGCCAAGGTCGCTGTAGGCTGCCGCCGGCTCGGCGACGATGGTGACGCTGTTGCGAGCCGCACACCGCGTGAAGTAGGCGCTGCTGTCCCACGAGCCGCCGCGTATCACACGGTTGCCCCCTGTTGCCGGTCCGGTTGGATTTGTGTTGGTTGGTTGGCCATACGGTGTCCCATACCAGTCCCAACACCACTCAGACACATTCCCGGCCATGTCGTAGAGTCCATAACCGTTCGGCGCAAAATATCCCACCTGACTCGTGTAAGGCCACACGTTCGTGAAAGCTGCGTTGTAGCCGTTCGGTCCCAAATCGTAGCTATACCCGGTGTTGCCAGAGTAGTTGGCCAGATTTTCCGTGATAACGTTGCCCCACGGAAATCGCTGCCCGCTCAATCCGCCACGCGCCGCCTTCTCCCACTCCGCTTCCGTCGGCAACCGATAACCATTGGCCGCCCAATTCGGATAGATCGCATCTGGAATGTTGTTGGTATAAACCTGCGTCAACCCCGCATCCGTGTAATACACCGGCGTCAGTCCCGCCTGCTGCGACCGCGCATTGCTCCACTTCACACTGTCATACCAGAGCATTGTCTGCACCGGATGGTTCGCCGCTCTCCCGGCACCCACATACACAAAGCCATACCCGTGGTTTATCGCCCAAAAATACACCGACTGCCATTGCGCATAGCTCACCAGATTGATGTCCATGTAAAACGCCGACACCGTGATGTTCGTCGGCGTGGCATCGCTCTCGCCATCCAGACTGTCCCCCATCGTGAACAACCCCGCCGGAATCAGTGCCATGCCTTGTGGAGTTGCCAGCGCTGTCGCCGTTACATTGGTCAATCCGCCGCCGTTGCCAACGAAATTCGTCGCTGTCACCGTGCCATCAATCTTCGCATTCCCGTTTACTTCTAACTGTTGACTGGGAGCATTCGTGC
>PLAY01000186.1 GCA_003134375.1 Limisphaerales bacterium | reverse complement strand
GGCTGACTTCCAGCGGGTCGTTGATGGCGAGAAAACTCGCAGAACTTGCGCGGGAGGAAAGAGCAAATGAGCGTGGCGCAAGCCATGTGTGCATCCTCCGGCAGGACGACACAAACGAACCAGTCCGACTGGTTCAAGAGTGCGCGTCCAGTCAGCGGGCTGCAAGTGCATATCGTCAAGGTCGCGCGAGAAGTTCCCGCGTTGACCGGCCCCGTTCGCACGGGGCTTCGCAACGGCTTGAGCCGGATGTGCCATAGGCGTAGATGTGAATCACCCATGTTTCAAGGGAGCCGGAGCCCGCCTCAACGATGATGTCATTTATGTGGGGGAACGGCCCAGATATTTTTGGGATCTTGAGGTTCTTGACAAGGAGAAGCACCTTGCCCAATTGCGCGAGATTTCCAAAACGAAGTCGGATGCTTGGGCATACGAATGGGAATCCCGCCTAGTTTTTCTACTCGAAGAATTGGAACAACATGGTGGTCATTATTTTGTCCCGATTCATCCCCAAGCAGTGCGTTGCGTCATCTACGGCGAACTAATAGATGGTGTATTTAAGGATCAGATCGAACGCATTCTCCGTCACCCTGATTTTTCCCATGTTGACCTTTTTCGAGTTCAACGCGATCCACATAGTTATTCATTAGTTCGCGCACGGTGAATCTTGGCGGCACGGTGGCGACCATCGGTTTTCCTGACATCGGTTTGCAGCGGTTCGCGCCCAAGCTGGCCAAAGGGGAAATCGCGTCGTTCTCCGGCGCGGCGGATGACCCGCGCTAGGGTTTGGCGCGTTGCACCGAACCAGACGCCGTAGCGCAGCATCCCTTCCACTGTTCGGCGAGCCAGGACCGCGCGACATGGCAGGCGCTGGGGATGGGGGCAAACGAACGGCCTCGCGCTATTCATTTTTGGGGGACGACATGGGCACTGAAAATTTGCTTTCCCTTGGAAATTTCGCTCTTAAAGTCAGCGTATGGCCATCGTCGGAATTGACCTCGGCACGACTTCGAGTGCTATTGCAATCTCGGATGGACGCTCGACACGTCTAATCCCAGACTCTTTTGGACGAACAATACTCCCTTCATTGGCTGTGATTCAAGACGACGGCCAATTTTTCGTTGGCCACGAAGCCGTCACCGAAGCGCGTAAATATTCAGGGAGGAATCTCACGATTGGTTCTTTGAAGCGAACTATGGAAAGGCAAAAGGAGTTTCGTTGTGGAAATGCCCGCACGTCACCACAGCTGTTGAGCGCACTGATTCTTGCTGAATTAAAACTTCAAGCTGAGATGTATCTGGGCGAGGAAGTAACAAAGGCTGTAATCGCAGTGCCCGCTAATTTCGGGTTCTATCAGAGGCAATTCACGAAGGAAGCGGCCTTGATCGCCGGCATGACGCCAGTAAGAATTCTCAATGAAGCCACAGCAGCCGTTTGTGCATTGACCAGTAAATCAGATCAGCGTGTCATCGCAGCCGATCTCGGAGGCGGCACGTTTGATGTTTCTGCAATCGAGTATGGAGACGGCGTTTTTGAAGTGAAAGCTGCTGGCGGCGATGACAGACTGGGTGGTGAAGATTTCACCGATGTTCTAACCAAAATTATTCTTAAGAAAGCGGCGAATGATTTTAACATCACTGCCGCTCAGAATGATCCCCTAACAATGCGGAGAATCAAAGATGTGGCCGAGGAGTCCAAGTTATTGCTCTCCGGTTCTGAATCGGTGGAAGTGAGAGTGCCCTACATAAAAACCTATCGAGACAAGCTGGAGAATATTCTCTGCACAGTCAGCCGAGCCGAATTTGAAGCCGAATGTGCCCCATTCCCACGCCGGATGGAAAAAATTATTGATCAAGTGTTGCATGAGGCAGGCCTTGCGCCTACTCAAGCAACCATTTGGCTCTTGGGCAATGCCAGTCGTATGCCCGCCATTAGCCGACATCTCCAAAGAAAATTCTCAGTTAAGCCTCCTAGCCTGTCAGATTTGAAAACCTCGGTCGCTTTGGGCGCGGCCAAGGTGGGTGCGTGGTTGGCGGGAATGGAAAAGAATCTTCTGCTGCTTGACGTGACGCCGCATTCACTTGGTATTCCAACCCGTGATGGTGATTTTGAATCGCTGATCGAAAAGAACACAACGATTCCAACAAAAACAACGAAGACATTTGTTACCGCGTCCGATAATCAAACCTCAATCAGTATCCCTATTCTTGAGGAAGCAGAGAGAGAGTCAGAATCACATCGAGTTATCGGCACGTTGAAGATGGAAAACATTCCTGCTCGCCGAGCCGGGGTTCAAAACATCGAGGTCGATTTCGACGTTGATTTCAACAACATCTTGCATGTTTCAGCCAAGGCCGAGGGTTTTGATGCTAAACGCAAAAGTGCGTGGAATATTTTCAGCAAGAAAAAAACAGAAATACCCAGATGGGAGGGCAAAACAGTTCAGGTAACGTGCAATGGCTTAGAATTATCGAACGAAACCCTCAATAAATATCATTTCTTTGTTCAGCGATGGATTCAGCAACGACGGAAACGCTGGCCAGATTGACCGAGTTAATTTGACTCCGGTTCATGGGGTTGCCGCTCCGCTGGAGTGAATATGACTAAAGCTTAAAACTTTTAAATGTGCTATGTTATCATTCAGCGGTGAATTAGCTATGAAAGAAGAATGGCCAAGACATCATAGAACGGCAGTTGATGACCGGGGGAAGCTACCGTGACACAGCAACATCAAGCCGTGCTAATTCCTTTAGAAGCATTTCCTGTGAAATCGGCATCGTGTATTTCCATTCGATAAGTGTCACACCATTTGCTGCACAAAGTTCCCGTTTACGTTGATCCTGTCGCTGCCCTTTCACAAGTCCCTCTGCCCCTCCATATACGGCTATAGGTTGGTAGTGCTGTTCGCCTTGATACTCGAATGCAATGCGTTTGGAAGGAACGTAGATGTCGAGCCTTTGTCCACGCAACCACGACGGAGATAATTCTCGAATAGCATCTGGATATAACATTTTTACCAGATCGGCCAAACGAGTTTCGTGCTGCCATATTGTATTTGCTTGCAGCAGTTCGCGCACGGGCGGGTTGATCAAGATAGCGACATCCACATACGCGAAACCACTATTGTATACGGCTTTGCACTGTAATTGAAAAGAATTCAACCGCTGTTTTACGATGGCATCAACGGCCTTGTTATTCTCTTGCTCGAACTGTTTACAAATTGAGAATGCAAATTTATCATTTCGTATTCTGGAAAAAACTCTGAACGATGCTAGTGCCCAACTTGGCACATTGTATGGATGCGGGACCCATGCTTGAGGGGCGATTTGAAATCTTATCAAAAACATATCTCCTAACGGAATTGTGCCGGATGCTATTCCTAAAAGTTCCAATAGACGGCTCATTCTCCTTGAAGATCTGAAACCTATCCCTCCACCCCAAACTCTTTTAGGGAGCATATATGGTTTGCTGAAAATCAAGCGGTCGGCAACATCTCCAGTGATGAGCATCGTTTCTGGAGTAAGTCCAGCAATTCGGCGTTCAAGCTTAACATCCATCCCTTGGCCTGTGCCGTACGAACTTTTTAGAAAATCAGCCAGCGCTGAAAGCGCAGCATCATCTTTGGCCAGTTTGCTTTCATTTAAGACATCGCTCATCTTTTTTCTAATCAGTCAAGCGGCTTTCGTGAACAAAATTATTTTCGCCGAAAATCTGGGCGAGCATGACTTTGACATAGTGGCTGGGCGCGTCGCTCCGTGCGCGCCGTCATCGGTTTGTGAGCCGGCGGCGGGCAGAGGACTGCCCGCCCTATCTTTCGCAGCGGCCTTTTTTGCCATGCGGCGAGAATAGTTGTTTTCAATCGGCTTGCAAGTTCGCGTCGTTATCCGGCAGGCAGGATGACCAGCGCTATTTTCAAATCAGCGTGCCGGTGCAGCCGGGCAATTCGGGCGGCGCGCTGGTGGATGATGCCGCGCTTTTCCTTGAACTTGATGGCGGGCCAGCGTCTCTTGGGCAGCACCGGCCACGGCAGCCAGTTCATGTCGAGGGCGAAGTTGTGAACCCGGCGCAGATAAATGTTGGTGGACACCGAGCCAGCCTCCAGGACTTGTAGAAAATGCTCGGCCTGGGTTTCCAGCACGACCAGATTGCGGATGGAATCGAACGCCGTGTCCTTGATGGCGGTCAGCCAGCGATGATGCGTTTCGCCGGTTTTGAGTTTGGGGATTTCGTCCATGACGTGCTGCCATGTCCGGGTGGCGCCGGTGGGGTCGCCCGCCTTCCAATAGACGCGCGCCAGATGCAGGCTGAACGCCGGGGCGTCTTCGTTTTCGTTTTTGGCCGCGACGAGGCGAAAGGCTTCGTCCTTGTCGCGGGTCTTGAGGGTTGCCTGTTTGCCGGTCTGGTGGTCTTCGTAGTAGAAGACGCCCCAAGGGCGGAGGAATACGCTGTAACGTTGTTTCATGTTCTCTTTCATGGTTATGAACATGAACCAACTCGAACTGACTCCGTTAGCGAGTAGTGGCCCGGTTCGTTTCGGATTGTAGCCGGGTTGTCCGGCTACTGAAACTTTCACTGAAACTCGGCCTTTATTTCGCCATTTTCCTCACAAATCCCAACAAAAGGGATGGAGGCGAGGGTCGGAATCGGACGCGTCTCGCCTTCCACAAGCCACTCGAAATCAACTGCCTATGGCATCGCTGATGCCCTGAATATAAGGCTCTTACGTTTTATGTCAAGCTTAACCCCAGCCGACTTTTTTTAACTCCATTTAACCCTCACCAGATGAGGTTTGCTGGCACTTCTGCTGGCACTTTTTCAGACGGTTTCCGTCATGTCATTGCGATTATTTTCCCAACAACCGGCTGACTTCCGATGAAATGATTGGGGAAAGCAGTCGAACGGTGGTATTGCTTGTTCCGAAATCAGCGACCGCTTCCAATTTGGCAAAAGGCGTAGCAAATTTGCAAGGCACATCGTTTGTCGGCACTTCCCCGAACACGCCTTCGCCATAATACGGCGTGATTTTGGTGACGGTGAGTTTTTTTGCGCTCGCCAAGTTTTTGAGCCGTGCAAAATAATCGTCTTCGTCAGGGTCTGGCAGCACAAATGTTTTGTGCGCACGAATGCAATGGATGATTTCTTGTGTGCTGGCAATTTGCCGACTTTCGTAACGCTTGACCATTGACCAACGCAAAGAAAAAAACCGGATTTGCCCGCGACTGCCGAACTCGATGGAAAACCCCTCCGCGCCCGAACCTTCATTATCGGCAGAGAAGAAAGTAATCCCGTCCAATTGACGTGACAAAAAAACGCCACGGCCACAGACATGATTGGTTGCTTGCCCGTTCTGATCTGTATCGCATGAATGCGTGTAGATTCTTTCCTGAACCAAATATGCGGGATCAAGGCTGAGTTGAGAGGCGTATTTCCATGCCCGCGCAGTAATCGTTTTATCGTCGGGAAGTTGTTCGCCCGAACCCGCGCTGTAATTCGGCAGCGAATAATACATATTCGCGTCGCCGGGTCTGATACCGAAAATTGTAGCAAGGGTGCCGGGATAATCAGGGCCTTTATCTTCCGGCATGAAAAAATCATTCGTGGAGGGCTTGGGAAAGCCCTTGCCTTGAAGCGAGCCGAGAACAACGGCATTGGAAATCACCGTCGCGGAAAAAACGTGCGGCAGTTCCCTTTGATAAATCCAAAAACTTTTCGGCAGTTTATTGGTCGGCGCTTGCCAGACGATAGCCGTATTAGTGAACAGCCGCGATGAAAGCTCTTGCCAAGTGGGCGAGTCGGCTGGCGCAGAAAAAGCCGTTATTAAAATCACCGCGATAAATGCAACGGGTTTCACGGTTACGGATTGACTATTTTCATGCGGTAAAATTCCATCTGATTTGTCCCAAAGAAATCCGTGTAACTGCCGAAATTAAGTGGTGACGGAACACTGGTCCAAACATTGATCCACATTACATTTGTCCCAGCCAAAGCGGGGGTGCGCTGCAAATAAAGCAAAGCATTTGAGCCACCTTGCCAGTTAAACACAATGCCAGCGGGGAGCGAAGCAATGCTCGTAAAATTAAACGGTGTATTGGTCGGGACGATAGATACACCGGTGTTGATTTGGAAAGAAACCGGCGGCGACCAACCGCCCATTGAGGTCACGTCCATTGCACTAGACTGAACATGAATATTTGTGTTGATCAAGCCCAAGTCTGAAAGGGCGTTCCAATAAATTGTGTGACTTGAGCCAGTGGGCAGCGCGGCGACGCGCAGGCTTGAACTGTAAGCAGTGCCATCCACACTCCAGATGGTCGCATTTTGCCAGTTCGTGTTCTGGCCAATTTGATATTGCAAAAAGGGTAGAGAGGCATCTCCAACCGCGTTTGAAATCGTGATGGGAATAACAGCCACAGGTCCCAAAACATTTGTCGTCGGCAAAACCGTCACCACGGACGCCACTACGGGAACGTTCACAGGCGTCCACAAGCTCGTTTGTGGTGGCCAGAAAATGACATTACAGGTTTTTGGGGTGGTCGAATTGACATTGAGG
The DNA here is from genome assembly GCA_003134375.1 of Limisphaerales bacterium. Lineage (GTDB taxonomy): Bacteria > Verrucomicrobiota > Verrucomicrobiia > Limisphaerales > UBA11358 > UBA11358. Next base: position 12,335 of record PLAY01000186.1, on the reverse strand, counting down.
CCCGCCAGCCCTTGTCCCGGCTCCAAGGTCGGCACCCGTGCCAGCGCGTGCCAAGCTGTGCCCGCGTATTGACTGCTGAACAACTGGCTCTGCAATGGCCCGGTGCCGTTAGTGGCAACCCACGAGTAAACCTGTCCGTCAGGTTCGGCGGTGAACAACACTTCATTGGTCGTGTTGAGGTAATTCACCGATGCCAATCCATAGCTCTGAGCGGGCTGCGCAACAGTGATCGGCTCAATGAAGACGTTCGTTGCGACCACATTTGTTCCGCTTAATTCATATTCCGCCAACACAAAATTATCTCCTGAACCAATAAAACCATCATTATTCACGTCGTCCACGAGCGGATAAAAAATCGAGATTGTGTTACTCTGGTTCCCACGCGGGAATCCTGAATCCAGGTCGTCTCCTTTCCAGATCAGCGTGCTGGTTGTCGCCGGTTCACCCATCAACAAACCCGATGAATTTGTTGCTGCGCCCGACCCGACCTGGACGCCTTGCGTATCCAGCAGCCGCAAGCTGCTTGGGCCAAAGGCGCTTCCCACAATTGTTTTCCCTAACCCACGGTGGGAAGTGTTCGTGTCAAACAAACCGGTGTTCCATCCGTTCGTTGAAAAAACCAGCCGATACAATGCGCCGTCAGCAGCATTGGTGGCTGCCAAGCTGACCAGCACATCGTTTGTCGGGCGAACTCCAAGGACAAATGCCGCGCTGTTTGTCGAGTAGGCAATGGGATTTATTGTCCAGCCTCCTCCGGTCGAGGTGATTTCCGCGACTTCCCCAGTTCCTCCGGGTTGCCGCAAACCAACGTAAATTGCGGGTGAAGGCCTGTTCGTCGGGTGGCCAACAGCAATGGAAGTGACACCGAACGAGCCGATGCTCACTTGTTGCGTGCTCCAGCCGTTAAATGTTTCTGACAACAGCAACAGGAAATTCGTGCTTGTGCCCGGATTGCCATCTGCTCCGACCACTATTGTTGGCCCGCCATAGCTGTCCAGTGTGCCGACGCCAGCAACAAAGTTTGACGGCGTGAACGGCCAGGACATGGAGGCCAGATTCGTGCCCGGCAATCCGTAAATGTTCGGCACGCTGTTTGAATTGAGCGGATTTAAGCCTGCCAACCATTTTTGATAATTAGACCAGCCGTTGCCGTCGGCATCACCATAAAGTGCGTTTGTGCCGGAATTGTTCGTGGGGGAAAGTCCATTGAGAAACCGCCAGAGCACTGGCAAGCCGTTGCTTTCGTAAGACCTGTCCAGATACACCTGTTGCAGCAAATTCCCGTTTCCGTCATAAACGTAGGCGATTGAAACGCCGTATCCATATTGCGCCCCAATTAAACGGTCGTTGTGGTCGTAAAAAAAGGAGTTCGTGTATTGAACCGTTGCAGGGATAGTGTATTCAACAAGTAGCTGAACTGGGATTGTGGTATTTGTGCCGAGAGTGTTCCAAAAGGCCATGTTATACATGCCGTCTTGAGCGTATTGCACATTGGTAAGCACAAGAGTCGTATTTGTCTGCGCTGGAAGGTTTGTGCCGTTGAACTGCCATTGGTAAAACAAGGGCGACTCACCGACAACAGTGGCTTGGAAAGTCACGGTAGAGCCTGCCACATTCGTTTGGCCAAGAGACTGAGTAACAACAAAAGGCGGTTGAAAAACAGCAGTTGACTCGCCGAACAAGTGGCCACTGGTCATGTTCGTTGTAAAGCCCGCCGTTGGACTGCTGGATGCCTGTGAGCCAGGGAGTAAGTCGAAACGAATGCGACCGGTCCCTCCTGCTCCGCCGCTCCCGTATGCTATGGTTCCACCACCTCCGCCGAAAGCGGCTATCGAGATGCCACTCCCAATTTGTCCTCCAATATATACGCTGCCTCCAGCGCCACCTCCGCTGGGTGCTGAAAAGGAATTTGGATAATATCCACCATGCGCCCCGCTTGCGCCAATGTTGCCGGAGCCTGTCAATTGAGCAGCGGCTAATAAAATAATGCCTCCTCCACTTCCGCCAACGGGACAATAATTCTCATCATAGAAGTTGCCCCCCGCGCCTCCAGATCCCATGTATAATTGGCTCAACGTAACGGAGCCGTATGTGCCTCCACCCGTGCCACCAGAATTGACACCTGATGAACCGTAGCCTCCTCCTCCGCCCGTAACACCGCCGCCGCCTTGGGGGTTTCCATTGCCACTCCCATTGCCTACCCCTGTCGTGGACTCGCCCTGTTGACTACAGCCTCCAGCCCGATAACCATTACCACTCATCGTTATTGTTGCACCCGAATTCATCAGTAGATTACTTTGACACAGAAACGCCAATACCCCGCCGGTCGTTCCGTTCCATGCGGGAGCAGTCAAAGTTCCATTCACAGTTGCGGAAGTGTATTCTGGAACATTGATCACTTGAATTTTCACACCAGCCTGATAAATGCTATAGCTGTTGCTCAATGGCGCATAAAATATGAGTGAATTGTTGGTTATTCCACTGATGCGTTGGAATTCATAGATGCCTGCAACGTTCTGTGTGAAATTCAAGTTGGGATCCTGAATGGCGATAATGAGAACCAAATCGAAAGGCGCGAAACCGCTGGTTGATGTGACGTTCAACACATTTGTTCCGGCCGGATTCGTCCCGACGACGCTGGTGGATGCTTGATTAAAGGTGCCGCTCAATACCACCGCGCCGTCTTTCCCTGTTCCAATGACATAATTCGTGCTGGACTGTGCGAACAATTCATGACTCAAAAAGCCCATGAACAGTGCCAGAATAATGGCCGCAATTCGTTTGATATGTTGACCGGGCCTCATCAGTGATGTCCTCCGCCGAAAAGACTGCCAATGAAATTGCTGATGGTCTGGACAGCATGTTGAACAGCGGTGTTGGCGGTATTGGCAATTTGCTGAACCGCATGGGTGGTCTGATTACCGTTGTTCGCGGTGGCTTGCACTGTCGTCGTGGTTTTTGTAGGAGCACCGCTACTGCTGCTTTGTGAGGTTGTTGTCGTTGTAGTGGTTGTTCCAGAGGTCGTTGTAGGGAGAATCGGAATAGTTGATTGGATGAAGTTAAACAGGTTCCCGGTTGTAATGGCTGTAGTTGCGCCAGCTATAAGTGATCCACTAGAGACAGAAGTAATTGTGTGCGACGGCATTGATGGATTCGCGGCTTGGACATTTCCACTATTTTGTGTGGTCTGATTATTGACCCAAGTAATTATCGCATTATTTACTTGGTTAAAACCTGCATTTTCAATGCCGGAGGTTACAATATCTTGATCCGGCAGCAGTGCCGTTCCAGCCCCTTCTGTTGCCGCTAAACCGGTTTTTAATAAAGTCTGTCCTACATTAACCGATTTAGTCGGAGATGGGTTTGTCAAATAATCAAGCCCTTCCGTTGTCAATTCATCGGTGGCAGCAGCAGCTGCACCAGCAGCTGCAACACCTAGAGGACCAGTCGTGGGAATAGCATAAAGTGCTGTCTCCCCACCGACTGCCCCGCCTGCTGCTGCACCTACGTATGTTTGCCAAGAACTCCAATGACCTGAAGTTAAGTCACCACTGGCCAGATCAGAGACAAACTGCGCACCAAGGCCAACAAGCGCGCCACCACCAGCAAAGAGGGCATCATCTATGCCAAACCACTGCCCACTTGGGTCCATGCGGGAAATTGGATTGCCTCCAGCATACAAATAGCCAGATGGCATCCATCCCGGCCCAATATGCTTGACTGGGTCTGTGGATAAGAAAGCGCTGGCGTCGGCAGAGTAATAGCGCGCACGCGTAAAATAAAGGTCAGGCAAGTCCTCCATTACGCCCTGCGAGCCAACGAACAGGTATGGATTTGAAATTTGTGATTGGGAATTCGTCGAACTCAAAGTGCGCCCGTAAGGGGTATAGGCATATTCGGCAATAAGATTCGTATTTCCACCCGTGAGGGCAATTATGTTACCCATCGCATCGGCGTGATAGCAGGTCAGGCCGTTCGTTGCGTCCACTTTGTAGCAAAGATCGGGACCATAGACATACCATTCTGTAATCACCGATGAATTCATGTCGCAAAGAACCCGCTCCATGCCGCCGCCCAGGTCAAGCGCATAGCGCGTCTCAATGCCCGCCGCCGTCTTTGAAACCCTTCGGCCAAAAACATCGTAACGGTTTGAGATGGTCTCATCCATCAGCGCGCCCAAAGTCCATTCGATGCTCATCGTGCGATTATCCTCGTCATAGGTCAGCGCATAACTTTCGCCGGCGCTGACAGCGTTGGTCATGTTGCCACTGGAGTCATACTGATAGGTAAAATTATTGGTGGCGGACAGCGCGTCATTGCGAGTAATGAGTTTTCCGGCGGGAGTGTAGGTTGATGACTCGTTGTGAAGGGATGGCATCGGCCAAGCCAGCGTGCCCTGCTCCGTGGAGCCGGTTTTGTTGCCGTTGAGGTCATAGGCATAGGTCAACGCTATGGAAACGGTTATTGGTAGCGGATTTGGGACCGGGGTTCGAGTATAGTTGAGGCCAATAATCCGACCCGCGTTATCAAAAGCGTTGCTCTGGACAATGTTGTTTGGATATGTGCGCGTGAGGAGCCGCCCGGCCTTGTCGTAGGCATAGTTCATTTGCCGCCCGGCCCAGTCCACTTGATTCGTGAGGCGGTTCAGCGCATCATAATTGTAGGTCAGGATTTTTCCGCCCGGATAGGTCAGCGTTTGCCTGCGTCCCACGGCATCGTAGCTGTAACCGACGGTGTTGCCGAACGTGTCCGTATCGCCTACCACGCGGTCCATGGAGTCGTAAGATAATGAATTCTGTGTTGCCGGCCCCGAACCGGAACGGGACATGATAATGGGATTATCATTGAGATCATAAGTAAAGGCGTCCACTCGTGTAGTGCTGTAATCCACTTCGGTCACGCGACTGCCGGCGTCGTAAGAATAGGTGCGGGTGATCCCGTTGGGTTCGGTCTTCTGCTGCAAACGCAACAATGGGTCGTAGGCGTAATGCCAGATGTTGGAATCCTGGTTTTGTTCAAAAAGGCGTTCGTTGCGCAGGCCATAGGCCATGATGTAATGCCCGCCTAGCGCGTCGGTGATATTAGTGATGTTGCCGACGCCATCGTAAGAGTAGAGCCACGGGAAGTTTTGCGTATCCACCCATTTGATGAGACGCCCACGGCCATCGTAAGAATGTGTCGTCGGATAGCCGTTTGGGCTGGTTATTTCCGAAACGCGCCCGTCCGCGTCAAAGGTGGTGGTTGTGATGTCGCCCTGCGGATCGGAACTGGCGACGATCCGGTCGAGCCGGTCGTAGGTTTTCGACCACGACTGGCCGAGTTGGTCAATCGTTGTCGTTACGTTGCCATCGGCATCGTAAATGTTCGACACGGTGTTGCCCAACGGGGCAGTGACAGCCACAAGCCGGTTGGCCGCATCGTAAGTCCACGAGACGGTATAGCCAATTGGGTCGGTGGTGGACTGCAACGAGCCACGCGAGTTGTAGGCATAGATCCAAGCGAAACCGGCGCGGTTGGTCATTGCGATTTTTTGATTGGCGGCGTCGTAACCAAAAGTTGTCAACTGACCTTTTGCGTCAGAAGCCGAGAGCAGGTTGCCGTTGGCGTCGTAGGTTTTCGTAAAGGTCCGGCTGAGCGGGTCAACGGTTTGAACAACATTGCCATTGAGGTCATAGGCGTAGGTCGTGACTTGGTTGAGAGCATTGGTTTCTGACAGTTTCCAGCCCACATCGTTGTGGGTGTAACGTGTGACGTTTGTAGCTGAGTCCGTTTTGCTGATTAAAAAACCATTTGTATCGTAGCTGAAGCTGGTTGCGTGGCCATTCGCCTCCGTGGAAGAAAGGACCAGCCCGTTTGTGGCGTAAGTATAGTTGACGAGTGCGCCGATGGCGTCGCTGTGCATCAGCAAATTGCCGTTCGTTTCGTTTAGTGAATACGCATTCGTCCATCCCGTGGGGTTAACCGCTTGGACCGCCTTGTTGAAAAAGGCATCCATCGTCCATTGGCTGACCAAGCCCAAGGCGTTGGTGCTGGCGATGACATTGGCGCGATTGTCGTAGCCGAAAGCGGTTGTCCAGCCTAATGGCCTCGCAATGCTGATGCGGTTGGCATTGGTGTCGTAGGTGTAACTGGTCGTATTGCCCAATGGGTCGGCTTGGGCGAGCATGTTGCCTTTACGGTCGTATGTTTCCAGCCAGGTATTTGTGCCCGGATCAATCCGCGTCAATTGCAGGAAGTTGGGGGTATCGTAAAACGTCGTGGTGGCGCGTCCCAGAGCGTCCATTTCATTGGTCATCCGCCCGTATTGGTCATATTGAACAGACGTGCCCGTGTTTCCGCGCGGGTCAATAATTTGCGACAGCAGTCCGTTGGCACCATACTGAAATTGCCACGTGGTATTTACACCAGTGTAAATGCCGGATGTATTGGTGATGGTCTTCGAGACAAGGCGATTTGTTGCGTCGTAGCCGAAGTTGATCTGCCACGAGTTGAACGTGACGTTCGTCAGCAGCATTGTATTTGGATTGGAGTTAAAGGCGTATGTTCCGCCGGCCGAGTCAACAACCTGGGTGAGGACGCCGAAGCTATTGTAGGAAAGCTGAACCGAATTGCCGTTGAAGTCGCTGATCGAAGTCAGGCGGCCGGCCATCTGACTCGCCGATTGCGGTGGCACAAAAGAATACACAAGCCGATCGGGCGTCGTCCATTGGCAGTTTGTCGGTGTAATCACCAACTCGCCTTTGTATTCTTCGCTCCGGGTATGGAACGGACCATAACCTTGGAATTGGTTGGTTTGATTTTCATCCCATGTCTCAATCGCGCCGTTCCAATACATCAATCCCACGCTGGTTGTGGCGCTGGCGCCGGCGGGCAAGAAGTATTGTGAAGGAATGATTTGAGTATCGAACGTCGTTCGCCAGCCGCTGCCGCCCATCAGCCCCCCCGAATAGGGATTATAGGGTGTGCCTTCGTATGAAAGAGAAGATCCACCCGAACTGTTGGCGCTGCTGTAACCGAACTCGAAATCGAAGGCGACCCCGGGCGTTGGACGCGAGAAAGCCGTTTGCTGCCATGAAAACGCGCCGGATAAAGGAGCAATCACGTCCCGTCCACCGTCGCGGTTGGCGTCAAAGGCGGATTGCTCGCCTGCTTCGTTGACTGCCGTAAAGGTGACGGTGCCGCCGCCTGGAGGAACGGCATTCGCCGTGCCCGGGGCCTGATTTTGCGCAAAATTGGCCAAGTCAGTGGCGGAATTCGTCGAATAGGCGAGCGGAAAATAGCCCTTGAGAGTTGGATAATTTGTCGGCTGCGACTGGAACATATATTGCGAGATAAAGCTCGGACTCAACGCACTTTGATAAATGGACACCTCCTGCACTTCGCCATAAAGGTATTGGCCACCGCCCCAACCGCCGATTGAAAGGCCGCTCATGTTTCCGCTGTTGCCAACGCTCCCGGGGCTGGTGGGCACTTCCTGACCGTCCACGTAACATAAGAACCCCGACTGCTGTTCGACAACAGCAACGTGATACCATCGCTCCAAATAAGGCTGCTGGATGAGGGTGTTGGTGTAGCCCCCTGAATTTCCTTGAGCGACAAATTCAACATTTCCATTGGAAATGTTGTAACGCACGAGATATGCGAAGTAGGGTTCAGAACCGGAGGTTCCATTGGCGAGAATGGTCATGTTTTGAGTCACATTCGCGCCGGAAGGAACCGAAATCTCGAACCAGCATTGCACTGTCAACACATGATTGGTGGTATTCCAACTCAAAGCGCCGGTGGAGTCGGACACGGTCAAATCGGCATTTCCGGGGAATGTGCCAGCGTGCGTGATGAAAGTCAGAAGACAGAAACCAGTAGCGAGGGCGATACAGACGAATCCGCGAAGCGAGGAAAGTATCGCAACGGACGGAGACATTCTCGTTTTATTCGCATTCATCCGTGGTTGAAATTCATCGCCATTTGCTTGACGTTGTTGCAGCGCACCACGCGATAGGTTTCTCCCTCACGCAACAGGACGACTTCCGCGCGAATGCCGTCGTGTTCCATTTTGAAGGCAACGCAATCATCGGCGTTCACACCAGCCTGTCGGCACCAAGCGGCGGCTTCTTTGGGGAAAACCGACTTCAAATCGCCGAATTCGGCATGGCGCTTTAACGCAAGCACGCCAGCGGGTGAAATTTCGGCGTTCAAAGCTTTGTCCAGGAATTCTTGTTGTTCCGCCGGAGTCCGGTCTTGGATGGCAGCGGGAATGAGAACAATGTCCAATAATTCTGAACCGTGTGGATTCGCCAAGTTGGAAGCCAGTTTGGAAATTGACTGCAAAGCAATTCGCCGGGACTGGCCATGTTGCCTGAATAAAAAAAATCCCCACACCGCCAATGCGAGTGCGACAAAAACAATTGCACCCAGGCCAAACTTTTTCATCCGAAATTTGATGTTACCAAAACCAAAAAATGCGGCAAGAGGTTTTGCGCCAACTTTGTCAGGCCAAAGCGGAAATGAACGTAAGCGATTTGCCTCGCACAATTCGAGAAGCAGTCGCCGCTTTATTTAGCGCGTGCATTGTCAAGTTCAGCCTCAATTTCCGCCACGGTCGGCAGGCTGCCTTTCAAGTTCCTGGGCAGGGATTCGACCAGTTTGGTCTGCCATTGGGCGACGCCGATGGGCTTTTTCAAATCGCGCAGCGCATATTCAACGGTCAGATGGTCACGTTCCTTGCACAGCAGCAGGCCGATGGACGGTCGGTCATCGGCATGGCGCAACTGGTCGTCCACGGCTGAAAGGTAAAAATTCATCTTGCCCGCAAATTCCGGCGCGAAAGCTTTCATTTTCAGATCAATCACGACGTAGCAGCGCAGCCTGAGGTGATAGAACAGCAGGTCGAGATAATAATCCTGGCCGCTGATTTCCATGTGATATTGCCGGCCAACAAACGCGAAACCAACGCCGAGTTCGAGCAGGAATTTCTGGATGTGGTCGAGCAAACCCTGTTCGAGGTCGCGCTCATGCGCGTCGCTGTGGAGCGTGAGGAAATCGAAATTGTAGGGGTCTTTGAGCGTTTGTTCGGCGAGATCGGACTGCGGCGGCGGCAGGGTGCGTTGAAAGTTGGTGACGGCTTTGCCTTCGCGCTTGTGCAGTTGCGTCTCAATGTGGTGCGTGAGCACCGCGCGGGACCAGCCGTGTTCGATGGCCTTGTGGGCATACCAGAGGCGGATGGCGGGAGTCTCCAGCTTGGTCAAGAGCAGGCGATTATGTCCCCACGGCAATTCCGAAATGGGCGCTGGCGGAGCCGATGTGGCCGATTCTCTCACAGGCTGTGAGAGAATTGCGGTTTTGGATTCTCTCACAACTTGTGAGAGTTTTTCAGGCATCGCCGGCCAAGCCAGATAAAAGCTGCGCATGAACCAGACGTTTTGCGGCGAGAAACCCGCCGTGCCGGGAAATTCCTTTTGCAGGTCAACTGCCAACCGTTCCACCACCTGCTTGCCGTAGCCTTTGGTTGTTTGCGCCTCGACAATGATTCTACCAATGTCCCAATAAAGCAGAATCAACTCGCGGTTGACCGAAACCACCGCGCGAAGCTGCGCCGCGCGGACCCGCGCCTTGAGGTCGGCGAGGAGCGTGGTGTAACCAGCGGGAAGCGCGCCGGGCAGTTTGCCATCCTGTCCGCTGGTTTTTGCCAAACCTGTGGCTGTCATCTTTCGTTTCGTCATACAAAATGTTTGCCCGCCGTTCTGCCCACAACAATCCTCAACCGTTTTCGGAAACTTCGGGCATGATGCCGAATCTTGCCGTCGTTGAAAAGTTTTTCGCACACATGACTTTCAAGGCGTCCGGTGCGGCTGGCCATTCTTGTCGCAAGCAATTCACCACGCGCCAAATCCTAAACGCAAAAGCCCCGGAGCCGGACGGCGGGTCAACGGTGGAGGCCGAGGGCATACCGAGGCACTACCTTGACGCGACGACCGGCGACCTACAATTGAATCTGGATTGGCGCGCGTCATTGTCAGCGCGACTGCGCCATGAGCAAAACTCAATGAATCCAGTAATGCCCGATGCAAATTCCATAGCCGAGAGCCAGCAAAAACCAGGCGACCGACCGAAGCATCACCCGCCACGCGAAACGGTCCTGCAAGTCATTGGAGACTTGTTCCAACCGTTCACATTGAGCCGTGGTGCTGGCCTTGATGTTTTCCCATTCAGACGCTGCGCTTTCCATCAAAGATTTGATCCGACTGGCAACCGCCTCCGCGTCGGCAAGCTGCACCTTGATTTGGTCCGCCGCCTGCCGGATTGCCTGAATGTGAATTTCGACTGTTTTGTTTAACTCCTTGTTCTGGCCGTCCATCGTGCCGGCAAAATCATCTGCCATCGCCTGACTCTGCCGACGGTATTCCCCCAGATGCAGTTCGATCAATTTTCGCGAATCATTTATCAAGCGCGGCAGATTGGCCGCGATGCGCCATTGCGCCCTGGTCAACAACGCCAGTTGCACCGGGAAATTGCTATCCGGCCCGACATTCCATTCATGCAGCAGCCGATGAACCCGGTCCACTTCATCCGTGGTCAGCCCGGCGCACAGCGCCGCCAAATCATCTTTATCCAAGTCCATACTCATTCGCCCAAGTTGAGCATCGGGTGTTTTGGGCGGGCCTGTTTTGCCGCCGGTTCCGGCTGTGATTCGACTTCCGGCACCTGTTGCTCTGGCACCAGCAAATCGGCAATCGCGCCGTATTGCCGGAACATCTGCTGCATCGCCCACTGCATTTCCCCGGCCAGCATCAATTCCAGATGCGGCGTGCCGGGCGTGGCGACTTCCGCGAAACTCAACTTGCGTCCGGCCTTGGCCTCGGCGCGTTTGATGGCCAGCAACGTGATGGATGTCACCACCGGCAACGTCAGTTCTTTCGCGCCAAACTTTTTCAGCTCGGCCTCGATGTTGGATTTCTTGAACAGGTTCGTCCTCACTTTTGCCGGGTTGTGCACAATTACATAATCCACGCGGTCGCCCGCGAAATAAAACAGGTCGAGCAGATTGTTCATGCTCTCGGTGTCCTCGCTGGGAAACAGGAAAAAAGTGAACCGGATGCCCTGGGTGGCGAGTGATTCGAGCAGTTGCAACGATTCCAATGCCTGCACGATGAGACCGTCGGCTTGCGCCCGGCAATCAATGACATGAACCGGCGCGTCACTGCGCGACACGTTGCGAAATAATCCGAGCAGTGTGGATTTGCTGTCATCGTCATTGCCCAGCGTGTAGGACTGCACCTGTTCGGGATGGCGATCGGCAAACGAATGGTGCCGGTCATCGAGGTCAGAGCCGTTCCACTGTATGCCGTGATAATCGAGCCAGGCGGTGCGGAACTCGGCCTCGAAACTTTTGCCGAGGCTGCCTTTGGATTGGGGATTGATGTGGATGCGTTTGGTGATGTTGGTGTTCATGTGAATTCTTGGTCGGTGTTAATTTTTTCGATGTTTGGACGGGTAAAAGGGCTTGGTTTCGGCAACGGCGATTGGCGTGATTGCGGCCGGCTGGCCGCTGCGTTGGGGCGGGCGGGTTGGAATTCGGAATTATTTTCCGCATCTTCCCAATGCGGTTTGGCAGCGCGTTTCAATCTGCGCCGGTAAAATAGATACGGAGCATGAAACGTGACGCGGATGCCCTTTTCACTCAACAGCAAGTCGGCGATTTCCTGCCACGTCTTGCGCCGTTGGCGCAGCTCGCGGATGAAATCAAAGTGCGGTTCCAAAATGCTGTGGAACGGTTTGCCGCCGCGTTTTTGATGTGCTGTTTCAGTCATCGCCGGACAGAATAGCCCAATAACGAAAAACGGTGGATGAGAGCAGGTGAAAGTTAAAGTGAGATGAAATCACGCCGCGTGTAGCGGCAAAGGGCGACGAATGGCGACAAATTCAAGTGACGAAAAGCGGCCAGTGCCGACGAAATGTCAGGAGTGGATGCGACGAAAAGTGACAAATGCGTTGTCGCTTTTTGTCGCTTTTAGTTGCCTGGTTTTTGTTTGCGTTTTTCACTACCGATTTTGGTAGGGGATGGTGTCTCGAAAAAATCAAGACTTTCAAGTTTCAGAAAGCCGTCAGAATCGCGTTTGGCTGAACGTATCAAATTGGATGATGATGGGCGCACTGAACGGGTGTTCTGAAACCGGCAGCGAAACGGAGCAGGTCGGGAGTGGCATGAACGGACGACGGCGGAGTTGAGTGCGGTTTCAGAACGACCGTTGAGTGCGTGACCGTCTAGCTTTCATTTACGGCGATTTGTCTGGCCGGTTTCCGAGTGCCCGCAGGAAAGCCGGCCAGTCAAAGCGCCG
>PLAY01000066.1 GCA_003134375.1 Limisphaerales bacterium | reverse complement strand
GCCTCGCGATTTGTTAGACGGCTGGTTCATAATCCTAATAAATCCCATCTTTCGAGAAACTCGTCGCCTGCGTCTGAAAAAAGGCGCACTGACGTCTCACCTGCATCTTCACCATCTTCGCGTTTTCGTTTCCGCTTCCAATTACGGTGTCCTGTCTTAACTCGCTCGGCAACGATGCGGCTTGGCACGATATGGTAACTGGGGCGCTCATCAACGCTACCAAGCGTAACGAAAACATAGAAATGCTTGGGCGAATAAAAATCCTCGCACTTCTCGTTAAGCAACCAAGCCTTCCTAGACTTTTGTGTTGTTTTGCACTGAATCGTGATAGAGCGCGATGCGTCCAGATTGGTAGCTAGGATGTCCATGCCTCGTGTATTGCGAAGGGTGATGGATGCTATGTGACCGCGCCGGGACAACTCGGCGGCAACAAAATACTCACCAGCGACACCAGTTAGAATTGACTGTTTTTTGGGTTGTCTTTTCATTGTGGCGCGAAGTGGCCTAACAACTCAAGCTCACCCACAGCCGGTGGCGGCGGTGGTGGAGCGCAGAAAGGACGGTCATAATGACCGAAATCATTGAACGTGGAGTGCATACCGGCTGTTGCGGTGCAGCGCCCTTGTTAGGCATCGTTTTTTGGACCATAATCTTTTTAGGTCTGATGATGGCTTTTACGAATATAAAATGGAAAATATCATCGTATATTAGAAAAACCAAGATAAGGAGCGAAGGTCAGGGTCATGTCGGTGATCTGATGAGTCAACCACAAAAGATGCTGATGCTCTGCCTCAATTTTAGCGGAACGCTCCTCACCATCTGGCAAACGCTGAAAAAGCTTATTCTGCAATCTCATGTCAATCGCCCGATGCGCTATCTGCTTAAGATAATCCACAACCTCCTTATCAAACAAAAACTGCGCGTCGGAAGTTCCGGCATAAAACGTAAATAACTGTGAATCCGAAAATGTCGCTGCTTGCATTATACAACCCAGAAATTGTCTGGTCGCATCATAAACCTTGTAGCGTCGGTCAAACAAATCAAGTCGCAGTTTGGCATGAGCAACCTGCCATTGCTGCCACGCAATGTAGGCAACAATCAAACCAACAATCAGTGTCGCAATTGGACTAAACATAGATATGAAGACGCACGATGTCACGATGCCTAACTATTTAATTACAACGACTCTTTTCATGCTAAGTTGATATTAAGCCGGAAAACATTGAGTCGGTTTTGACTAATTCTTTCTCTGGAATGGGACGCTATGAGCAGAGGATGGGTGGGTCAAGGTCAAAAAGGCATTCATCGGTCAGGCTATCCGTGTCCATCCGTGGTTAATGAAAAAGCCCCGCGGCTCTCGGCGTCTCTGCGTCTCGGCGTTGATATGATTCCGAGGACGAAGCGGCTGGTTAAAACACTTCCGCCTTGAGGCCGGACACGTGACGCACGGTATGCGCGATGTGGGAAAGCGTTTTCAGCGGCAGATGCCCGCAGTCCGCGTGAAACATCGGCCGCGTGGCGGAGTAAATCTGCACGAGGGGAATGTCCGCGCCCGCCACCCGCAATTCCTTGAGCCGATGTGCGTATTCCTCGATTTCTTTGGACAGCGGCTCTTCGCCGTTGACGGCCGTGAACAGGCTTTGGATGATTACCGGGCGCTGGCGGGCCACCAGCAGGATGTTGGACAGCACTTTCTCCAGCGGCACGCCCGACCGGTCCACCCGGTTGAAAAACGCCTGCGTGCCGCCGTCCAGCTTCGCCCAAATTTCGTCGGACTTCGTGAAATATTTCAACCCCTGCTGCACCTGGGGCCGGTCCAGCCCGGTGGCATTCGTAATCAGCACGATTTTGAAAAACGGAAATTCGCCCAGTGCCCGGATATGCACGATGGACTCGACGGCTTGGGCAAAATTCGGCGCGAGGGTCGGTTCGCCATCGCCGCTCAAGGCCACGTGGCGCAGCGCGAACAATTCCTCCGACAGCGCGGAATAAAACGGACGGTCATGCAATTTTCCCGCCAGCACGAACACGAGCGTTTTGTGAAGCTCCGCGGCCATCGCGTCCACGTCCAGCTTTGTTTCCCGCGGCGGATTCCGGCGGTCCACCTCGCAATAGAGGCAGTCAAAATTGCACAGCTTGTCCGGGCTCATGTTCACGCCCAGCGACAAACCGTGGGCGCGTGCCGAAATCACCGCATACACAAAGCGGTTGTTGAGAAAATCGCGCGGGCAGCCAAAGGCCGTCTCCGGAAGCGCAAGGCCTTCTTTCCCGTTGGTTGGTTTGGCGGCGGTCGAGTTCAAGTGTTTTTGACTGGCTGCTTCCACAATTCTCATGGGCACGTTAAACCGGCGGCGAAACCGTCACTACACGACTCTTGGCAAAATGCCCACATTCCTTGCCCGGTGGCGGGCGGCGGGGAGTGGCCGGGTGAAGAATCCCCGGCATGCATGCGGAAATCCCGCGTCAATCCACGTTGGTCCGCGACGGATGGCAAAGGAATACTGTATCTGTGCAACCGCCTCACTGACGGAGCGCGCCTGCCTGCTCGCGATTTATCGGAGTCTCAGGCGCAGCACGCACGAAACAAAAAAACGCGGGGAAATCGAGCCAAACGCTCCCAAGCTTTCCAACCTGCTGCGGCTGGAGACAGCCGCGCTCCGCCGTCTCCAAAATAATTTGGCCAACACGCCCTTGACCCCATCACCCGGCAACGATGCCGTGCCCGCGTGGAACGCCGGATTTATCCGGCAGTGGGGCAAACTGCGCGTGTGGCGGGCCGGATGAATCCGGCGTTCCGATGGCGGTGCCAAGATGCGCCCGTCGCAAGGCAGCCAGCTTCCTTTGTGCCGCCCGATGGCCAGGCCACCCTGCCTTTTATCCACTCATCCCCAAAAGCAAACCGCCCATCCCAGAACGATTTGGCAGTAAATGATAATATAGTAATTTAATCAACAGGCCGACTCCAAGCAGCACTAATGACAATATAAAGCTAACTCATAGTCGTTGTTGATGGCAAATCAGATGCCTTTCTCCCACGACGCCCGACCGGCAGCCACGTCCGCCAGCGCATGACTTTTTTATGAACAACCCCAAATGTTATTTATGCAGGTTCGCCGCCGTCATCGCGGTTGGTCTGGTTTTGGCGCTGGCCGCCATCGCCATCAAACGACAGCTCGCCAAACCCATCGCCGGCGCACCGCGCCCATTGGTGCCGGCGCTGGCCGTCACTCCGCCGATCCCTGCCGGACCAAATGATTTGTTCGAGGATGTCACCGCCAAGGCGGGCATCAATTTCGTCCACCAGTTCTGCGATACAAAAATTGCGAACATCCTCGAATCGAACGGCGCGGGTGGGTGCTGGCTGGATTACGACGGTGACGGGCTGATGGATTTGTTCCTGGTGAATTCCGGTCCGCTCGACGGTGTCACGCATCATGTGCCCGGCACACCCTGCGAAGGACCGCGTCTTTATCGTAATCGCGGCGATGGCACGTTCGAGGACGTCACGAAAAAAGCCGGCTTGGGTGGCATGGGCGGCTTGGGTTATTGCACCGCCGCCGTCGCCGCCGATTACGACAATGACGGCCATACCGACCTTTATGTCGTTGGCGTGGGGCGCTCCTATCTTTTCCACAATCGCGGCGACGGGACGTTCGAGGACGTCACAGAAAAGGCCGGGGTTGCCAACCTCGGTGGCACGGGCCTCGGCGCGGTCTGGTTGGACGCGGACAATGACGGCAATCTCGACCTTTTTGTCGCGAACTACCTCACCTTCGATCCGAACTATCAACTTTACTACAACCCCGACGCTTATCCCGGCCCGCTTTCCTACAAACCGCAATTCAACAAACTCTACCACAACCGCGGCGACGGCACGTTCGAGGACGTCAGCAAGGCGTCCGGCATTGAAATTCCCGGGCACCGGGCGATGTCCGTGGCCGTGTACGACTACAACGGCGACGGTGCGCCGGACCTTTACATTTCCAACGACGGCACGCCGAACCTGCTGCTGCTCAACGACGGCAAGGGGCATTTCAAGGACGTTGCGCTCCAGGCCGGCGTGGCCTTCAACGCGATGGGCGAGGCCGCCGGTTCCATGGCCGCCACCATCGGCGATTGCAACGGCGATGGCATGGAAGACATTCTCGTGACGCGCCTCGGATACGGTTCGCTTTACATGGGCACGACCAACGGGGTTTATGACGACCGCATGATGGCGTCGGGCCTCGGCTCGCTGACCGCGCAGTTCGTCGGCTGGGGCGGCTGCTTCCTCGACTTCGACAACAGCGGCAAGCTCGACATCTTCATCGCCAACGGCGACCCGCATTACCTCGTCGGCTGGGAAAGTTTGCTTTTGGAAAACCGCGGTGACGGCACTTTCACGGACGCGGCAGCCAAGGGCGGCGCGTATTTCACCACCAAGATCCGCGCCCGCGGAAGCGCGGTGGCGGATTACGACAACGACGGCCGCATGGACATCATCGTGACCACGATGGGCGACCGGCCTTTTCTGCTGCACAACCGCGATAAATCCGGCAACCACTGGATTACGCTCGATCTCGAAGGCACGAAGAGCAACCGCGACGGCTTCGGCGCGAAAGTGAAGGTGACCGCTGGCGGCAAGACGTATTTCGGCGAATCGCGCTGCGCGTTCGGCTTTCTCATGCAAAGCGACCGCCGCCTGCACTTTGGCCTGGGCAAGGCGACGACTGTGGACCGCATCGAAATCCTATGGCCGAGCAAACAGGCCCAGGAACTGACCAACGTCAAGGTGGATCAAATCCTCAAGGTCCGCGAACCCGGCGAGCGGAAATAAACGTGAACGTGGCCAGGCATTTTCAAATTTCCGTTATTGCCGCCAGCCTCGTTTTGCTGGCTGGCGCCGGTTGCCGCAAACCCGTGCCGCCCACCGGCGCGCTGGTTCTGACGCAATCGTCAGCGACCGCCGCCGCGACTCCGGCATCGGACATTCTGGATTCGCGTTATCCGCCTGGCAGCCGCGTCGTGCTGATGGAGGCGCCGCCTGGTTCCGGACGCGTTCAAGTGCTTTCGGAAGGTCTGGCCGCCGCCGGTAATCCGGTAATTTCCTATGACGGCCAGCGTGTTTTCTTTGCGGGCAAAGCCAGCGCTGCGGGCGACTGGCAAATTTATCAGGAAGATTTGGCGGGTGGACGTCCTCAAATGCTGACCGCGATGCCTGGCGGCGCGATGAGCCCGACGCTGCTTCCGAACGGGAGCCTGGTCTTCGCTTCACCGGTGCCAAAAATCGGCGGGCCCAATTACAGCCAGCCACCGTCCGCGCTTTATGTTCAATCGCCCGGCGGCCAGCCACGCCAGTTGACTTTCAGCTCCCGCAGCATCACCGAGCCGACCATGCTTGCCGACGGAAGAATCCTGTTTGTCTCAACGCAACCGCCGGAGTCATCCAACTCCGCTTCCGGCCCGGCGCTGTTCACAGTCAACAACGACGGTACGGAAATCACCGCCTTCGCCAGCCCGGAAGATTCTGCCTCCAGCATCCAGCAGCCCCGACTGCTCGCCGATGGCCGCGTCGCCTTTCTGATTTCACAATCCGGCTCCAGTGCGGCGGAATTTGTCCGCATGGCCAGGCCGTTTCAAAGCCGCGCACCGCTGTTTCCCGGTGTGACGGCGCGCGTCAGTTCGGTGGAGGCCGCAAGCAATGGTGATTTGCTGGTGTGCGCCGAAAATTCATCGGGTGCCAAGGCTTCTCTGGCGCTGTTCCGCGTCAACTCCACCGCGACCGGGCTGGGCACACCGCTTCTGGCTGATCCGGCCTGGAATAATTGCGAGGCGGTCGAAGTGTCTCCGCACCGCCAGCCCATGGGACGGCTTTCAACCATGGACCTCACGAAATCCACCGGAAAAATTCTTTGTCTGAACGCGAATTTTTCCAACGACCCGGCGGACGGAACAACGCCCCTGGCAACCCATGTCCGCGTGCTGGCGCAAACGTCGCCGGGAAACGTTTGCGCGCTCGGCGAGGTGCCGGTGCAGGCGGATGGTTCGTTTCTGGCGGAAGTGCCGGCGGACATGCCGATCGGTTTCGAGGCGCTCGATGAAAATGGCCAGGTCCTGCGGCGGGAAGCGCCGATGATTTGGGTGCGGCCGGCCGAGAACCGTTCCTGCATCGGCTGCCACGAACCGCACAACCGCGCGCCGCACAATCACCGTCCCCTGGCCGTGAGCGTCCCCATAACGAGTCTCGGGCTGAAAAATGCGGAGCCAACCCCCCCCAAATCCAACTGATGAAAAAACGCGTCCTGGTCATTCTATTGGTTCTGACGGGCCTCGCCGGCGTGGCGCTCTGGCTCCGGCAGAATTATTGGACTGATCACATGCTGCGCATGTCCCATCAGAAGAACCTTGCGAAAGTGACCTGTTTCAACTGTCACCTCGTTTCCACCGACCGGTTGCGCTGGGCCCAGCCCCGGCCGCATCACGACGCGCCCGCCGGGCTCGCGGTCTCGCCGGACGGCAAGAAAATTTACATCGCCCTCGACGACCGCGACGAAGTGGCCGAGGCGGACACGGCCTCGCGGCAGGTTCTGCGCCGGGCCAAAGTGGCGGGCCGTCCGTTTGGACTGGCCCTGGACGCGGCGGGGAAAAATCTCTTCGTCACCTGCCGGGACGGAGACCGGCTGGCGGTGCTGGACACGCAAACCTTGAGCGAAACCGGGTCCGTGCCGGTGGGCATGGCTCCGGTGGCCGTGGCCTTTTGCCGCACGGCCGCTGGTGACCGCCTCGTGGTGGCCAACTCCATGTCGGACGACATTTCCGTCCTCTCCGTTTCGCCGTTGCAGGAATTGGGCCGGCCCTCGGCGGGTCGCGACCCGTTTGCCGTGGCCATCACACCGGACGGAACGCGGGCGTTTATCGCCAACCGCCTGGTTAGCCTGGCCACGGGCCATACCATTCCCGCGTCGGAAATCACCGAGATTGATCCGATGACGGCGCGCACGGCGCGGCGCGAAACATTGGACTCGGCGCATCAATCCGAAGGCATCTGCGCCGTGCCGTCGCGTCCTTGGATGCTGGCGCCGCTGGTCAAGGTGCGCAATCTCGTCCCGATTACGCAGGTCGCTAACGGCTGGGTGATGTCGAGCGGACTGGCGGTCACCGACATCAAAACCGGCAACGTCATCCAGATGCCGCTCGATGAGGCGAACAATTATTTCGCCGACCCGTCGGGCATCGTGGTGGACCCGGCTGGCCGGCGCGCCTTTGTTGCGTCCGGCGGCGGTGACGTGGTCACCGTGGTGGATTTGGAACGGCTGGCCGGCTGGCTGGAAAAAGCGGACCCGGCGGCGAAACGGGAGGCGGTTTACGACATGTCACTTGCACCCGAATACGTGACAGCCCGCATTCCCACCGAACGCAATCCCAAACAACTGGCGCTCAGCCCTGACGGCGGCACGCTGTTCGTCGCGGAACGGCTGGCGGACAGCATCCTCGTGGTGGACGCGAAAAGCGTGGCCGCGCAGGGCCGGATTGTGCTGGGCGACGGTGGATTGAATGATCCGATTCGCCGCGGCGAAAAGGTTTTCACGAAGGCGGGTTTCACCTTCCAGAATCAATTTTCCTGCCGCTCCTGCCATCCTGATGGCCATGTGGACGGCCTCAGTTATGATTTTGACACGAGCGGCATTGGCGACAACCTGCTCGACAACCGCAGCCTGATGGGCGTGGCCGGCACCGAGCCGTTCAAGTGGAACGGGAAAAATCCCACCCTCGAAGTGCAGTGCGGCCCGCGTTTCGCCCGGGTGCTGATGCGCACCGACCCGATTCCGCAAAAGGAGCTGCTGGATCTGACGACGTACATCAAATCGCTGCCGCCGCACCGTGTCGCCACCCGGAGCGCGGACGGCACCCTGACGCCGTCGCAGGAGCGCGGGAAGGCGATTTTCTTCGCCACCAAGACCCCGGGCGGCCAGGAGATTCCGCACGAGCGCCGGTGCTCGACCTGTCATCGCCCGCCGCTTTACTCGGTGCGGCTGTCGTTTGACGTGGGTACCGGAGGGATGTTCGACACGCCGCATTTGCTGGGCGTCGCCGCCAGCGCGCCGTATCTCCATGACGGCCGGGCACAATCGCTGGAGGAACTCTGGACCATTTACAACCCGAACGACCAGCACGGCGTGAGCAGTTACATGAACAAAATCCAGCTCAACGATTTGGTTGATTATCTGAAAACCCTCTGAACCGAAAGGAATGCAACCATGAAAACCACGTTAAATTCTCTGACGCTCGCGGCGGGAATGGTGTTGCTGTTTTCCCTTGCCGGCGCGACCGGCGTCCGTGCCGCGGAAACGGCGACGAACGATCTGCCCCTGCCGTTCCCGTTGATTGACCGGTTTGAAAACTTCCAGATAAAGGACGGATTGCCCACGCACAAGGCCCACTGCGTGTTACGCGCCAGCGACGGCAAACTTTGGGTGGGCACCTACAACGGAGCGCTGGTGCGCGAGGACGGGAAATTCCGCCGGATCGGCGTCGAGGACGGCCTGAGCCACAAGATGGTTTTGTGCATGGTGGAAGACAAGCGCACCGGCGACATGTGGATCGGCACCATGCGCGGGTTGAACCGCTACAGCGCCGGACACATCACCACCTACCTGCAAACCACCAGCGGGCTGCCGAACAACGTGATTTATGGCCTGGACATCATGGACGACACGCTCTGGGTGGCCACCGCCGCAGGCCTGGGGTCGTTGAATCTCAAGACTGGCGAATGGGCCATTTACGACCAAAGCAACACCGTCATGCATGAACCGTGGGTGTATGCGGTGAAAGGCGCGAAAGACCGCATTTTCGTGGGCGTTTGGGGCGGCGGCATTCTCGAATACGAGCTGTCCAACAAGATTTTCAAGGAACACCGCGATCCGGACCGTGATTTTCATTACGAACTTGTGCATGACGCCGGCCCGGTTTCCGACATCACCTCCTGGATTGCCTGGGAGGACGACATTCTCTGGCAGGGAACGTATTTCGGCATGTCGCGCTACGACGGCTCGCGCTGGCGCACGTGGCAGGAGAAGAAATCACCGCTCATTTCCAATTTCGTCAACTTCATCTGGCCCCATGGCCGCGTCGCCTGGGTGGGCACCGACCGCGGCATTTCCGTGACCGATGGCAACACCTGGGCCACTTATCGCACCAATGAAAAGGGCGAAGGCATCGTCGAAATCGCGCGTCCGGGCCGGCCCGTCGAGACGCGGACGATGTCCACCAAACTCCCGAATGATTTCGTCCTCGGCATCTGGGTGGATGACCAGGAAGCCTGGTTCGCCACCTCCGACGGCCTGTCGCACGCGATTTTCGCGGCCCCGCCAAAACCAACCAAAGTCGCGGACGCCAAATAACAACCAACATTTAAGAAAGGTCACCAAATATTATGAAAACAAACTTCATCATTCCTGGCAGTCAGGCAGATCGCATCATCAACTATTCCGACTCGGAAAAAATCGAGCGGCGCGCGCTCGGTTTGCCCGCGAGCGAACCCGCGCCCCGCGGCATCATCAAACAATTGCCGAAAGGCAGGAAAGTGGTCAGCAAAAAGGCCATCACCGAGCCGAAAGTCTTGAACGAAGCGGCGGACTACGGCGCGGCCTTCGTGCGCGGCCTGCGCGTGGACCTGCCCGGCGGCATCACGCATCTGCTCTTCAGCGGCACCGCCAGCGTCGGTCCGAACGGCGAGACGCTTTACCCCGGCGATTTCCGCGCCCAGCTCTGGCGCACGTACCACAACCTCACCGGGTTGCTCGCCAGCGAGGGCGCCACCTGGCACGACATGGTTCGCACCACCTGCTACATCCGCGACATCGAGCGCGACTACGGCGAATTCAACTCCATCCGCAACGAGTTTTTCCACGCGCTGGGGCTGAACCCGTTCCCGGCCAGCACCGGCATCCAGGCGCGGATTTGCCGGAGTGATTTGCTGGTGGAGATCGAAGCTATTGCCATTCTCATAAAGTAGGAGGTGCCATGAAAAAACTATTCCTGGTTTTGACCGGTCTGCTGGTCCTCGCGCCGGCCGGCTGGTGCGCCTACGAAGAAAAGGAGGACACCACTCCCAGCACCAACTTCATCGCCGAACCGGTCCTGCCGCCGGGCACGCGGCCCGCGCAAAAATCGGAGGGCGACTATCCTTTCTATGGAGGCAACTATCCCTTCTACGGAAACGTGCCGGAGGAAATGCTGCCCTACCGCAATATTGAACCTTACTACCGTTACTGGCTCACCCGGCTGCCATTCTACGGGCCGGGCCGTGATTATCCTGCTCCACCCGACCTGAAAACACTCCGGGTCGGGCTGCTCAGTCCGCCGCCTTACGGCCCGGAAGCGGTCCGGGGCGAGATGAGCAAGAAGGGCGTGATGCTGGCGATCGAAGAAGCCAACGCCGCGCGCCTGCCCGGCGAACTGCCGTTTGAGCTTATCGAAAAGGCTGACTCGCCGCAGTGGGGCAGCGCCGCGAACATCGCCATCGAATTCGCCGACACCAACGCGCTGGCGTTCATCGGTACGATTGACGGCGACGCCACGCACGTCGCGCTGCGCACGGTGTTGAAGACCGAGATGTTCATGGTCAACTGTTCCGATCCCGACCCGTCGCTGACCGAAACGCAAATTCCCTGGCTGTTGCGCGATTTTCCCGACAACCGCCAGCAGGGTTATCTGCTTGCCCGGCTGATGGTGGAGGAACGCGGCCTGACCAAAATCGTCGTGTTCCGCGGCAACAGCCGTCCGGGCCGCATGGGCGTCCGGCCGTTCGTGGATGCCGTGCGCCGGCTCGGCCATCCCGTGTTGCAGGAAATCAATTTCAAGGACGGCGACCGCACGTTCGACACGCAGGTGGCCGTCATCAAACAGGCGAATCCGGAAGCCGTGGTCTTCTGGGGCAATCCCGCCGAAACCGGTCCGGCTGCGGCCCAATTGCGGGCGGCGGGCGTGAAGGCCGCGTTCTATGGCTTCGACCGGCTCGTGGACCCGGACTTCGTCAAGCTCGCTGGTCCGGCGGTGGCGGAAGGCACAACGGCCGCCTATCCTTTCGATCCGGAAAAAACCGATCCGTCATGGACGAATTTCGTCGCGCGTTTTCAAAAACGTTACGGCATGAAACCGGACATTTACGCCGGTTATGCCTATGACGGCGCGCAAATGCTCATTGACGCGATCAAGAAAGCCGGGCCAAACCGCTACCGGATTCAAGATCAGATGAGAGCCATCAACGAATACAACGGGGTGTGCGGTTACATGCGCTTCGACGGCCGCTCGGACAACATCGCGCCGATTGTTTATGCCGAATACCGGCAAGGCTGCTGGCATTACTTTCCACCGCCGAAAGCAAAGCCGCCCCAAACCGCCGCGAAGTAATTCATGCTTTTCAACCCGGAAACCGGAGTTGGGGAGCACGCCTGCCTCGGGCGCAGCGAACCGCACCGCTTTTTTGTGTCTGGTCGCGCGCCTAAATTCGACATCGGAGTGCGTCCGTCCCCGGGCGCAGCAACATTGGCAAGACGGATGGCGTGGATTTTTCGAGTGTACCGACAATACCCGCATGGCTGCGCCCGGGACGGGCGCACTCCGTTTAGAGACGTCGCAGCTAAAACGAGTTTTCAGACAGGCTTTAGCGCGCGTCTTGCCTTTGTCGTCATCGCCGTGATAACAAGCACGGCATTCCTGCACGCGAGCGAAACATCTGCTGATGACAACACCAACCTCGTCATCGGCCTGCTCGTGCCGCCGGAAGAACCAGGGGCCGCCAGCCTGCACGACGGCGCAACGCTCGGCGTGGCACTGGCCAATCAATCTCCCGGACCGCGCGTCCACCTCATCATTCGCGGACGCACCGGCCAATGGGGCGCGGATGGTGTCGAAGCCGCCCGGATGGTCACCGACGACGGCGCAATGGGTTTGATTGCGCCGCCGGATGGCGCGGCAACGCACCTGGTGTTACAAGTTTCCGGCCGCACGGCGGTGCCGGTGATTACCTTGAGCGCCGATTCCTCTGTCAGCCAGACGGGCGTCCCCTGGATGGCGCGTATCGTTCCGCGCACCGTCGAGGAGGCCAAAACATTGTTCACCGGCATTCATGCGAGCCATTGGGTGGCCGTGATTCCAGACGAACGTGCCGGGCGCGAGGCGGCCCGCGACCTCAACGAAGCCGCGACCAACAGCAATTGCTCCATCGAGAAAATTATTGAAGTGAACCCGTCGTTCACGAACACGACGCGGCTTGGCAAACAAATCATGAAGAATCATCCCGACGCCATTTTGCTCTGGCTGGATCCGGCCACGGCCGGGACACTGGCAAAAGCGCTGCGGGCCGCCGGTTTTGCCGGCACGCTCGCCGGACCGGGCCGGTTGCGCTCGGCGGATTTTGCGAAAACGGCGGGCAGCGCCATGGAAGGATTGATGGTGCCCGGTCCCATTTTGGAAAAGGATGCCGCAACCGCCTTTCAACATTTCACCAACGCCTTCAGCGGGCGGTTCGGCCATGAACCGGACGCAACAGCGGCGGCGGCTTACGACGCGACGACGTTGTTGATCCACATCTTGAGGCAAACCGGCGCTCGTCCGGCGCATGAGGCTTTTCTCATCAGTTTTTCACTGGCCGGCGCATCCGGAATTTTGAGCTTTGACTCCCAAGGCAATCGGAAGGTAAATCTTCAGTTGTTCAAAGCGCAGGGCGGGCAATTCATTCCCGCCGGAGTGGAAGCGAACAAATAGCGGATGACAACCATGAACAAAATAAGATTTGCGGGCAACATTGTCGGTTGGGCACACCTAGGCACGGCGACGGAACGCCGCATTCATGCGGCAGTGAGCCTGCACAAGTTAACATCCTGCCGGATAAATCCGGCGTTCCTGCTGAAACGATGCGCTGGATTTGTTGCAGTATCAAGGTACGCTCTTGTCAGTTTCATACTGGCCGGACTGTTGGTTCTGACAGGGGCCGGTTGCGAGCGGCAACCCGCCGTGCAGACCGCGCCGCCGCCGGAACCGGCGGTGACCTTCAAGCCGCAGGAAATGGCCGATGCCCTCCATGCCGTGATTGCCGCCGACCACGACACCTATGCCCGCTTGGTTTTGCAAAACTATCCGCCGGGCGGCACGCCGGGGCAGGATGAAAATCTCATGGCGCTGCATGCCCGGATGCTGCGCCAGGCGTCCGAATCCGTTCAACAGCAGGGCGCGGAGTTCCACTACGTCCTGCGCTCGCTCTGGCCGATCAACCCGAAGAACGCGCCGGAAACCGACACGGAAAAAGCCGGCCTGCAATACGTCCTCGACCATCCCGGCACGAATTACTACGGCGGGGAATCGCTCGGCGGCCGCCGATATTTCACCGCCGTCTATGCCGAGGTGGCCACCGTCAACGCCTGTGCCGACTGCCACAACCGGAACCCGGCCAGTCCAAAGAAAGATTTCAAAGCCGGCGACGTGATGGGCGGCCTGGTCGTCCGCGTGCCGCTGGAGTTTTGACGGGGAGGCCTAGAAACCGGCCATTACAATAGTTAAGTTATTCACCAACAGTTAGTTACGACTTGTTTCATGTTTTGGCAATTCACACCCGGCTTATTTCAATTTTTTTGGCTTTTCGGAAATAAGGCGTGTAGCCGCCCAATGGCGCATCGGACACGAAGACGAGCGGCGCGGGTCTGAACCGGAACCATGCCGTAGGACAGACGTCGCGCCTGTCTCTAACTTTGGATTACCGGTTTCGGGTGTTTGGTTTCGAGAGGTGGATGAGTAACACCAAAAAGTGAGCGAGGTTTTTGAAGATGGAGACAGGCGCGACGTCTGTCCTACGTGCCCGCCGCACGTGCGGCACGGCCTTGACTGCATGGATACGTCCGAAGTAGTTGACGCTGCGCGGGGTTCAGGCTAAAGCTTTGTAGCCGTCAAAACATCCCGGCATGTGCGGGGAACGACACCATGGAAACAATTCTGCCATCCGAGTTCAAACGCCAGATGGTTCTGCTGCTGGATGGTGCTCCCCATGTCGTCGAGGATATGCACACCAGCGGCACCGCCCAGACCCGGCACAAACTCCACACCCGCCTGCGCCACCTCACGACCGGCCGCCTCATTGACCGCGTTTTCGCCGAAAACGAGCGCGTGACCGTGGCCCCGCTGGAAACCCGCCGCGTGACTTACAGCTACGCGCAGGCCGACGGTCAGGTTTTCATTGATACCGAGACGTTCGAGGAATTCGAGTTCAGCAACGAACAACTCGGTGAGCGCCGCGGGTTTCTCAAGGAGAACGAGGAATACAAAGCCCTGCGGCTCGATGGCCGGCTCCTCGACATCGTCCTGCCGCAGCAAATTCCGCTCAAGGTGGTGGACACCGTTCCGCCCGCTCGAGGCGATTTGGGCTCGTCCTGGAAGGAGGCGAAGCTCGAAACCGGCCTCACCATCATGGTTCCGCTGTTCATCGCCAACGGCGAAATCATCCGCGTGGACACCGCCGAAAAGAAATACCTGGGCCGGGAAACGGGCGGGGAATAGGGAAAGGCTGAACGCTAAAGGCTAAAACGATTTGAGCGAGCAACCGCAGGATTTGAAGCAGTATTCAAATTGAATTGCAGCAACGGCTGCCAGTTGCAATCATGTTTACACCATGAATCCAGTCACTGCCGCGCACATTCATCTTTTCCTGTGCCACGTCCCGGTCATGGCCATTTTGTTTGGTTTGGGCTGGCTGGCCTTCGGTTTGTGGCGCGGAAGCCGGGAAATTCAAAAGGCGGCGCTGGGCATGTTCATCGTGGCCGCGGTGCTGGCCGTGCCGTCCTATCTCACGGGCGAACCGGCGTCGGGCACGATCAAGGGATTGCCGGGATTTTCCGAACGCATCCTGGAGCAACATCAGGCGTCGGCGGGCGTGGCGCTGGCGGGCTGCATCGCGCTTGGAATCCTGGCGTTGGCGGGATTGATCCATTACCGGGGCCGGGCCGTTGCCGGCTGGTTCAGCGTGCTGTTGCTGGTGGCCGCGCTGGTGGTCGGCGTCCTGATGGCGCGAACGGCCAATCTCGGCGGGCAGGTCCGGCATTCGGAAATCCGCCCTTACGACGCAGAAGCGGAGTAGTGGCAAATCTTCCGACTCGTCCTCGTTCTCCTCCTCGTCCTCGAAAACCCGGCTCGTGGGCTTGCTTTCGATTACGAGAACGAGGAGGAGGACGAGGACGATTGGGTGGCAACAATATCGAACGACTGTTCGCCGGCGCCCTACCAGACCCACAATTACCGGTTTTCCGTGATGGTCATCGGGCGGTCTATCAGCACGTTTTCCACCTTCTGCCGCGTGCCGCTCGGCCAGTTGATTTCAACGCTGTCCACCTTGTCGGTGTTTCCCAGCCCGATGGTGACGGGCAGTTCGGATTGCGAGAGGTAGGCGCGCGTGGGCATGACCTGTCGCCAGAGCGTCTGGCCGTTCACCCGCACCTTGATCCACGCGCCGATGGCGTCGCGGTTGCTTTTGGTGCCGACGAGTTTCAGGCGAATCCAATGGTGATGCAAATTCTGGTCGTTGCGCAACAGCAGCGGCGGGCCGCCGATTTGCGTGAGCACCACGTCGAGGTCACCATCGCCGTCAATGTCGGCAAAGGCCGCGCCGCGACCGACGATGGGTTGGAACAGGTCGGTGCCGGCCTTGTCCGGCGGCACGGGCACGAAGCTCGTGCCCTTGCTGTCGCCGCGGTTCCAGAACAATTGCGCGGGCTGGCGGTATTGCTGGTTGGATTGGACGCGATTGATTTCGGGTTCGAGGTGGCCGTTGGCGGTGAGCACGTCGAGCCGGCCGTCGAGGTCGTAATCGAAGAAAAAGAGGCCGAACTTCAAGAGCTTCTGGCTGGCCGGGCCGACGCCGGCCTGGGTGGCCTCATCGGCAAACAGGAGCGAGTCGCGCTGGGCAACGTAGAGCGCGTTCATCTCATTGGCGTAGTTGCCGATGGCGATGCCCAGCGTGTCGTCGTTGCGGAACCGGGCGGAATCAATGCCCATCGCGCCCCGAACCAGACCGTAGGCGTCGTAGGCAACGCCCGACCGCGCGCCGATTTCCTTGAAGGTGCCGTTGTGTTCGTTGTGAAAGAGAAAATTCGGCACGGTGTCATTGGCCACCACCAGGTCAATCCAGCCGTCGTTGTCCACGTCCACCGGTGCCACCGCGAGTGATTTGGCCATCGGCAATCCGGTGGCGGGGTCCTTGATCTGGACGCCGGCCTGCGCCGACACGTCGGTGAAATGGCCGTGGCCGTCGTTGTGATACAAATAGGGAAACGTGCCCGCGAAGTTGCGGGGCGGGCCGTAAGCGCGACCGATGTTGGGAAGCTCGTAACTTTTCGCCCGGTCAATCTCCGGCGACCATTGCACGTAATTACAGACGAACAGGTCGAGTTTGCCGTCGTTGTCGTAATCAATGAACGCCGCCCCTGTGCTCCAGCCGTTCGTCGAACCGCCGACCCCCGCCTCCTTGGTTACCTCGTGAAATTTGCCGTGGCCGTCGTTGTGAAACAGATGATTGCCGCCGACGGCGGTGATGAAAACATCGGGCAGCCCATCATTGTCGTAATCCCCGATGGCCACGCCCATGCCGTAGCAACTGATGTCGAGACCCGAACCTTTGGTGACGTCGGTGAAATGGCCGTGGCCGTCGTTGTGATAGAGCGCCATGGTCGGCGGCGTTTTGCCTTCGGGAATGTGCCCGGGCCAGTATGTTCCATTGATGAAGAGCAAATCCTGGTGGCCGTCGTTGTCGTAATCAAAGAATGCCACGCCGATGCCCATGGTTTCGGGCAGGAGTTTGTCACCGTAAGCGCCGTTGTTGTGGACGAAGGTGATGCCGGCTTCCCTGGTGATGTCGGTGAATTTAGCCACGGGAATTTCGTCCGCCGCCGGGAGCGCGCACGCACTTGCGGCCAAAAACAGCGCCGCGAACGGCGCCCGGAAATTGGTAGCGCAGACTGGAAGTCTGCTGTGTCGCGGATTGGTAATCCGCAGACCGCGTCCCGGGTCAACGTCCTGCCGACTGCCAGTCGGCGAAACAGCAGGTTGCCAACCTGCGCTACATGAGCCCGGGAAAGGAAGCTTTGCTCCGGACCTCGGTGCCAGATGGCTTCCTTTGGCTTGTGCGAGAGAGGATTTGTTTGGCATTTTGAAATCGGTTATAGCTTTTACCAGCAACTGGAACATCAGGCAACATGACAATTAAAAACGCGCTTCAAAGACGCCGGGTCAAATGGCTGCTGTGGTTTGGCTTTTGGACGTTGATCGGGCTGTCCTTCGCGTTTCAGTTTTACATTTCCAGCGCCAAGGCTGGGCTGGAGGTGACCTGGCGGCAGGCGGTCGGCTACGCGCTCGGGGACTGGTACGTGTTCGCCCTGCTGTCCATCCCGGTCGTCTGGCTGGCGCGGCGGTTTGATTTTGAATCCGGCCACCGGCGGCGGAGTCTCGCGGTGCACCTGCCGGCCAGCCTGGCATTTTCCCTCGCGTACATGGTTCTGCGGGCCGGCGTCGGGCGTTTTCAGAGCGACGCGAGTTTCGCGGAGGCCTTCCTGCCGTTGCTGGTGAAGACGTGGCATTTCAACCTGCTCATCTACTGGGTCATCGTCGCGGTCACGTTCGCGTTCGACTATTACCGCAAATATCGGGAGCGCGAACTGCGCGCGGTGGAATTGGAGAAGCGGCTGGCGGAGGCGAAATTACAGGCGCTCCAGATGCAGTTGAATCCGCATTTCCTTTTCAACAGCCTGCACTCGATCTCCGCGCTTGTGCATCAGGACGCGGAAGCGGCCGACCGGATGATTGTGCGTCTCAGCGACCTCCTGCGGGCGGCGCTGGAAAGTTCCGACACCCAGGAAGTGAGCCTGCGCGAGGAATTGGGGATTCTCCAGCGTTATCTGGAAATCGAACAAATCCGGTTCGGCAGCCGGCTGACGGTGAAAATGAACATCGCGCCGGACACGCTTGACGCCCGGGTGCCGAATCTGATTTTGCAGCCGCTGGTGGAAAATGCGATCCGCCACGGCATTGAACCGCGCGCCAAACCCGGGTGCATCGAGTTGCGGTCGCAGCGCGAGGGCGGCGCGCTCACGCTGGAAGTAGGCGACAACGGCGCCGGCCTGCGGAAGGATGGGCCGGCCAAGGAAGGCGTCGGCCTGTCCAACACGCGGGAGCGATTACAGGCACTTTATGGCGAGTCCCACGGCTTTGAATTGCGCGACGCGCCGGAAGGCGGGTTGCTGGTGCGGTTGATTATTCCTTTTCGGAAGGAGGCCCCCCGGGCATGAAAATCCGGACGCTCATCGTGGACGACGAATCGCTGGCGCGCGACCGGTTGCGCCAGTTGCTTCAAAACGAGCCGGAGATTGAAATCATCGGCGAATACGCCGACGGGCGCGAAGCCGTCACCGCCATTCAGAAAACGCCGCCGGATCTTCTCTTCCTGGACATACAGATGCCCGAACTCGACGGCTTCGGTGTGCTCGAAGCCCTGGGCGCCGGTCCCATGCCGGTGATTGTGTTTGTGACGGCATTCGACAGGTTTGCGGTCAAGGCCTTTGAAGTCCACGCGGTGGATTACCTGTTGAAACCTTTCGACCGCGAACGGTTTCAGAAGGCGTTGGGCCGCGCCATCGAACAGGTCAGGAATCGCGACGCCGCGGTCCAGCAGCGGCAATCGGCCGTGCTGGCTGAATTGCCGCCGTCCAAAATAACCGACCGGTTGGCGGTGAAATCGGGCGGGCACGTCGTGTGGGTGAAGCTGGAGGAAATTGACTGGATCGGGTCGGCGGACAATTACGCCGAGCTGCACGTGGGCGCGAAATCACACCTGCTGCGCGAGACGCTGGGTGCGCTCGAAACCCGGCTCCCGCCGGAAAAATTCGTCCGCATCAGCCGCTCGGCCATTGTCAATGCGCAGCGCATCAAGGAACTGCACCGGCTGTTTTACGGCGGCTGCGAACTGGTCCTCCACGACGGCACGCGCCTGACATTGAGCCGGCGCTACCGTGACAAGCTGCAACAGCTCGGCGTGAAGTAATACCCGTCCCGTCCGCAGGCCTTTCGTCCCTGAAACCGCACCGCCCATCCCCAACAGGTTGGCTTTTACGAAACATAACCATAACTTTTCATAAGTTAACCAATAAACAGTCAGCAACCGCTTTACCTACAAATCATGAGCAATATCTCCAACTGTCATAACAAAATTGTCCTGACCGGCGGAGCCATGGTCCTGGCTGTCACCGCCTCGGTGTTTGCCCAGGAAAAACCGTTCATGCAGGCGGGCACCTCCCAGCCGCCGTCACTGTCGCCTCCCCAAGCCACCGAACCCGCCGCCACCGGCACCAACGCCGTCGCTGCTGCGGATGCCAACCCGTTGGAGAAATTTTTAAACGGAGAGGTTCCCGACGCGATTGCGCACGGGAAGTTCAACCTCAACGTGCGTCTGCGTTATGAACAGGTGGACGAGGACAATCAGACTCCCTACACCAAGAACTCCTACGCGCCCACGGTGCGGACGCGGTTTGGTTACACCACGGCGCCGCTCTACGGATTTCAAGGCATGCTTGAAGGAGTGAACATTTCCGTGCTGGGACCGGAACACAATTACAATGCCGCCGGCTCGAACGGCCAGGGCGCACGTCCGCCGGTGGGCGACCCGCCGATGACCCGGCTCGACCAGGCATGGCTGGGGTACACCAGCACCAATTATGTTCCCTTCTCAGCCAAAGTGGGCCAGCAGCAGATCAACCTCGACAACCAGCGGTTCATCGGCGACGCCGGCTGGCGCCAGAATATGCAGACCTTTGACGCCATCGGCGCCCGGGTCACACCGGTCAAGGATCTCAATTTGTATTACAGCTACGTCTGGGACGTGAATCGCGTCTATGGCGATGTGGATGGTCTGCCGGCAGCCAGTCCCAACCGGGACTTTGACTCGCGGTCGCACTTGATCAACGTGTCGTATGCGGCGTGTCCGTATGGCCGCCTGGTCGGTTACGCCTATCTGCTGGACCTGAGCAATGGCGCCGGCAATGCGAACTCCTGCGCGACATATGGCGGTTACTTTGCCGGCGCCGCGCCCGTCAACGACAAGGTGATGGTTGACTATCGCGCCGAATTCGCCTGGCAGGATCAATACGCCGACAATCCGCAGCGATACAGCGCCGACTATTACAACTTTGAACTCGGCGCCAATATCAAACCGATTGCCATCGGCACCGGCTATGAAGTGTTGGGCAGCGGCGCCAACTCGGGAGCGGGCGGCGAACGGGTCGGCTTCAAAACCCCGCTGGCCAGCTTGCATCCCTTCAATGGCTGGGCGGAGGTGTTTATCACCCACCCGAACAACGGCTTGCAGGACATCTACGAATACGCGCAGGTAACTTTGCCGGAGCAAATCCCGGTCCGTTTCATCTATCACAAATACTACGCCGACTCCGGCAGCGGCAACTACGGCCAGGAATTCGACGTGATGATCTCCAAAAAATTCGGCAAGTACTGGAATGTCATGGTCGAATTTGCCGATTACCTTGGCGAAAACGTGGCCGCACCGGCGCTCACCGCCCCGAAGGTGAACATCCAAAAGTTCTGGGCCGCGGTGGAATTCAACTTCTAATTCCATGTCAGCCGCCATCCTTTTCCCACTTTTAGTGCGACTACCGCTTCGTCAGTCGCCGCGCCCTTCCCAAGGAGGTGGGCGCCTTCTTCTTGAAATGCCGCCGCGAAGCAAACAACCTGCTTCCGGCCTGAAATTGCCATCCCATGGCAGACACTGAAATACAGCCCGCCGGCGGACCGGCCAGAAAGAAATACGTGCGCGCCATCGGCCCGCGCCTGCGCCTCCTGCTGTATTTTATTTTCGCCCTGGTCGCCATCCTGGCCTCCAATTCCGTTTATCTCAGCGCCATCACCTTCCTGGAATGGTTCAAGAGCGACCCCAACACCACCTATCAAAACTGGTTTTACATGGTGATGTTCGGGACGCACCTCGGCCTTGGCCTGCTGATCGTCCTGCCCATCGTCATCTTCGGCATTTTTCATATCATCAATGCGCACGACCGCCCGAACCGCCGCGCCGTCAAGGTCGGTTACCTGCTCTTCTTCACCGCGCTGGCCGTCCTGGTCACCGGCCTGTTGCTGACGCGCATTGATATTTTCCATTTCAAGAACGTGGGCCTCAAAGACCCACGCCTGCGTTCCATCGCCTATTGGGCGCATGTCATCACGCCAATCATAGGCATCTGGCTCTACATTCTGCACCGGCTCGCCGGGCCGCGCATCAAATGGCGGGTCGGATTGCGCTGGGGCGCGGCGGTGGGCGTCCTGACCGTCGGCATGGTGCTGCTGCACTCGGCGCATCCGCGAAAAAACCAGGTCGGTTCGGTGGAAGGCAAAAAATATTTCAACCCCTCGCTCGCCCGGACGGCCTCGGGCAATTTCATCCCGGCGCGGACGCTGATGATGGACAGCTATTGCCTGAACTGCCACCAGGACGCCTACAACGACTGGTTTCACAGCGCGCATCATTTCAGTTCGTTCAACAACAAACCGTACCTGTTCAGCGTGCGCGAGACCCGGCAGGTTTCGCTCAAACGCGACGGCAACGTGAAGGCCGCGCGCTGGTGCGCCGGTTGCCATGATGTCGTGCCGTTCTTCAGCGGCGCGTTTGACAATCCCAATTATGATGACGTATATGACCCCACGTCGCAGGCCGGCATCACCTGCACGGCGTGCCATGCCATCACGCACATCAACAGCACCAGGGGCAACGCCGACTACACGATTGACGAGCCGATCCACTATCCGTTTGCCTATAGCACCAACCGTTTTCTCCAGTACCTCAACCAGCAACTGGTCAAGGGCAAGCCGGAGTTTCACAAGAAGACCTTCCTGAAACCGTTCATGCGCACGGCGGAGTATTGCTCCACCTGCCACAAGGTCAGCATTCCCGGCGACTTGAACCACTACAAGGATTTCCTCCGCGGCCAGAACCATTACGACACCTACCTGCTCAGCGGCGTATCGGGACACGGCGCCCGCAGCTTTTATTATCCGCCCCAGGCCGTGCAAAATTGTGCCGGCTGCCACATGCCGTTGCAGGCGTCGGAGGATTTCGGGGCGAACTTTTTCAATCCCACAAACACCTCGACGCGTTACATCCACAATCACCTGTTTCCGGGGGCCAACACCGGCATCCCGTACATCCGCGACGACACCAACGACGTGAAGACAGAGGAGGTGTTCCTGAAAGGGTCGCTGCGGGTGGATATTTTTGGCATCAAGGACGGCGGCGCGATTGATGACCCCCTGACTGCGCCGCTGCGGCCCAAGGTGCCGGCGCTCAAATGCGGCCACCGCTACCTGCTCGAAGTCGTCCTGCGCACCCTCAAGGTCGGCCATCCGTTCACCCAGGGCACGGTGGACTCAAATGAAGTCTGGGTGGACTCAAAAGTGAAGAGCGGCGACCAGATCATAGGACGCAACGGTGGACTCGGGCCGTACAACGAGGTGGATCCGTGGTCGCATTTCGTCAACGTCTATATGCTCGACCGCAACGGCAACCGCATTGACCGCCGGAATCCGGAGGACATTTTTACCCCGCTCTACAACCACCAGATTCCGCCGGGCGCGGGCCAGACGGTGCATTACGAATTTGTCGTGCCGGAAGATCAAAACGGGCCGCTGACCGTCGAGGTGAAATTGCAATATCGCAAGTTCGACACGCTCTACATGAATTACGTATTCGACACCAACTACGTCCTCGGCGCGCCGTTCACCGTGACCAACAACCTGCCCATCGTCACCATCGCAGCGGACAAAATCACATTCCCGATCGAAGGTGTGGATGTGACGGCGGCGCAAATGGCCGCCATCGCCGCGCAAACCTCCAGCATCCCGGTATGGCAGCGCTGGAATGATTATGGCATTGGTCTCCTACTGGAGGGCAGCGTCGGGGCCGAAAAAGGCGAATTGATTCAGGCGACCGAAGCGTTCCAGCACGTCGAAAAACTCGCCCATGCCGACGGCCCGGTCAATCTGGCGCGGGTTTATTTCAAGGAAGGCCGGCTGGACGACACGGTGGCCGCGCTGCAACGCGCCGCCAAGTTCGATCCGCCTGCGCCCCGGTGGACCATTGCTTGGTTCAACGGACTGGTGGACGAGCAAAACGGTTTTCTCGACAAGGCCATCGCCGAATTCCGCAGCATCCTGGAAGACCGCTATCCCGAACTCGACCAGCGCGGCTTCGACTTCAGCAAGGATTACGAGGTCATCAACGAACTGGGCCAGGCCTATTTCGAGCGCGCCCAAATGGAGCGCGGTCATCCGGAACGGCAGAAGGAATTCCTGAACCTGGCCGCCGAAACATTCCAAAAGACGCTGGCGCTGGACTCGGAAAACGTGACGGCGCATTACACGCTCTCCCTGATCTACTCGCAATTGGGTGACGAGGCCAAGGCGGCTTATCACCGCCAGGAGCACGAGAAATATCTTCCGGATTACAATGCCCAGGACCGGGCCATCAGCATCGCGCGCCGTGCCAATCCCGCCGCTGACCACGCCGCCCAAGCTACCGTGATTTACCCGTTGCAGCGGCCGGGTGCGCTGGAATTGGGCAAAGGATTGCCAAGCGGGTTCCAAAATTCGGGAATCGTACAGCTCGGATGGAGCGAGGCTTCCCATGAACCTCAAGGTAGGGCGCGTCACTCCGTGCGCGCCGTTGAGGAAAACCAGACCACGCCGGTTGGCAACCACGGCGCGCAGAGGACTGACGCGCCCTACCAGGCAATTGTACATGAATGACCAGCCCGCCACTCCGCCCGGGGAACCGGAAGAACTCGGCCACGTTGACGACGCGATCATCGGCAAGGCCGTCCGCTGGTCGCTCATTGTGTTTGTCCTGATCGCCGTCTTGTTCGGAGGAGCGGTGCTTTTGCTCAAACGCAAGCCCGCGCCGCTTCCGCCACAGATCACCCAGTTTGCCGCGCCGGTGTCACCCGAACGGCCGCGGGCGGAAATTCCGGTGGCGAAATTCACCGACATCACCAAGGAAGCCGGCATCACCTTCGTTCACAACAACGGCGCCTACGGCGAAAAATTGCTGCCCGAAACCATGGGTGGCGGCGTGGCGTTCTTCGATTACGATAATGACGGCCATCAGGATTTGCTCTTCATCAACTCCTGCGACTGGCCGTGGCACCAGTCCACAAACAAACCGCCTTCAACCATGGCGCTCTATCACAACGATGGTCATGGTCATTTCACGGATGTGACGGCTGGCTCTGGCTTGGACGTGAGTTTTTACGGCATGGGCGTGGCCATCGGTGATTATGACAATGATGGCCTGCCCGATGTTTTCATCACCGCCGTCGGCGGGAATCATCTGTTTCACAACGACGGCCATGGTAAATTCCACGAAGTGACACAGGAGGCGGGCGTGGGCGGTTCAACCAATGACTGGGGCACGTGCGCGGCGTTTTTTGATTACGACAATGACGGCAAGCTCGACCTCTTCGTCGGCAATTACATCAAGTGGTCGCGTGAAATTGACGCCGAGGTTGGATACAAAATTGATGGCCGGACGCGCGCCTACGGCCAGCCCATGAATTTCCAGGGCGCGTTTCCGCATCTTTATCACAACGACGGCAACGGCCATTTCACCGACGTCTCGGCGCAAAGCGGTTTGCAGGTGAAAAACCCCGCGACCGGCGTGCCCGCCGCCAAGACCCTCGGCGTCGCGCCGGTGGACATTGACGGCGACGGCTGGATGGACCTCGTCGTGGCCAACGACACTGTGCCCAATCTCGTCTTCATGAACCAGCACGACGGCACGTTCAAGGAAATCGGCGCGCAATCCGGCGTGGCCTTCGACAGCTACGGCAACACCCGCGGTGCCATGGGCATTGACACCGCCTGCTATAACAACGACGGCAAGCTCGGCATCGCCATCGGTAATTTCGCCAATGAAATGACTGCGCTTTACGTCCAGCAAAACTCGCCCACGAATTTTTCCGACGAAGCCATCACCGAAGGCATCGGCCCGGACAGCCGGCGTTTTCTCAAGTTCGGCCTTTTCTTTTTTGACTACGATCTGGACGGACGGCTCGATCTGCTCACTGCCGACGGGCATTTGGAGAATGAAATCAGCAAAATCCAGGCGAGCCAGACCTACGCGCAACCGGCCCAGTTATTTTGGAACGCTGGCGACCAAAACGGCGGATGCTTTGTCGCCGTCCCGCCGGACAAGGCCGGCACCGATTTATTCAAACCCATCGTCGGGCGCGGCGCGGCCTTTGCCGATATTGACGGCGATGGCGACCTCGATGTGGTGCTCACACAAGTTGGCGGCCCGCCGCTGCTCCTGTGCAATGACCAGAACCTGCACCACCACTGGATCCGCCTGAAACTCGTTGGCACCAAAAGCAACCGCGACGCCATCGGCGCTTGGATCAAGGTGAGTATCGGCGCCCATACCCTCTTGCGGCAGGTGATGCCCACGCGCAGCTATCTTTCCCAATCCGAACTGCCCGTCACCATCGGCCTCGGAAATGCAACCAAGCCTGATGCAGTTGAAATCCTCTGGCCGAGCGGGACCCGGCAGACTGTGGAAAACGTCTTGGTGGACCAGCCGATGACCGTCACCGAAACTCGGCAAAATGTTTGGAGCAGGGCAGGGGTGCAACGTAGAGTCAGTGTGCTTCAATAACGCTGGGGCATTCTGCCAGAATTGCAGGTTGCGGTTTTGCGCCCTCCACGACGAGCAAAGAAGCCAAAGAACAATTTGACATAAATCGGCATACTTTGCAAAGTATACCACATGCGGGCCACCCCTATACTTCAGCCAACCCTCTGGCGTACCTGTCGCGTCCTAGCTAACCGGACGCGCCTCCGCATCTTCGTTCTACTATTGGAGCAACCGGGTCAAACGGTTTCCACCGTAGCTGCCCGCCTGAAGCTGTCGCTGCCCGTCGCCAGCCAATATCTCCGAGCATTGGAGGCCCGCAGCTTGCTGAAGGTCCGCCGTTTTGATCTCCGGGTTGCTTACCGGATCGCCGATGATCAGACCGGCCCCGCCCAGGGACTGGTGCGGGCGCTGCGGCAGACTTTTCGACGCGATTCATCGCCTGCCGAAACAATCTTCAAGCAGGCCACTGCTTTCACTCATGCGCGGCGCATCGAGTGTTTCCGTGTGTTGAGCGGCCGGGCGCAGACCTTGGCCGAGTTGAAAGCAGCCACAGGTATTTCAGTCCGAGCGATCGTTCGCCATATAAACAAGCTGGAAGCACGGGGATTTGTCGTGTGCCGTCAGAGTCAATACGCAGTGGTGGATCGTTCTGATGCGTTCGGACGTGAGCTGGCACGCCTGGCGGCAGGTCAGTAGGAATGTGCGGTGCGTGCTAAAAGATGCATTGGACAACACCGACACACTTTGCAAAGTGCGCCGAATACCTTTCATCGTACTCTTCGGCCTGAAAATCGGCTGAAAAATTATTTGTCACCCGGCGACAATCCGGTTTGAATGATTGAAACGACAATCAAATTTTAGGAGACTCCGATTATGAACGAATACATCGAACGCGTGGTTGACCTGCTCGACCCTTCCCTCAACCAAATCCACAACCTGAGCCTCGATGAGGCGCGCCGGCGCGTGCTTTCCGGCAAGCCCGAGGCGGTGCGGGAGATTGATGGTTCGTTCGCACTGCTCGCGCGCGAGGGCAAAACCGTCCGCATGGCGCGCTCGATGGACCGCCCGATGCGTTATTTCCTGGCCAAGCGCGCCGAAGGCCCGGCGTTGATCGTGGCCGACCGCATTGACGCCATTTTCAACCAGCTCAAGGCCGAGGGATTGCACGGACAGTTTCATCCCAGCTACACGCGCATGGTGCCGGCGCATTACGTCGTGGAAATCCAACTCCTCGGCTGTCCCGATCCCGACCCGACCTACACGCGCTATTTCACGCCGCAACGCAACTCGCTTTCGACCGACCTCGACGAAATCGGTAGCCGTTACATCGGCGCGCTGGCGGACGAAATCGCCAAGTGGCTGAAGCGGATTCCTTCGCATGAACCCATCGGTGTGGCATTTTCCGGCGGCATTGACAGCGGAGCGGTTTTCCTCGTGACGTATCACGTCATGCGCCAGCTCGGCCTGAGTCCGGCCCGGCTCAAGGCGTTTACGCTGAATTTCGGCGACGGCCCGGATTTCAAGCAGGCGCGCGAATTTCTGGAACGGCTGGGCCTCGCGCTTTTCCTCGAACCCATCGAAGCAGAGCTTGCGTCGCTGGACATCGCCGAGACCTTGCGCGTGATGGAAGATTACAAACCGCTGGATGTGGAATGCGCCTCGATGGGTTTGGCGTTGTGCCGCGGCATCCGCGCGCGTTATCCGCAGTGGAAGTATTTGGTGGATGGCGACGGTGGGGACGAAAATTTGAAGGATTATCCCATCGAGGAAAATCCGGAGCTGACCATCCGCAGCGTGGTGAACAACCTGATGCTCTACCAGGAAGGCTGGGGTGTGGGCCGCATCAAACATTCGCTCACCTACAGCGGCGGGTTGAGCCGCAGCTACCTCCGCACCTACGCGCCCGCCCGGCATTTCGGCTTCGCCGGCTTCAGCCCGTTCACCCGACCGAACGTCATCGAAGTGGCTGAAGGCATCCCGTTCACGACTCTCACCGACATGTCCGTGGAAAAACTTTACGCGCTCAAAGGTGAAATTGTTTCGCGCGGCGTCAAAGCCGTCACCGGGCTTGACCTTCCGGTTTTCGCCAAGCGCCGCTTTCAACACGGCGCGGTCCCCGTCGAGCGTCTCCGCCAGCGCACGTCCGGTGAGGAATCCGAATACCGGAAACAATTTCTGTCGCTTTACAGTTGAACCACCGCAGCATGTGGGTTCGATTTTTCCAGCGCAAGACCGGACCACGTGGATCACGGCGCAGCGGCCACCCCGGTCGGCGGTGCTTGATCCCTTCAAGCCGCACGGATTTTTTCTGGAGGAGGAACGGGCCGCTTCCGGGCAGGTCGCAAGCTCCGCCACGATTCTGCTGACGAACAAGGAATGCCCGTGGCGCTGCCTGATGTGCGACCTGTGGAAAAACACAACGACACAAACCGTTCCGCCCGGCGCCATCCCGCGGCAGATTGATTATGCGCTGTCGCAACTCGGTTCGCGGCCCGAACAAATGAAGCTCTACAACAGCGGCAGCTTTTTCGATCCCGCAGCCATTCCGCCGGCGGATTATCCGGCCATCGCCCGCACGGTCGCATTCACCAAGCACGTTGTGGTTGAATCGCATCCGCGTCTGGTGGGGGAAAAGGCGTTGCGCCTTCGCGATTTGCTTTCCAGTTCGCTGGAAGTGGCGATGGGGCTTGAAACCGTGCATCCGAAAGTATTACCCCGATTGAACAAGCAATTTGAACTGCCGCATTTCTCGCAGGCCGCCGCGTTCTTGCGGGCGAACGGAATCGCCGTGCGCGCGTTCGTCCTTGTGAAGCCGCCGTTCCTGAACGAGTCGGAGGGATTGGAATGGGCGGTGAAATCGGTGGTATTCGCGTTGTCCTGTGGCGCGACGGTGGTTTCGCTCATCCCCACCCGTCCCGGCAACGGCGCGCTGGAACGCCTGATGAAAACCGGCGAATTCTCGCCGCCGCGGCTTGCCTCCCTGGAAAAAGCCCTGGAACTCGCCTTGGAAGTGCGCGGCGGCGGAAGAATCTTCGCCGACACCTGGGATTTGGAGCAGTTTTCACGCTGCCCGGCGTGTTTCGAAAAACGGCAGCAACGGATTCACACCATGAACCTGTCGCAACGAATTCCGCCTGCGATTGACTGTCCCGCTTGCGCGTTGAAGACAGGTTAACGATTCAATGTCAGCTTGCCGTCGGTATCCACCGTGATTTCCTGCGCTCCAGATGGAACGTGGCTGGTCGTGGTCTTGCCGCCGGGCCACCGCACCCAAATCTGCGTCGGAGGCTCCGGGCAACCCATAACCTGTACCACGCTGTCCTGCGACCAGTAACCCGAACCGCCGTGAATCTCCCGCGCCGCTCCCATCCGCTCCCCAAACACCAGCCGCAGTGTTGAACCCATCCCGTCCGGATTGCCCGGCGATCCGTTCAGCCGCACCCGCAAGCCGGGTTTGCCCAGCACATTCTGGTACAGCTTCGTCTCCGCTCCGTTCGGGCTGACCGCCAGATCCACCCGCCCGTCCCCGTCAAAATCACACAGCGCCGCTCTGCGCTGCTCGCCATAGACCGGGATGCCGGATTTCTGGCCCGGAACCGCCTCGAGCTTGCCGCCGCCCGTCCCCCGCAGCCACAAACCACGCCCGGCATCCAGCCGGCCGCCCGACTGGGTGAGCCGGAACTTGTTTACAACCGCAAGCGGCGCCATCGCAAAAAAATTCTGGCTGAGGAAAATATCCTCATTCCCATCACCGTCAAAATCCCCCACGTTCACGGCGAACGCCGGCGCGATCTGCGCTTCATACGGCAGTTCCACCGCCTCAAAGTGATCGCCGCGGTTGAAAAACACCATCGAGGCCGGCGTGGCCGCCCGCACCTGCTGTGCGGGACTGGGCAGGATTCCGGCGTGGCGATTTTGCACATCTAACCGGTTCAATCTCTCGACGCGCCGGAACTGGCGTTGTAAGTATATTCGTGGTTAAAGAAAAAGGCTCCGCAGCTCTCTGCGACCTCGGCGTCTCTGCGTTGAAGTGTTAAAAACCTACTTCGCCAGCGCCATTTCGGCGGCGGGGACGGTGGTTTCCACCGATGTCGCGGTTTCGCCGGTCTTGTGGAATTTCACGCTGACGATCTTGCTCACGCCGCGTTCTTCCATCGTCACGCCGTACAGCACGTCGGCCATGCCGATGGTGCGCTTGTTGTGGGTGATGACGATGAATTGCGAGTTGGTGATGAACCGCTGCAACACCCGGACGAATCGGTTGATGTTCGATTCGTCGAGCGGCGCGTCCAGCTCGTCCAGCACGCAGAACGGACTGGGCTTGACCTGGTAAATCGAGAACAACAGCGCCACGGCGGTCATGGTCTGCTCCCCGCCGGACAGCAGCGAGATGCTTTGCAGTTGTTTGCCCGGGGGCCGCGCCATGATTTCAATGCCGCTTTCCAGCACGTCGTTTTGATCCGATAAAATCAGGTCCGCCTTGCCGCCGCCGAAGACCTCGGTGAACATCGTGCGGAAATTCTCGCGGATTTTTTCAAACGTTTCGGTGAACATCTGCCGCGTCTGCACGTTGATGCGGTTGATGACTTCAAGCAGTTGCACCCGGGCCTGAACCAAATCGTCGTTCTGCTTCGTCAGAAATTGATAACGCTGCTCGGTTTCCTCGTATTCCT
This sequence comes from Limisphaerales bacterium, assembly GCA_003134375.1. Taxonomy (GTDB): domain Bacteria; phylum Verrucomicrobiota; class Verrucomicrobiia; order Limisphaerales; family UBA11358; genus UBA11358. The sequence goes on along the minus strand of PLAY01000066.1, from coordinate 5,512 downwards.
CGATGGCCACAAGATTCACCGGGCCGATTTCGTCGAGCCGTTTCTGCAAGGCTTCAATCTGCTGCGCAACGGCGTTCCAATCCGTGGCCGCGCCCGCGGCGGCCATTTCTTCCGGCGTCATCACATGCACCTTGGCCGGACCTTCGTCGGCGAACGTGATGGTGATGCACTCGCTGCGCACTTCGTCGAGGTTGACGTGATATTTCTGCTGGATCCGTTCGCGCAGGTTCTGGACGGACATGTTTTTCTGCGCCAGTTCCACGTCCAGGGCGCCGCGCTGCTCCTGCAACTGGGTCAGCCGGCTGCGTTGTCCGCGCAAATTGTCCTCACGCGCGGTCACGTCGCCTTCCTGCGATTGTTTCCGTGCCAGCATTTCGGCGGTTTGCGCGTTCACCTGCTCGCGCTCGTGCTGCAAACGCCCGATTTGCGACCGTGAATCCTGAATTTCCGACTCCGCCTGCTCTTTGCGGCCAATAAAGGATGATATTTCATTGCGACGCTGCTCGAGCATCTGGGTCAGCTCGCGGATGCGTTGTTCCAGCGATTGCTGCTGCTGCCGGAACGACGCCAGCATCTGTTCCTCTGACGCGAGGGCGACCTTGCTCTCGGTGAGCGCGGCATGGGCGGCATCGCGCTGCTGGCGCAGATTTTCCAGTTCAGACGTGAGCGCGGCGACCTTTTTCTGTCCGGCGCGTTCGGTGGCTTCCAGTTCATCTAACCGGGCTGCCAGCGCACTGCGTTTTTGCGAACCCTCCAGTTCCTGCGCGGCAAGGCTTTGGATTTCAAAAATCACCGTCTCGATTTTCTGATGCAGCAGCCGGTTGGAATTTTGCAAGGCGTTGAATTCGCCCTCGCGCGTGGCGATGGCGACTTCCTGCTCGCGCAACTCCGTCTGCGCCTGTTGCAAGCTGGCCTGCAATTCCGTTTGTTCGCCCAACAGCGCGCCGCGTTTGCGGCTCATGTCAGCAACGCGGAGCTGGACTTCCGTCAGCTCCCCGTGCAGTTCGGAGATCTGGTTTTTGCGTCCGAGAATCGAGGCCGGCCCCTTGGGATTGCCGTTGCCGTTCAGATAACCGCCGGTGTAAATGCCGTGCCGGCTGAGCAAATCACCGGTCAACGTGACAAAATCGCAGCCCGCGTGGCCGTTCTGGATCTGGGCCGTGGCAGTAGCAAGGTCGGACGCAATGAACGTGCGGCCCAGCAACGCCTTCAGGAGTTTTTCCACCGACGGCTCGCCCTGGACCACTGCCAAGGCATGAATGACTTGCCCGTTTTGCAGCCCGTTTTGAATCGCATCCAAACCGCTGCCCGGGGCCATTTCGCCCTCAAAAAACAATTGCTTGTCGTTGGTGTATTCGAGGGAAAGCGCGGCAACGCTGGCGCGACCGGCTTTGTTCGCGGTGAGGTCGGCGAGAATTTCTTGCGCGGATTCCGGCTGCTCGGTCAGGACCAGTTGCAGGTGATGTCCGAGCGCGTTTTCGACAGCGACGACGTACTGGTCAGGAACGCGGATGCGGTCGGCCAATGAGCCGATGACCGTGCGCGACTGGCGCAGGGCGGCCTGGGTGCCCGCGCTGAAACCTTCGTGCGACCCTTCGAGTTGCTCAAGCACGTTCAGGCGCGAACGTTTCTCGGCCTGCGCCTGTAAAAATTGGTCCTGCTCAGCGGACGATGCCTGCAATTCCACCTGGAGTTCGCGCAACCGGTTTTGCCGCTGCTCGACCGAGCCGCGCTTGGTCTGCGCGTTCAGTTTCTCAACCTCGACGCTCGCGGTGAATTCGTGCAGGCGCGCCTCCAGCCGGGTGCGTTCCTCCTCCAGTTGCAGTTTTTCGGCGGAAAGCTTTTCGAGCCGGATGCTGTTGCCCTGCTTTTGCAGATCGAGCGCGGTGATTTCGTTGCGGATGCGCGACAAATCCTGCGCCGCGGCGAAGGCCTCGGACTGCGCCTGGCGCAACGCTTCCTGCCGCTGGCGCAAGTCTTCCTCAACCGCGTTCAACACCCACTGTTTTTGCTCCAGCGTCAGGCGATGTTGCAGAAGCGCATTTTCCGAAGCGGTCAACCGCTCCACCACCACCTTCAATTCACTGGACGCGGCGTGGCAGCGTTCCTCGGCCTGCGTGATGTCCGCCAGCGCCTTGGTGTTTTGCGACGCGAGTTCGCGCAGGCGTTCCTCGTTGAATTGGATCCGGCTTTCGTGCCGGTCGGTTTCGCCCTTTAATTCCAAGCTGCGCTGCTGCTGGGCGGCCACTTCGTGTTCCAGTTCCGAAAGCCGTTCGCGCAGTTGCTTGATCTCATCTTCGCAACGCAAAACGTCGGCGGAGCCGGTTTCAATCTCGCCGCGCAGTTTTTCGGCGGCGGCCTGTTTTTCGGCGATCTCGGCCTGCAACACGTCGAATTGATGCCGCGCGAACTGCGTGTCGAGGTGCTGGAGTTCCTGGGAAATTTGTTTGTAACGGCGCGCCTTGCCGGCCTGGCGCTGGAGCGACCCGATCTGCCGCTTCACTTCGCGGATGAGATCGGCAATGCGCAACAGGTTCTGTTCGGTGTATTCCAGTTTGCGGAGCGATTCCTTTTTCTGGCTCTTGTATTTCGTGATGCCGGCGGCTTCCTCGAAAATCATCCGGCGATCTTCGGGTTTGCTGGAAAGGATCTGGGTGATGTGGCCCTGGGCCAGGATGCTGTAACTCGTGCGGCCCATGCCCGTGCCCATGAACAGTTGCTGGATGTCCTTGAGCCGGCATGAGGTGCGGTTGATGAAATACTCGCTGTTGCCGTCGCGGAAAATCCGGCGGGTGATGGTGACTTCATTGTAAGACATCTCAACCCCCGCCGCGCGCAGGTGGTCCTCGTCCATGTCGCCCAGCGTCAGCGATACCTCGGCCATGCCCATCGGTTTGCGCCCGTCGGTGCCGGTGAAAATCACATCGGCCATTTCGCCGCCGCGCAAGGCCTTGGCCGACTGCTCGCCGAGCACCCAGCGGATGGCGTCGGAAACATTGGATTTGCCACAGCCGTTGGGGCCGACGATGGCGGTGACGCCGGGTTGGAAATTCAACGCGGTTTTGTCCGCGAAGGACTTGAAGCCAAAAACCGTAAGATTCTTGAGATACATGATCTTGAATTGCGTTCAGGCAACCAAAATTGCCGGTTAAAGTAAAGAAAAAACCACAATATAAAGCACACAACCGCTCTTGTGGCACAACTAATTGGTGAGGAACCTAGATTTGCTTTGTGCCACTAAACTACTACTTCAAACTTTTTATCGAACTACAGTGTTCTTATACGACTGGAAGGTGATTCCGTCAACTGATTTTCTGCATTGAAAAATAAGTTGACAGAATTTTATCATTGAATCAGCTTATCCACATCCGTTGATGCAACGGTCTCATGCAGAGTGGCTGAGGGACTGGCCCGATGACGCCACGGCAACCGGTTGAATGCAAATTCAACGCCAGGTGCCAAATCCAGCCCCGACGGGTGTCGGGGGAAAATGAGAAGAGCGCACGAATTTTTTGCAGCCCCTTCTCGTCATGAGTTGGGGCTTTTTGTTTGCCCTGAACAATATCGGTAGGGCCGAGCTGCCGCTCGACCGTTGCGGAAATATTTGGGCGGCGCAGCAACGCCGCCCTACCAAAAACAAAAAGGTAGGGACGCCGCGCTGCGGCGTCCGGTCGGCGCAGCGCGCCGACCCTACCAACTGAAATATTTTATGAGTGAACATCACGGTTTCATGAAGGCGCTAAAGTGCCGCGAGTGCGGGCGGGAATATCCGCTCACGGCCACGCACGTGTGCGAGTTCGACTTCGGCCCGCTCGAAGTGGTTTATGATTATGACCGCATCAAAAAATCGCTCACCCGGACGGCGATTCAATCGCGCCCACACTCCATGTGGCGTTACCGCGAACTGCTGCCAGTGGCGAATGACCCGACGGTCGGTTTGCAGGTCGGCTTCACGCCGCTCGTGAAAGCGGACCGGCTCGCCAAGAAACTCGGGATTCGCGAATTGTGGATCAAGAACGACACGGTCAACTACCCCACCCTGTCATTCAAGGACCGCGTCGTAAGCGTGGCGTTGAGCCGGGCGCGCGAACTGGGCTTCGACACCGTTGCCTGCGCCTCGACCGGCAACCTGGCCAATTCCGTCGCCGCCAACGCCGCGTCCGCCGGATTGAAAGCCTACGTGTTCATTCCGTCGGATTTGGAACAGGGCAAGATCATCAACTCGCTTGTCTATGGCGCGAACGTCATCGGCATCAAGGGCCATTACGACGAGGTGAACCGTTTGTGCGCCGAGATCGCGGGCAAGTTCGGCTGGGCATTCGTGAACGTGAACATGCGGCCGTATTACGCCGAAGGCTCCAAGAGCATGGCGTATGAAATTGCCGAGCAACTCGGGTGGCGCCTGCCGCGGCACACGGTCGTGCCGATGGCGTCCGGCTCGTTGCTGACAAAAATCCAGAAAGGCTACCAGGAATTCGTGAAGCTCGGCCTCGTCTCAGAAAGCGAGACGTCCATTCACGGCGCGCAGGCGACCGGTTGCTCGCCCATTTCCACCGCACAAAAGGCGGGCTTGGACTTTTTCCGACCGGTCAAGCCCGACACGATTGCCAAGTCACTGGCCATCGGCACGCCGGCGGATGGTTTCTACGCGCTCAAGGTGATGAAAGACACCGGCGCGGCGGCGGACGACGTGACCGACGATGAAATCCGCGACGCCATCAAGCTGCTGGCGGAGACGGAAGGCATTTTTGCCGAGACGGCAGGCGGCGTGACCGTGGGCGTGGCGCAGAAACTCATTGCGTCGGGCAAAATTCCGCGGAATGATTCCGCCGTGCTTTGCGTCACCGGCAACGGCTTGAAGACGCTCGACGCCGTGGCCGGCCACGTGGGCAAACCGCGCGAAATCAAGCCGAGCCTGCGCGAGTTCGAGGCCCTGCTGGCGCATGAAGAAAAGGTGAATGTGTAGAAAGTAAGTGAAATGTTTTCAATTGCGATAATTCTGATTTCGCTCGGCGGACTTTTATCGTTCGCCAATTGGTGGAGTGTTTATTGGAGCTATCGCACCAAACGTTTTCATTCCGCTGTGCCATTTTTTGGTGCAGCATTTCTTGCAGCCGGAATGTTAATGATTCCTGCCACTCGTATTTATGCATGGAGCGCATTGATTCTTGATTATGGAACGCTTGCATTTCTGCTGGCGTCTCCACAACTCGTTCGCGAAATCTGGAATACCAGTCGTTTCAATCTGCTTTATGAATATTTGGGTCAAGCCGGGATGAAAACTGTTCATTTACGTTTATTCCGGCGCGACATTTTTACTATTCGCTTAGAATTACATCGTCCGCCCGGTGCGCCTGGATTGGTTGGAACAGGCACGATTGGAATTTGGAAGCGTGATGGCGAACAATTAACGCTTTCAACTGGCAAAGAAACAGCAGCTTTTAACATAATTCAAAATTCAACGACGGAAACATTGCGACAATCTGAAGGATTTCCCGCCGTTTCTGAGTTC
>PLAY01000194.1 GCA_003134375.1 Limisphaerales bacterium | reverse complement strand
TGGAGGCGGAGGTCGGAATCGAACCGAGACACCGGCTAGAGTCCGCAAACTGCCTCTTGGAAATCAACGGCTTACAGCCTTGATTTGCTTAATAATAACCGATGTAAAAATGACATTCAAGAACTTCTTGTCACTGTTGAGAACCTACCCACTCACTACGCATCCACTAGGCAGTTAGCTGACGTTTTTGCTGACAGTGTTCGTTAGAAAAATCCTCTGTAATTGCCGGTGCCAACATTAACGTGCAGTGGATTTCGTCCTGAAATATTCGCGCTCATCGCAAAGAGTTATTTAGTGGCTGGACGGCATGGACTGATCTTCCGGCTCAACCAAACGGTAACTCGTATTCCGGCCTCCACCCGCGTCCTGGATTAAAACGCCTCGGTCGAGCAAAATTCTTATATCCCTCAATGCCGTACCGCAGTGGCAAAAATGTGGAAGATGCCAACCTTTCCATCTCGGTTGCGCCTATTCCGGCCGAAAGTCCTAGTGATGATGAACACAAAGGAGCGTCAAGCTGAGAGTTGCAGCGCGGCTGAATTAACCACCCGCTATTCGGCGGTAGGTTGTTAGAAATACATGCCGCCGAACAATTGACGGAGCAATTCGGCAAAAATGTGTTGATGATGGGTCTCAGCCAGCTTTGCGGAAAGTGCTGCTCGTGCGGCGGCGGCAAAGCTGGGTCGGCCACCAACCACCTTGGCGGGCCGTGAAATTTTAGCCGCCGTTTGACTCAATCCCAAAAAACCGTCCTCCGCGATTGCCACATTTCTCTCTGCTTGATTCAAAGGAAGGTTCTGGCATGTTAGCCAGCAAGAGTGTTTTACGGTTCCATGAATTAATTCAAATGCGGAAGAATGTAATTGTTTTCCAGTTGGCACAGCTTCTTCTGAAGCGAAGCCAATTACCGACTATTTTGTCGGCGGTGGCGATGGGGTTGCTGGTTTTTGGTTGTAAAGAGAAGCCGCGGCCAACGCCGCCTCTCAAAGTGCAGGTGGTCACCGTTACCCCGCAGGATGTGCCCATTTACCAGCAATGGATTGGCACGCTCGACGGCTATCCCAATGCCCAGATTCGTGCGCAAGTCAGCGGTTACCTGATCAAGCAGGATTACTTGGAGGGTAGCGAGATAAAGAAAGGGGACCTGCTTTTTGAAGTGGATCCGCGACCGTTTCAAGCGGCACTCGACCAGGCGCTGGGTAAACTGGCCCAAGACGAGGCGCAGCATGGCAAGACGGAGTTGGACGTCAAACGTTACGCGCCGCTGGCCAGCGAGCAGGCTATAAGCCAAGAAGAATTAGACGACGCCATCCAGGCGAACCTCATGGCAGCGGCGGCCATCCAATCCGACAAGGCCGCCGTGGAAAGCGCCACGCTGAACCTTGAGTTCTGCAAAATCACCTCGCCCATCGACGGCATCGCCGGAACCGCCCAAGCGCAAATCGGAGATTTGGTCGGGCCGGGCGGCGCGGCGCTGACGACGGTGTCAACCATTGATCCAATGCGGGTTTATTTCAGTATCAGCGAGCAATCTTATCTCGCCTTTTGCCACCAATTCACCAATGCGGCGGAAAGGGCCGCGTATCGGGAGGATATGGAATTGCAACTGATTCTTTCTGACGGCTCGACTTATCCTGTCCCGGGCAAATGGTTTTTCACCAGCCGGCAGGTTGATGTCAATACCGGCACGCTCCAGATAGCCGGCCTGTTCCCGAATCCCGATTACATCCTGCGCCCCGGCCAATACGCGCTGGTGCGGGCGAAGACCGAAACGCGTCACGGAGCAATACTTCTGCCGCAACGCGCGGTGCTGGAATTGCAGGGTTCCTACCAGGTGGCCACTGTTGACTCGCAGAACAAGGTGCATCTTAAATCGGTCCAAGTGGGGGAACAGGTGGGCAATGATTGGCTGATCGAAAAAGGCCTTGAACCGGATGAACGGGTCGTCGCCGAGGGTACGCAGAGGGTCAAGGAGGGAACGGTGGTGGATCCTCAGCCATATAATAAAAAAGCACCAAAGATGAGTGACGTGGCACCCATGACGAAGGAATGACGAAGTCCACATTGTAATGTACCGCTTCTTCATCAACCGCCCCATCGTTGCCATGGTCATCGCCATTCTCATGGTTTTAGTGGGCCTTGTTTCGATGACGACCCTGCCCATCTCCCAGTTCCCCAGCGTCGTTCCGCCTGAAATCCGCATCCAAACCACCTTCGTCGGCGCGGATGCCGAAACCGTGCAGCAATCCGTCGCCACGCCCATCGAGGAACAGATGAGCGGGGTGGATAATATGAACTACATGTATTCGATCAACGCCAACAACGGCGTGATGCGAATGGTGGTCAATTACGACGTCAAAACCGACCCGAACATCGACCAGATGCTGGCCCAATTGCGCGAACAGCAGGCGGCGTCGCAATTGCCCGCCGCGGTGCAGAATTACGGGGTCACCATCTTGAAGTCCCCGACGACGCCGATGTTGCTGGTGGCGCTCTATTCGCCGCACGGAACGTACGACGCGACGTTTCTAGCCAATTTCGCCTACATAAATCTTGTTGACCAGATCACGCGGGTCAAAGGCATCTCCAATATCAACGTTTTCGGGGCGGGGCAGTATGCCATCCGTTTTTGGGTCAACCCGGATCAACTGGCAAAACTGAACATTACCGCAAGCGAGGTGATCGCCGCGGTCAACAGCCAGAATACGGTCAATCCAGCCGGACAGGTTGGCGGGCCGCCGTCGTTGCCGGGGCAGGAATACACCTATACCGCCATTGCCCAGGGCCGATTAATCACAGAGAAGCAATTTGGTGAAATCATCGTGCGTGAGAACACGGATGGCTCGGTGGTGCGGCTCAAGGACGTGGCGCGCATTGAGCTGGGCGCCCAGATTTACAGTCTGGCGGGCCGCCTCAACGGCAAACCCTCCGCCGTCCTGGCCATTTACCAATTGCCCGGCTCCAATGCACTTGACGCCGCCAGGGATGTCAAGGCGCTGATGGCGGAACTGAAGAAAAGTTTTCCGCAGGACCTGGATTACGCCGTATCGCTCGACACCACACTGGCGGTGAGCCGGGGGGTCGAGGAAACTCTGACGACCCTGTGGGAGGCGCTCCTGTTGGTCACAATTGTCGTGTATATTTTTCTGCAAGGCTGGCGCGCCTCACTCATTCCGATGCTGGCCGTGCCGGTTTCGCTCATCGGAACTTTCATCCTCTTTCCAATGTTTGGTTTTTCGATCAATACCTTGTCCCTTTTCGGCCTGGTCCTGGCCATTGGGCTGGTGGTAGATGACGCCATCGTGGTGGTGGAAGCGGTCGAACGGCACATCGGGGAGGGAATGGCGCCCAAGGACGCGGCCCTGAAGGCCATGCAGGAAGTGGCCGGACCGGTGGTGGCCATCGCTTTGATTCTGGCAGCGGTCTTTGTGCCGACGGTTTTCATCGCCGGTATCACGGGGCGGCTTTACCAGCAATTCGCGCTGACGATTGCCATTTCGGTCATTTTTTCCGCGTTCAATGCGCTGTCGCTGAGTCCGGCACTCTCCGCGCTACTTTTGAAACACAGAGAGCCGACGCATGGCCCGCTGGCCCGGTTTTTCGGCTGGTTCAATCGTGTGTTCGGCCAGGTAACCAACAAATACGTGCATTGGAGCGAGGGATTGATCCACCGGAGCGGGTTGAGCCTTGTGCTGCTGGCCGGCGTGGCGGCGCTGGCCTTGCTCATCGGGAGCAAACTGCCCTCCTCATTTCTACCGGAGGAAGACCAGGGATATGTCTATATCAACGTGCAACTGCCCAACGCGGCCTCGCTGCCACGCACCTCCGAATATTGCAAGCGGGTGGAGGAAATTCTGGCGAAGACGCCGGGTGTCAAGTATTACACGACGGTGCTGGGCTTCAGTTTGTTGAGCCAGGCGCAAACCACTTACAACGCACTGTTTTTTGTGACACTGCAACCGTGGAACGATCGCAAAAAAGCCTCCGAACAACTTGGCGCCATCCGAACGCACATTAACAAGGAACTCGCAGCCATGCCGGAAGCGCAGGCCTTTTCTTTTCCGCCTCCGTCCATTCCGGGTGTGGGCACGGCGGGCGGTTTCACCTTCATTCTGGAAGACCGGGCGGGGCGTGACCCATCGTTCCTGACCGCAAACTTGGATGCGTATATGGCTGCGGCTGCCAAAAGAAAGGAGCTTTCCGGCTTGAGCACCAGCTACCTCCCCAATGTGCCGCAAGTTTTCATCAACGTGGACCGCGACAAGGTGCTGAAGCAGGGGTTGGATTTGGGCGAAGTTTATAAAACGCTACAGACCTTCATGGGTGGCTATTTTGTCAATTATTTTAATCGCTTTGGCCGGCAATGGCAGGTTTATGTGGAAGCGGACGACAAATATCGCGCGAGCATGGACAACATCGGTTTGTTTTACGTGCGGAATCGCCTCGGCCAGAGTGTCCCGCTCTCGGCGGTGACGAGGGTGGAACGCCGCACCGGACCGGAATTCGTGATGCATTACAACGAATACCGTTGCGCGCAAATCAACGGGAGCGCGGCCCCCGGCTACAGCTCGGACCAAGCGACCAAGGCGCTGGAGGAGGTGTTTGCCAACACAATGCCGACAGGGATGGGTTTCGATTATTTCGGCATGTCGTTCCAGGAACAGAAGGCGGCGCAAGGCGTGCCACGCATTGCCATCTTTGGACTTTCGCTGGTTTTTGTGTTTCTGATCCTGGCCGCGCTCTACGAGAGTTGGTCGTTGCCTTTCAGCGTTTTGATCAGCACGCCGGTGGCCGTGCTGGGCGCTTTTCTGGCCCTGTTCGCGCGCCATTTCGAAAATAATGTTTATGTGCAAATCGGACTCATCATGTTGATCGGATTGTCCGCCAAAAACGCCATTCTCATTGTCGAATACGCCAAAACCGAGGTCGAAAAAGGCAAGTCCCTGACCGAGGCCGCGCTGATCGGCGCGCGCATCCGGTTGCGTCCGATTTTGATGACGTCCTTTGCCTTCGTGTTTGGGTGTCTACCGCTGTGGTTCGCGACCGGTTCAGGCGGGATGTCGCGCGAGACGCTGGGCACGGTGGTCATTGGCGGAATGCTCGGTTCGACATTGCTGGGCATATTTATCATCCCGGTCAATTTCTACGTGGTGGAGAAATTGGGGATTCGATACAAGAAGCACCCGCCCGCGCCGCAACCGAAGGGCGGGAAAACATGAGCGCGCCGCGCCGGTTCAAATTATGGCCAGTGATGATTCTGGCGCTGCTGCTGGCCGGCTGCGCCGTCGGACCGGGATACAAGCGGCCGGCAGTCAACGCGCCGCAAAATTTCCGGGGCGACACAACGGGCCTGACCAATTCCCTGGGCGACATGCCGTGGTGGGAATTGTTCCATGACGAAGAATTGCAGGCGCTTATTCGCAGCGCGCTGACCAATAATTACGATGTCCGAATCGCGGCGGCACGAGTGGAACAGGCGCGCGCCATTCTGGCGGAGAACCGGTCGGGCTATTTTCCGCAAATCACCTACCAGGGAGCAGTCGGGGACGGCAGGAACGTTTTGGCGGGCAGCCCGTACCCTTCCGGCGGGCCGCCGGGAATGGGGTACGAGGCGGCCGGGAATGTTTCCTGGGAGATTGACCTGTGGGGGCGAATCCGCCGACTGAACGAATCGGCCCGCGCCCAATTTCTGGCGACGGCGGAAGCGCGGACCAATGTCATGCTCACCTTGATTACAACCGTGGCGGCGGATTATTTTCAACTGCTGGCGCTCGATCAAGAATTGCAGATTGCAAAGGACACCACCAATTCATTCGGGCAGAGCTTGAAGCTTTTTTCCGAGCGCCTGAGCGGCGGCGTCTCCTCTAAGCTGGAAACGGCGGCGGCCGAAGCGGCACAGGCATCCGCGGCCGCGACTGTTCCTGAACTGGAGCGGCAGATTGTGGTGGAGGAAAATCAGATCAGGATATTGATCGGGATGAATCCCGGCCCGATCGTTCGGCACAAGAAATTGCTCGAAGAACTGCTGCCGCCGGAGGTGCCGCCCGGATTACCTTCCGCGCTGCTGGAAAGGCGTCCGGATATTCGGCAGGCGGAGCAATTGGTTCGTTCGGCCAACGCACAAATTGGCGTGGCCAAGGCCGATTTTTATCCGCGCTTCAGTCTGACGGCGCTGTTTGGTCAGGTCAGTCCGGAACTGTCCACGTTCACCTCGGGCGCGGCCAATGCGTGGAGCGCGGCGGCGAATCTAACCGGACCGATTTTCGAAGGGGGGCTTTTGAAAGCGCAATATCGCTACGCTCGCGCGGCATGGGAGGAAGCGGCGCTGCAATATCAATCGGTCGTGCTCAACGCCTTCCAGGAAGTGAGCAACGCGCTGACCGCGCGCGAGCAATTTGCGCGGGAACGCATCGAACAAGCGCGCTCCGTCAAGGCCTACGAGGTAGCGGTGCAAGTGGCCAATGAGCGTTACACTGCCGGGCACGCCAATTATTATGAACTGCTGCAGGAGCAGCAATTGCTCTTTCCCGCCGAAAACGCGCTGACCCAAACGGAACTGAACCAACTGCTGGCCACGGTGCAACTCTACCGCGCCCTGGGAGGCGGTTGGAAGTAATCGCGAACAATGTACGGTTGGCTACGCGGGGTATCAAATTCTGACTATGACAAACCACGACAAAGTTGCAATTGTCACCGGCGGAGGCCGCGGGCTAGGCCGCGCCATGGCGCTGGGCCTGGCCCGCGCAGGCTTCCGCGTGGCCATCAGTGCTGCACGGAGACGTGATGAGATTGAGGCAGTCGCCAGGGAGGCAACGGGGAGTCAGATCGAGCCGATTATGGCCGACGTAAGCAGCGCGACCGACTGCGTCACCCTCGTTCATGAAGTGGAAGCTCGGCTCGGTCCGGTTGACGTGCTCGTCAACAATGCCGGTCGTGGCATGCGGTACATTTCCGAACGGTTTCTGACCGAACCTGCCCGCTTCTGGCAGACAGTCCCGGAGACGTGGCGGATGGTTATCGACACCAACGTGAGTGGTCCGTTCTACATGGCTCGCGCCGTCGCTCCCGGCATGATCGCCCGGGGCTGGGGCCGAATCATCAACATCTCAATGAACCATGAAACCATGCGGCGGGTAATGGGTTTGGTCGTGCTAATATGGTTGCTTCTCACAGGCCAGCGCCTTCGATAGGCTATACCCTCTATTCGCCATAACAATGAGTGCATCAAATTGACTGGCACAGAACAAGTCCTTAAAAGGCAGGATTCCCCTCTTCCCCTTCCGCATTGTCAGAAATTCGTATGCGTTTTTCTTACAATAGGCCCTATGACTTTCCCTTGGCGGCAAACCGGACGCGAAGCTCCTCGGCCTGCTGCGCGAATTTTTTCGGATTGGATTTTTTCAGTCGGGCGAGATTGTGAATTTTCCATTGGATTGCCGACAATTTTTGAAGGTGCGGGCATTTCATCAGATGCCAGTCTGGTGCGCCGGACACTAGGCCGATTAAAAATTGCCGCTGATTGGCGGTCAATTTGGCCGGCAGTTCCTTTTTGAGCTTGGCCCGCACTTTCTGCAACTCGGCCAGTGAAATTGGCTTTTGCGTCATGCCGACAAATTCATTTTCAAAGGGTGCCG
>PLAY01000164.1 GCA_003134375.1 Limisphaerales bacterium | reverse complement strand
CGGGCTGGTGGCGCGGATGGGCTGACATGACTTAGTTGCGTTACTGCGTCCTTCCGAATTTTTTCTCCAGCTCGCGGTAGTTCATTTCAATCAGTGTTGGCCGTCCGTGCGGGCAGGTGTAAGGCATCGCGCAACGGCGCAGGTCCTCGACGAGAGCCTCCAGTTCCGCGCCGCCGAGCGGGTCATTGGCCTTCACCGCATGGCGGCAGACGGTCTTGGCAATCGTGTGCTCGCCCAGCCGCGCCAGATTCACCTCGCGGCCCGCCGCCTTCAATTCGTCCACCAGATCGAGCACAAAACGGCGCGCGTCCGACGTCTTTACAAACGGCGGCAGGGCGTCGAGCAGGAACGTGCGCTCGCCGAATTCGCTTAGCCCTACGCCCAATCGGATCAGCGCGGTCAGTTGCTCGCGCAAAAAAATCGCGTCACGCGCCGGCAATTCAACGGTCTCCGGCAGCAACAGCTTTTGCGACGGCGCGGTGCCGTTTTGTTCCAGCCGGTTCAGCATTTGCTCGAATAATATCCGTTCGTGCGCGGCGTGCTGGTCGAGCAGGACGAGTCCGCGGTCGGATTCCAGCACGGCATAAAGTTTGCCGATGACGCCGACGAGCCGGAGCGGGACGTTGAGGAGCGGAGTCGGCGATTGCGGATTGTAAATTGCGGATTGCGGAATTGGCTCCGGCGAGGATGGAGGATGGAGTCCGCCTTCGCCTTGCTTCGGCGCGACGGGGATGGAAGCTGGAACAGCCGGTTCGATGGTTGCCGGTTTTGCCGGTGAGAAACCGATTTTCAAAGGCGTTTGTGCGGCGGGCGAAATTTGCGGCGGAGTTGCCGGCAACGGTTTTAATTTTTCCGGAAAATTCGGCAGCGCCGGCGCGGAGATTTCCGGCGCCGATTGAAACTCCGCCTGGGCGATGACTTTGGACTTTGGACCCGGGACTTTGGACTCCGTTGAATGGAACGCCAGCAGCGTTTCCTGCACCGCCTGGGCGACGAATTTCCGGATTTCAAACTCCTGGTGAAATTTCACCTCACGCTTGGCCGGATGGATGTTCACGTCCACGGCCGCGGGATCAATTTCCAGAAAAAGGCAGCAGACCGGGTAACGGCCTTTCATCAACGCGGTGTGATAGCCTTCGAGCAGCGCGTAATTGAGGCCGCGGTTCTCGACCGGACGGCGGTTGACGAACAGGTGCTGGCCCTCACGCGTCGCGCGCGAAACGCCGGGCGCGCCGATGAAGCCCCACACACGGAGAGTTGAGGGTTGAGCCGTCTCCGCTTCGCTTTGCCGCGCCAAGGGGTTGAGGGTTGAGGATGAAGGTCCAGCCGTCTCGAAGATGTCGGTTTCTTCCGGTTTGACAGACTCGTCGAGGGCGGCGGAGAAATTCACGGACAAAAGTTTTTCGTCGCCAAGCAGCGAACGCAGCCGTTCGCGCAACGCCTCGAGGCGGCTCGAAGTTGCCGCGCCGGATTTTTGCGCGGGCAATTGCCACACGAGCCGTCCATCCTTCTGGAACGTGAAAGCGACTTCCGGAAATGACAGCGCGGCCAGCGTGAGGTAATGCTGGATATGCGCGGCCTCGGTTTCTTCCGTGCGCATAAATTTCCGGCGCGCGGGCAGATTGAAGAAAAGCTGCCGCACCTCGATGTTCGTACCGGTTGCGCTGCCGGCGGCCTTGACTTCGACAATTTTTCCGCCGCTGACCACGACTTGTGTCCCCTCGGGCGAACCGCCGTCGCGTTCGCGCGTGGTGAGCGTGAAGCGGCTGACGCTGGCAATGCTGGGCAGGGCTTCGCCGCGAAACCCCATCGTGACAATCGCCGCCAGATCCTCGGCTTTCTGAATTTTGCTCGTCGCGTGGCGTTCCAGACAGAGCAGCGCGTCGTCCCGGCTCATGCCGGTGCCGTCGTCGGTCACGCGGATGAGGCTGCGCCCGCCGGCCTGGATTTCGACGGTGACGCGCGCGGCCTGGGCGTCGAGCGCGTTTTCAACAAGTTCCTTAACGACACTCGCGGGACGCTCAATCACTTCGCCGGCGGCGATTTGATTGGCGACCTGCTCGGAAAGCAGGTGGATGCGGTTCATGCGAAGTGAAGCGTGAAACGTGAAACGTGATTTGTAAAGTGCGCGCTTGATGGAAATGGAATTCTCACCTCACGTTTCCTCACGTTTCACGAGTATTACGGCAGCGGCAGGGCAAACGCAAACACGGCGCCCCGGCCCGGTGCATTGCGCGCCCAGATGCGGCCTTTGTGGTCTTCAATGATTTTTTTGCAGATCGAGAGGCCGAGGCCGGTGCCGTGGGCTTTGCCGAACGTGGCGAAGACTTCAAACAACTTGTCCGCGATTTCCGGCGCGATGCCGGGGCCGGTGTCCTCAATTTCGGTGACGATTTCCTTTTCGTCGCAGTGAAAGCGCAGAAAAATCGTGCCGCCGTTGAGCATCATGTCGGTGGCGTTGTGGACGAGGTTGGAGAAAACGCGGCTGAGGCGGCGCGGATTGAACGGGATGAGGATGGCGGGCGGTTCGTTTTGCATTTCGATGCGCGCATCCTTGAGTTCCGCTTCGGCGCGGAGGTCGGCGATTAAATCGAGAACAAATGTGTGGTAACTGGCGGGTTTGATTTCCGCGTCCGCCGGTTTGCCTTCCGTGAAGATGAGAATGTCGCCGACCATGTCGCTGATGCGTTCGATCTGCTTGCGGATGCGGGCCTGGGCCTGGGCGCGCGCTTCCGGGCGGACGTCAGGCCGGTCAAGCGTCTCGGCGGAGAGGCTGATGATGCTGAGCGGATTTTTCAAGTCGTGAACGATGGAACGGGCGAAACTGCCGACCACGGCCAGGCGTTCGGCCTGGACGACTTCACGGAGGTAAAGATGGTTGAATTCGCGGAGGCGGTGGCTGATGTGTTGCAACAGGCCGAACGCCAGCGCGGGCGAGCGCTGGAGGAACGAAAGCATTTCGCCGCGCGGAAGGAAATAAACGTCCGTATCCCTGACCGCGGAGGCGGAGGCCGAGCGCGGGCGATGTTCGATCATGGCCATTTCGCCGAAAATTTCCCCCGGGCCAAGTTGGGAAAAGACGCGCCGGGCGCCGGCACCGACGAGACTGGAGATTTCCACCAGCCCATCTTTGACGAAATAGACGCCGTTGCCGGGATCATCTTCATGGAAAATTTCGCAACCGGCGGCAAAATGCCGTTCTTGGGCGATAAAGCGCAACGCCTGCAACTCGTCGCGGCCCAGATTGCGAAACAAAGCAATGGATTCAAGCGCGGCCACCAGCGCGCTTTATACCAGTTTCAGCATGTCAATGGCACTTTTTTTGTAGCGGTGCTCTGTGAGCGCCGGTGGAATCAATGGCGACAGTGCCAAAGCAAGCTGCAAATGATAAAAATTGGCGTCGTAAAGCCAAGAAATGCTAAGAATGGCAGGTTGGATGTGAATGGGAACTTATTGACAAAAAGTTACAAAAACGTCACACTGCAACATTCGGGTAGCAGTACGTTTCTTCAGCGGGGTTCCCCACCCCCACCTCCTTGGCGTCTGCTGCCCGGATTTTTTTTAAAGCCGCTTGACGCTTCCCCAAGCTTCTTTTAACTTCACAAGCCCCATTGCGGGGGTGTAGCTCAATTGGTTAGAGCGCTGCCCTGTCACGGCAGAGGTTACGGGTTCGAGCCCCGCCGCTCCCGCCATTTTCATAATTATGACCACTGGTGACAAGTGGTGTCATAGCGAGTCTTTCGTCAATGGCTGCAATGGTTTTATTCGATTTTTCCCCGCCATTCATTGTGACAGCCGATGACCCGTTTTGACGGACTGCGACCAATTCTTGTGAGGCTCCTTGTGAGGCTTGTTCCGCGTAGTTTGGTAACGCATCAAACGCCGCCCAAGTGCCAAGCAGGTTTTCATCGGTATAAATTTTATCTGTCAGCCGCCGGTCACTATGTCGCATAAGCGTCATTGCCACCCGGCTTGCCACTCCCCCGCGCGCCAAATTGGTTCCGAACGTATGACGCAGCGAATGAAAAACCGCTTTGCGGCCAAGCGTGTCCTGGAGCGGAATGCCGGCTTTGATTAAATCCCTGCGAAATCGCTCAATTCGCGGAATACGCTTGAAGACCAATTCATCATCCAACACCCCGTTGCCTTTGAAATCCCGCAATGCTGCCGCCAATTCAGGGTGCAAACGCATATCGGCTGATTTGCCATTCTTGGTGGTTGAAGCCCGAATTTTTACGAACGGAGTGACCGCATCCAAGTGCAAATCACCCCATTTGAGCGCCGCCAGTTCCGAACTCCGAAGCCCGGTATGAACAGCCATCAAATAGACCGGCTTGCGTTCGCCTGCCACGGCCAGCAGGCGCAGCATTTCATCATCGCTTAATGCCCGCCGTTCCTCGGCTTTGCCTTCTTTTGTTTTTGCCTTTTCCACCGACCGCAGGGGATTAGAGCCGGCGCGGCCGAGTTTTATCAGCCAGTTGAAAAAACACCTGGCTGCCTCCAAATAATCGTTCGCGGTTTTATCTTTTAATTCCCGATGGTCCCGCAGCCATGCTTGAAATGAATCTGCCGTTGCGTCCTTCGCCAATTTCCAACCGCACTCCGTAATCAATCGGCTCACACGAAATTCGATGTTCGCCAGATATTTGTCGGATTTCCCACGACGACGCATATCGCCGAGGAAATCATTCAAATGATCCGACAAACTGCGTTGCGCCGCTTCTCTTGCCGCCTTTGGCAAAATTAATCCATCCCGCTCGTGAAGTTTTTCCTCCCGCAATTTGTCCCGGCGTTTCTCCGCACATCGCTTGTCAGACGTTTCGAGTGAAACATCAACAATTTTTCTGTCCTCGGATTGCTGGCGAAACTTCCAACGCCAAATCCGCGAATCCTTTGGCTTGTAAATAAAATCAATCATATCGTGTCCTTTTAATTTGCCCTGGGTTGACTCAATCGTTGAAAATAAACTCTGACTTGGCTCTCCAACATTCCCACTGCGCGGCCAATTCGCCGCAACGGGGGCAGCTCACCGCCTTCCGCCCTTCGTCTCACCGTCCGCTTGCAGACACCAAAAATCTTCTCCAATTCAGGGAACCGGATTAAACGGTCATTAAATTGATGCTCGGCTGGCATACGACATCATTTCTCCTCCTTCAATTTCCAAGTTTTGTTTTCCTTGTCCCATTCCACTCCCTTTCGCAGCCGTCTCCGCAAAGCAGCGGCCTTTTCAGGGGAAGCCATTGCGGCCTTCAATTCGGTCAGCAGATAAAGCATATCCTGCTGTTTGTAGTCCTCGTAAATGGTGCTTCGTTCCTTTTGATACTTCACCTTCCGATTGCCCTTGTCCTTCGGGTCACGTTCGGTGAATTCCACTGCTTCTTTGGCTTCTTGCTCCGTTGGCTCATCCCCACCGCCCGCCTGCAACAGACGTTCACTTTCCTTAAACAGACTCTCATCCGGGTCGTCCACAAAACCGACTCGGCGCTTGATTTCCTCTGCCCAGGCTTTGCATTCACTGACCGACACGACAATAAAGGGGCGCTCTTTGGCTCTGCGCTTTGCGCCGAACAATCGGGTTTCTTCGTGAGTGACGTAAAAGAAAAAGGCGGTCAGTTTGCCTTCCTTGATGCGTTTATAGACGCTGGCGCGTGAAACGGGAACGAATAAGACAACGCTGCTGGTTGAAAGCCCCACGTCCCCTTTGTAATACTCGCCAAGTTTTTCAAGCCATTCGCCGCATTCTTTGAAAGTTCCCTCCCGCCGATAGGCGCGCGTGCCGGGCGTCGGCTCGCCGACCAGCTTGTGCAATTCCTTCGGCACTTCGATGAATGGAAACTGAATAAACGGCATATTCTCTATCGTAGCACTATAGATACAGTTGTCAACTACAAATCGTCGGGTGAATTAGCCGCTCTTGGCGGCATGTCAAATGCTCATTATTGCGCGCAGTGTTTCGTGGGGTTTTGCGAAACTAGTGGACAATGCCTTATTCCTGCCCGATGTTATTGGGCGCAGTGTTTCGTGGAGCTTTGCGAAACGAGATTGGGTTTAACATTCAAAGAATGATGGGGTTGTGAGAAAACTCGTTTTGATTCTTAACGGACCTTCCGGGTTGTGCGACAGGCAGGCTTGTCCCGAATTGTGTCTTCAATGTCCATTTCTCCCCGCCTCGGCGCTGGCCGGGCTGGGCGGTTTGAGCCTGCTGCTGTTCCGCCGCCGGAGATAATTTGCCGATAAACTGAATTCCCCACTCAACAAACAAAACCGCATGAAAACAAACCTCCTCAAACTCACCTGCGGTCTCGCCCTGCTGGGCGCGATTGCCACCGCACGGGCACAATCCGTCTTTGATTTCACCTATTATTATCCCAACACCAACAGTGCGCCCTTGCAGGAAAACAGCTTGATTGCCAACGGCATTGACACATTCAATGAAATTGGCACGGCCAATGTCACAGCCACGGACTCCACTATCACATTTACCTTCCCCGCGCCCGGTTATCTTGCTCTTGTTGCATGGAACGGCCCGATCATCACGCTGACTTCTCCATCGAGCGATTTCAGTTCAGTGACAATAGACCCCTCGACGACTCCCAGTTTTAGCGCGTCCATGTTGAGCTGGAGCGGCAACCAAATTGACATCAACTGGCAAGGCATGAATTTTTCTGCGGGGAATACCGTGACCTTTGATTACAACGTCGCCCCCGCGCCCGAACCCTCCACGCTGGCACTGTCCGTCATGGGCGGGCTGGGAATGCTCTGGCAGTTCCGCCGCCGGAAATGAATTGGGCAGTGCAACCAAACACAAAACCCATAAAAACAAAACTTCCTCGCAAGCAATCGCAGCCCGCCGACAGCCCGGCCATCACGCACGAAGCCATCCGCGCGCACGCCCATCGGATTTTTCTGGAACGCGGCGGCGCACCGGGGCGGGAGCTGGATGACTGGCTGCTGGCGGAACAAGAACTTAAAAAGGGATGCCCCCCCAACCGTTACCAGCCGCAAACAGCGGGCAGCCCATGACGGCCTGACCTAAAAACAAACAACAAAACCATGATCATAAAACATATGAAAACAAACCTCCTTAAACTCACCTGCGGCCTCGCCCTGCTGGGCGCGGTGGCCCCGGCCTCGGCGCAGTCACTCATTGATATCCAGTTTAATAGCCCTGGATATCAACAAACAGGGGCAGCGGTCATCGGACAATCCGGTGATTACTGGAACCTGCTGACAGCTTATTCAGGAACATCATCCCTGATGGATTCGCAAGACGCTTCGAGCGGTATTTCATTCACCTGGGCTGCCCACGGTCTCCAAGGCGGAAGTTCTTCGGATGGTTTTAGTGGCGGTAGTTACGCCAATCTAATGGGGGGATATATCTATAACCTAATAAGCAATGGAAGCCAAACCATGAGTTTCGCCAATCTGTCAGCCGACGCTTCATATACTCTTTATATTTACACCCAGGGAGATTCTGTATCAGGAGGACGGGAGACTTCAGTGACCGATAGCGGCACAACCTATACCACTACTCCGACGGATGCGACCGCGAGCACTTTTATCGCGGGGCAAAACTACTTGGAAATCACCGGCACGACCGATGGCAGCGGAAACTTGCAATTCACATACCAGGCTGCCGTAAATGAGGCTGATATTAACGGCATCCAGTTAAGCATTAACTCCGTCCCGGAACCCTCCACGCTGGCGCTGGCCGGGCTGGGCGGGCTGGGCCTGCTGCTGTTCCGCCGCCGGAAATAATTTGCCGACCGTTTGGAATTTATTGCTAAAAACCGAATGACAACAACCTCAATCCGCGCAGTTTTGTTTTTAGCCGCTGCTTCATTGGTTGCCAGTCAAAGCCCCGCCCTGGCCGATGTGCTTTTTTCCTCGGATGGCTCGGATAGCGGCATCTATGTCAATTCCTGGGTGGACTATTCTGGAACAGTATTTGGCACCGGCACCGGTTGCACCTCGGAAAGCTCAAATCCCTTCATGGTCAACGGTGTGTCGCAGGGGAGCTACATTGCGGCCACCTCGTATCCGCTGGCGTTCTTGAGCACTCCGGCGATTGCCTCGGCGCAGGGCATTTGGGTGGGCTTTTTGATGCGTCCAATTGCCCCGGATACTTGGGCCGGCGGCATCAGCCTTTTCTCGGATACCTTTCTTCCCGCAGATCCCCGGACGATGCAGTTTGCGGGTCTGGCCGGGTGGTGGGGGAATAGCATGAATCTGACGCTGGCCGGTCCGGATGGCGGCATGGCTTCGGGCGGTTATTCGATTGCTGACGGACAGGATGTCGCTGTGCTGGCTCATCTTTATGATACTGGCAACAGCGGCATCTTTAACACTGGTGACTTGTATATTGACGCCAACTTGACGGATGGAATCAGCTTTGGCACCCCGCTGATCAGCGATTTTACGCTGGGCGATGCCGTGTCCACCATCGCTTCGGTGCGGCTGGGAGCCGATCCTGTCAACCCTGAAATCCGCGACTACGATAATATCGTCGTCAGCACCACGGAACAGGAGGCGATTGATGGTCTTAACGGCGTTGCCCCGGTGCCAGAACCCGCCACGCTGGCGCTGGCCAGCTTGGGCGGCTTGAGCCTGCTGTTGTTCCGCCGCCGGAAATAATTTATTGCCGATAAACTGCCAATCAAAAATAACCACATGAAAACAAACTTTATTAAGTTCGTTTGCTGCCTCACTCTGCTGGGCGCGGTGGCCACGGCTCCGGCGCAATCAAGCATCAACGGGAGCCTCACGACCGGCGCGAACAACAGCGTGAACCTGACCACGCTGGGCACGGAGGACTGGGCCATCTGGGGTTACGGCAGCGGCGGAACGAGCACCAGCCTCGCCCCGGATGTCAGCATGGCCGGTGGCAGCGGCATCAGCTCCCTGACCTATCTCAATCCCAATTCCCAGCCGCTGCGCGGGCTGGGGCAGTTCGCGCTCAACTATCAGTTTTCGTGGAACAACGGCAATAGCGTGGCCAGCGCCTCCGGGGCACGCGGCGGGTTGCAAGACAACAGCGGGGCCGGCCCCGGGCTGGGGGTCGGCGAGGGCTTTTCCTTTACCGTGCCTGCCAGCACCAGCGAGCAGGTGCTGGATGTTTTTGTGGATGAGCATCTCGGGATCGGGCA
Organism: Limisphaerales bacterium; assembly: GCA_003134375.1. Lineage (GTDB taxonomy): Bacteria > Verrucomicrobiota > Verrucomicrobiia > Limisphaerales > UBA11358 > UBA11358. The sequence continues at coordinate 3,119 of PLAY01000164.1, read as the reverse complement.
GTTCACCGCAAAACTGACGGACGGCACCACCTACGTCAACTCCGCCATCCCCAGCGGCGTCAACTCCCCGGGTGAATATACGATTGACTTCGCAGCGGCAACGGCGGGCCAGACTATGACCATTACCTGGAAGGAGACTTCCTACACGTCAAGCTATGACAATGCCGCCATCTACGCGGTAACATTGGGGACAGTCCCCGAACCCACCACGCTGGCGCTGGCCGGTCTGGGCGGTTTGAGCCTGCTACTGATCCGCCGCCGGAAATAATTCGTCTCTGCTTTCACCAGCCCCGCATCGCGGGCTTCATGCTTGAACCGCGTGTTGATGTCCAAGTCAATCAAATCCACCGAACGGCTGATCAAATCTCTGACACGCACGCCCATGCGATGGAAAACCGACGGCAGCAGGCCGGAAACCGCCGGGTCGAGATCGGAAGCGGCATCCCCCGAACAATTAGCATCGAAATTGTCGCTGCGCTTCAAATTCATGATTTCGGAAATCACCGGGTCAGGATTGCCATTATGTGGGTCTCTTTTTATAGCGCGGCATTTACTATAGGAGTCGCCGTTTTCGTCTCTAATTCCAAAACCCAGTTCGTCCTCTTTGGACTCAACATAACTATTGTTAAGCCCTTGAAAGTAGGCGTCAATCCATCCGTAATGGCCAACAACTTTCTCTGGAAAGTTTTCAAATAACTGCACTGTAAATTTCATCTTGCCAGCAGCGCGCATCTGCGCGGCTTCGGCGTCCAGTTGCGCCTGTTTTTGATCGGCTTTGATTTTGGCAATGTAGGCTTGGTCATTCGTTGCAAGGTCTGCGATTTTCAGAAAGCAATTTGTGCCGCCGGTTTTGACGACGAGTGTGGTCGTGCCAGAAGAAACATAATCGCCAGTGACCGTTTCGCCCGTTTTCAAAACCCAAGTGCGCGGCGCGGCCACCACTAGCGTCACAAACGCGCAGATTCCGAGAAGACAAATTTTTGTTTTCATGGTTTTGCCTTTGCATCGGGAATTCAAACGCCGGTTGCCCCATTCGTCCATCCCAAAATGAATTCAGGAAACGAGTTCCCCTCCACCTTCATCAGATTTCGGCGCGGCAAGTCCGTCCCGTTTGCGGGTGCGCCCGCCCGCCCGTTTCCCCTGCGGCATTCGGATTGTGAATGGTGGAAATGGGGAACGCGATGTCCCGGTTGCCCTGTCCGGCGTCGCGCGGGACGAAGCAATCCCATTTGCCATTGAAATTTGAACCGGAATTGGCAATCTCATTCGCGGAATCGCCGCCAAATGAAATTGCCAAACGCCCAATTAGCAACCGTGCCGGAACGGAAGGTCACGCATTATCTGCTCAATCCAGGGCATCCCGCCGGCGGCAGCAAGGCGACGTTTTTCCTGCGTTTTGGTTTTACCGTAGCCGAATGGCAGCGGCTGGCCGAGGCATTGCTCCGTCATGCCCGCGAAAATGAGGTGGCAGCAATGGAACAAACCGCTCATGGCGACCGTTACGTCGTGGACGGGCCGCTGACCGCACCCGACGGTTCGCGCTTGAATATTCGCAGCGCATGGTATATTAATCCTGGTGGTGGTGGTATACCGCGTTTTGTGACCGCACACCCGTTGCCAAAACGATGAGCACAATCAAAGAACTGGATGCCGTGGCTCTGACGTGTGACCTGCCTGAACACAGGCTGGCGCGGGGCGACGTCGGTACCGCCGTGCTTGTGCATGGCAAGGGAGCAGCCTTTGAGGTTGAATTTGTCGGTTATGACGGCCATACCGTTGCCTTGCTGACGCTGGAACGCGACCAAGTGCGTCCGCTTCAAACAAACGACATTCCCCATGCCCGTGAACTGGTTGCGGCGTGATTTTCTAGCCAAGATTTTAACGGCTTGTTCATAAATAGCAGCCGCATCGCGAACCACAAGCAATCCGCCCGCAACTGCGGTGGCCTCCGGTTCCTTCAACTTGGCAGCATAGTTGGGGAAGGCAAATTCCATGAACAAAACACCTCGGACAACATGATGTCTGTCAAACATTATGCGTGACAGGCATAATATTCATTCTGACATGAAGACGGTTCAAAACATCAATAATTCTGTCAGACATCTTCCCTTAGCACAGCTTGAGGAGCGCAGCAAGTGCCCCACATTTGCGCAAATTTAGCGCAAAATTCGTGCGAATTTCCGACCGAATTATTGGTTTTGGAAAGGCGTCGGCAAAGGATGGTTACTCCATCGGTGAGACAAATTCTCCGTGAAAATTCTCTCGTGCGCGAAATCCTAAAAAGCAAAACTCCGGGAGCCGGGCGGCGTGTCAAGATGGACCGCAGAGGGTAACAGGGCGAGGAATATCTTGATACGCTGCCCGGCGACCCACAATGGAACATCCGATTCGCGCGCATGATTCCGACGCCAATGCGTTGACATGTGTTGATGGGAACATTCCCGAACATCTGCTCAATGCGAATATCTCGCGTTTGTCTCGCCCTCACTTTGGGCAATTTGCACTGAGACACCAAGCCATGTGACAACGCCGCATCCGGCATATAATCGGTATATAATGAATGTCCCAATAATGGGCAACCGCTGGTTCCAGTCCCGCATAAGAATGGCAGTCCGCCCGCGATGGAATCATCCTGTAAACATTAACACTGGCCCGGCTTTTCGCCGGCCAATCGCCACGGGCGGCATAAAATGTGCTGATTTTCCGCAAAACATTAACCGGTTAAGCAGTAATTTTTATGGAAAACAAAATCCTCGGATTCACCCTTAGCCTTGCCTTGCTGGGCGCGGCGGCCTCGGTGCAAGCGCAAACCTACACAACCTTGGATAACCCCGCCGGTACCGGGGGAACCTATGCCTATGGCATTTCCGGCAACAACATCGTGGGGTGGTATGCCAACAGCTCTGGTTGGCAACTTGGTTTTCTCTACAATGGCAGCACTTATACGACGTTAACTGACCCGCTCAGCGTCCAGAGCACCATGCATGGACCCGTCCCCAATGGAAACTATGCCTATGGCATTTCCGGCAACAATACCGTGGGGCTCTATTACTGGAACGCTCCGGTTAATGGCGTGAATGGTTATTCCGGTTTTCTCTACAATGGCAGCACTTATACGA
>PLAY01000087.1 GCA_003134375.1 Limisphaerales bacterium | reverse complement strand
ACGGATAAGCTCTTAATCAAAAAGTTCGGCTTTGGCCACTTCGCCCAAAGTTGCTTTGATCTGCCCGTGGTTGGTGGGTTGAAGCGTCGGACAGTCCGCATATTTATCGAGCACGATGTTGAATAATTTTTCAGCTTCGCGTGAAAGAGTTTCCGGATTTTCGTCCTTCGCCCTTTCCAAATAAGCTGTTCTGAGTTTATTAAACCTGGCATCACCAGGCGGTGCGCTTTCCGAGAATAAAATTATGTTTTCAGCATTTTTTTGTTGCGCCGCGCCAGTGCGAGAATGGCCTGTCCTTGGACTTCGCGGTCAGGATTTTTGTCAGCGGCCATCTGCAAGAAATCTGTAGCTGGCTGGAAAGTGGGGTCCCAATATGGTGTTCCCAATTCCCAGCAGATTTTGGCAATGTTCAAATTGGTCGCGTGATAATCACGAAGAAATTCAACCGATTGAATACCGATGGAGTTGAGCGGTCCCCCTTTGGTCTTACCGTTTGACAAAATCCAACCAAACATTTCACATGCGGTTTCCGATGCCGGCTCTTGCCGGGCTAATTCAAAAATTTTGGCGAAATTTGTATTATCAATTTGATTGTATCTATCCCAAAGTTTGTCAATTTGATCTTTTGGTTTTCGAGCTTCGATCGCCTTGATGTAGGCTGCCTCTGCCTCGTCAACTTCCTTTCTCAGAGTTTTCATTTGCTCTGTGGTGGAGAGAACCATCTTCGTTTCAGCTGTTGAATTGGTTTCGTCAGCGCCGCAACCTGTTTGAAGTGTCAATGCTGCCGCCAATAAAAAAATCTTTGCGATTACTCCTTTCATAAAATTATTTTGAAGATTCGGCAGGCAGCGTGAAGAAGAACGTCGCGCCCTTGCCCAACTCGCTTTTCACCCAGACCTTGCCGCCGTGGTTTTGCACAATGTGTTTGACAATGGACAAACCCAGGCCCGTCCCGCCCTGCTCGCGCGAGCGCGCCTTGTCCACCCGGTAAAACCGCTCGAAGATGCGGTCAAGTGATTCCGGCGGAATGCCCGGCCCGTCGTCCTGTACAAAAATTTCGAGCTTGTCCGCATCGTCCTTGCGCCCGCCGATCGTGACCGTGCCATCCGCGCGGCCATATTTGATGGCGTTGTCCACGAGGTTGGCGAGGACTTGTTCGAGCCGGTTCGCGTCCGCCAGCGCGGTGAGTTCGGGCAGATCGTTGATGAGTTTCACCCCCTTCGCGTCGGTGCGCGTTTTGAGATCGGCCAGAACTTTTTCGGCGAGCGGACGCAGCGGGACGGGTTGCAAATTCAATTTAATCCGTCCGGATTCCAGCGCGGAAATGGCGAGCAGATCCTGGATGAGCAGGTCGAGCCGGCTGGCGTTGCGTTCGATGATTTTGAGAAAGCGTTCGGCGACAACCGGGTCGTTGCGCGCGCCATCGAGCAGCGTTTCGACATAGCCTTTGATGAGCGAAAGCGGCGTGCGCAACTCGTGGCTGACGTTGGCGACAAACTCCTCGCGGGTGCGTTCGAGCTGCCTGAGCCGCGTCAGATCGTGAAAGACGAGAATGGTCCCTTCGCGTTCGCCGGCGGAATTGGAAATGGCGGCGGCGTTGACCTGCAGCCAGCGTTCGCTCAACTCCGGCAGCTTCAGTTCGTAATCGAACACCTGCCCGTCACTCTCCACGCGCTCGACCAGCACCGCGAGTTCATGCACGCGCAGGGCTTCCATGATGGTTTTGCCGCGCAGCTCGGTTTTCAGGCCGAAAAGATTTTTGAACGCGCGATTGGCGAGGTAAATCCGGCGGTTGCGGTCGAGCAACAGCAGACCCTCCAGCATGCTGTTGAACAGGACCTGTTGTTGGGCCTTGGCGTCAATTGTCGTTTGCTGGTGCCGCCGTTGAAGCTCCTCCATTTCGGCCTGCACCTGCCGCTGCCGGCGGAGAAATTTATGCCGCCATCGGAAATGAATTCCGATGGCGGCGGCAAGGGCAAGAATGGTCAGGAATGGCCACATGTGAAAATCCGGAATTCAAATGAAAAAAACATCGAACATTGAACATTGAACTTTGAACATCGAACGGTCAGAGGCGGCAAATCATTTGGCGTTCGGCGTTCGATGTTCAGCATTCGATGTTCCCGACCTTTTCTCATTCCACAAACCGATAGCCGACGCCGCGGACGGTGTCCAGATGCTTTGATGCCGGACCGAGCTTTTCGCGCAGGCGGCGCATGTGCGTGTCCACCGTGCGCGTATCAATGAGGCTGTCGTATTCCCACACGTCCCGAAGCAAAGCGTCCCGGGATTGCACGCGCCCAGAGCGTTGCGCGAGGGTGGTGAGCAGCTTGAATTCGGTCGCCGTCAATTCAAACGGCCGGTTCTTCCAGCTGGCCAGATGCCGCGGCACGTCAATCAGCAGGTCCCCGAACCGCATCTGGTCGCGCGGTTTCTCACCCGGCTCGCCCCGCGAAAGGATTTTTTTGATGCGGAGCAGAAGTTCACGCGGGCTGAAGGGCTTGGTCAGGTAATCGTCCGCGCCCAGTTCCAGGCCGAGCACGCGGTCGATCTCCGCGGCCTTGGCCGTGAGCATGATGATGGGAACCTTGGCGGTGGCCGGCTCGATCCGCAGCGTCTTGCAAATCTCAAAGCCGTTCATTTCCGGCAGCATCACGTCGAGCACGATCAAATCCGGCGTTTGCGACCGCGCTTTTTTCAGCGCCTCCGCGCCGTCCGCCGCCGTCATCACCGCATAGCCGGCCTGCTTGAGGTTGAACTCCACGAGTTCAACCGCTTCCGGTTCATCATCCACCACCAATATTCGCGGTTTCACCCTTGGTTGCATATCACGCGCGACAGGGTCACACAATTTCGGTTGGGTTACAACCCTGTGACAATTGGGTGACGGCCGATGCCTCGCGTCAGGCATCATTGTAAGTCCCGTGGTTTGAAACTCGAAATCCGAAAGAAATCCTGTTCGGCAATGTTTTCGGTGGGTTCTCGTCGTGGAGCACAGGAATCAATGACTAATAACGAAGCCCGAAATCCGAAAGAAATCCCAATGCCCCAATTCCGAAACCAATCGTAATGCCTTCGCATTCGTGGGTTATTTGAGTTTCGTCATTCTTTAGTCATTATGGTTTCGTCATTCGTCATTCTCCCTCATCTTTTACTGGAAAATGAATACCGCCGGGCCACCGCTTGTTTCCATTGAAAAAACAGAGGAACCAGATTCCTCTTTCGCCCCCGCTCGAAATTTTGCTAGGCTCGCGCCATGTCACTTCCGGTCATCAACATCGCGCAAATGCGCGAATGGGAACGTGCCACGTGGGAAACCGGCCAGACCGAGGCCGAAGTCATCCATCGCGTGGGCGGAAAAATCGCGCAACACGCGTTGCAACTCACGCGGCCCGGCGACGCGATTTTGATTCTCGCCGGCAAGGGCCACAACGGCGACGACGCCCGCGCCACGCGGGAATTTTTGACCGATCGCCGCGTCGAAACGCTCGACGTGATTGCGCCTGAAAGCAAATTGCCGGAACTTGAACAAGCGCTGTCTCAAAAACCGGCGTTGATCATTGACGGCTTGTTCGGCATCGGGCTTGACCGGCCGCTGACCGACGATTGGAAAAAATTCATCGAGACAGTCAACCGGTCGGGGATTCCAGTTTTGGCGGTGGACGTGCCCTCCGGCTTGAATGCCGACACCGGCGACCCCGCGTCGCCGGGCGTGGCGATTGAAGCGGCGGTCACGTTGACCATCAACGCGCCGAAAACCGGGCTGCTCGCGCAAAACGCGTGGCCGTTTGTCGGCCGGCTCGAAGTCGCGGATGACGTCGGCCTGGTTCCGTGTCCGCACACCAGCGGGCTGAACTGGACGCAGGCGGACGATTTTAAAAATTTCCCCCCGCGCCGTCCCGTGGCCGGTCACAAGGGCACGTTTGGGCATTTGGCGATTATCGCGGGCAGTTTTGGCTTTCACGGCGCGGCGGTTTTGGCCGTGCGCGCCGCACAACGCGCGCAGCCCGGCCTAGTCACCCTTTTCACCCAGGAATCCGTTTATCACGTGGTGGCGGCACAATTGCAGGCGGCAATGGTGAACTTGTGGACGCCCGACCTGAAACTGCCCGACACGGTGAGTGCAATTCTGGTCGGTTCCGGCCTGGCGGCGCCCGGTCTGGCTGAAGTCATGTCGCCGACGACCACGCGGCGGATTTGGCGCGACTCGGTTTTGCCGGTGGTCGTGGACGCCAGCGCACTGGACTGGCTGCCGAGGGGGCCGTCGGTAAAAAATGCCATTCGCATCGTCACACCGCATCCCGGCGAAGCGGCGCGGTTGCTGAACATGACCAATCAACAGGTCCAGGCGAACCGTCCAAAGGCTTTGCGCGAAATTTCGCGGCGTTACGGCAATTGCTGGGTCGTGTTGAAAGGACACCAGACGCTCGTGGGCCGGAGCGCGGGCCTTCGCACCAATGGAGCTTCGTCCCCGCAAGACGGGGAACTTTTTGTGAACCCGTCCGGCAATCCGCATCTGGCGCAGGGTGGCAGTGGCGACGTGCTGGCGGGTTACCTTGCGGGATTGCTCGCGCAGCGGCCGTTGCTGGCGGACGCCGGCAAATTAATCCGTTTTGCCGTCTGGCAGCACGGCGCGGCGGCGGACCAATTGCAGGCGGCGCGGGCAAACTGGGTCATCGAGGATTTGCTGGGCGAACTGGGGAACGCGCGCTGAAAATGTCAACCCGCCAGTAATTCGGGAAGTAGCAGCCGACGTGAGGAGGCTCATTATTTTCGATTTACGATATACGATTTACGCGACGTGAATGGATTGCCGATGGAATCGTAAATCGAGCCCTCTACGAATCGGCGTAGCGGCTTCTCGGCAGAGAGCCGCACTCTTCAATTTACTGGAGAATTGCGGCGGTCTGCCGACCGCCGCTACAATGAAAGGGAGTTTTCAGAAGTCGTAAATCGTAAATCGCATATCGTAAATTTAGTCAGAGCCTCGTTACCTCAGTTGCTACGCGCGAAGGCGTTTTTGAACGGGTTGTTAAGTGCCTACCAGTTGAAAACGTCAACTCAAACACTCCAAAAATGAAATTCGGGGCGTTTACGGGCACCAGACCGCGCGATAGAACTGCGCGCTGGACGACATGGTGTTGGTGAGGTTGACCGTGCCACTTGCCGGTGTGTTGGTGGAAATCGCAATCCAGTTCGTCGAGATCAAATTGGTGGACATCTGAATCACGTATGGCACTCCCGCCAGGCCCTGAAGCTGAAAGACGAACTGGCTGGGCGCCGTTTGCGCCGATGCCAACACGGCGAGTGACGGTGCTGCCGGCGTGAGACTGAGCACCGTGGCTGAATAGGGCGCGAAAACATAGTTGAAGCTCGTACCGGCGACCGGAGAACTTGTCTGGGCAATGTCCGGTGACCCGATGCCGGTGAGCGCCGCGTCGTCCTGCGGAATGCCATACGAATAAACGGTCGCGTTGGAGAACGGCACGTAACCGGCGAGGTTGATGGCGGTGTTGAGGCTGGCGTAGGAGCTTTTATTGACCACCAGCATGGTCAAAGACCCGTTCGTGCGACGCACGGCATAGGTGCCGAGAAGCTGATAATCGTTGGTCACCGTAACCACCGTATCGCCGCCGCGAGCGAAGTATTGCATCAGCTTCATGCAATAGTAGCTCGGATAGCAGCTGGAGTTGGGCGGCACGACATTGCCATTCACACAACCCTCGTCGGTGATAATGCTGCCGGAACTGTTGGTGCGCCAGCCATACAAGGCATTATCCGAATTCGCCACAGCGCCCTGGCTGTTGCGCAGGTCCCACCAGAGGAACGCGTTGAATTCCGTCTGCAGGATTTTCCCGACGGCGTCGGCCGCGAACAACCCGCCCACCAGGCTGATCCACTGTTTGTCGCCTTCCGGGCCAAACTCGGTGTCCACCAGTTCGATGTTGGTGGCCACGGTGCTGCCGAGATAGTCATTAGCTATCTGGCGCAAGCTGGCCGCATCGCTCACCCAGGTCTTGGTCCAAAGAAGATTATAGGTATCGCCATCGCCGGGCGCGTAGTTGTGTTCGATCAGAAAGTCCGGCGTCACGCCGTTGGTACTCATCGTGTTGAGCATGACCGCCGTCCAACCATAGTTCGTCGTGCCAGTGACCGGATTGATCGCCGGATGGTTCATGTTGTTGGTATAGGAAACCTCGTCCGGCACGGCCACGGCGCCAATTTTAATGGTCGGGTCCGCCGCCTTCATCGCGTTATAGTAATCCTTGAATCGCATCGCATAGGTCCACGGATCGTGCGCGACTTCCTGGCCGAAATACGCCATGTTGGTATTGATGTCTTCCTCCCAACTGGCGCCATAATTCTCATTGCCCACCTCCCAGTATTTAAATGAGCAGTGGTTGGTGATGTTGCAAAACCGCACCCAGTCAGCCGCCTGATTCGTGCTGCCGCTGCCGTAATTGACGATGAAATAGACCTGCGCGTGGGTGTTGGTGGCCACGTGGATGAAATTCGCAGTTTTCGCGTTCGAATTTTCGTTGGTCATGAAATAGATGTCGCCCCAACTGCCGCCGGGCCAGCGCAAGGCCTGGTTGTTCACGTTCGTCAGAACGGAGATGGTGCTGGGCGTGTCCAGATAACCGTCCCAGGCCGCGGTGTTGATGCCGAAAACCCGTGGGTCCACCGTGCGCACCGGGTTCGTGGCGTTGACGCTGACATGAACGATTGCGGGCGTGGGTGCGGCAATCAGCGTGATGCCAGCAATATAAAAGTTGGATTGCAACGTGCTATTATTCCAAATCTCAATACCGGCCAGATTGGTTCCCTTGCCCACACCCAGGGAAGCCAGGGAGAAAGTGAATTGTTGCCAGACATTGGTTGAGGCCTTCACATATATCGTGGTCCCCCAGGTTGAACCCGCTTCAGCCTGGACGCCAACCGCTTGTCCGCCTTTGGAACCACCGTTCAACCACAACGTCAGATTGGTATAGATGGTCGTATCAATCGGATCATGTTCCAAATGCCACGCCTGCCAACTGCTGCTGGCGGCGAACACCATGCAGTTGGTGCCGTAAAAATTGGGACTATTGGTGACATAATGCGGCACCCATCCCCAATCCTGCCACCCATTGTTGTAGTTCATCGTGCCGTAAACGAAGTTGGTATAACCCGAATAAATGAGCATGTCATCGCCGGCCAAAACCGGTGAGGCCAGGGCGAAAAACGCCATGCTTCCCAAAGCCAATGATCGGCGGGGCAACAAATTTTTCAGGGTGTTCCCACGGAACTGTTGAAACCAACCGCGAGAAAAACGGTTGACGCTAATAAAAACACTTCGGTACATCACTGTGTTTAAAGATAGCTCAAAAACCGGAAGAAAGAAATAGGAAATTATTCAAACGAGGGCGCGACTTGCCGCTTGTGTTCGCCAGCCGCCATTCGCCAAGATTCCCGACAATCAAACTTTACCGGTTATGAATCACCACACCCCATTCCGCCGGGCGGCGGTGTTCGCCGCCGCGATGATCGCGCTTGCCCCTTTCGCCCAGGGCGCCGAAACTTCCACCAACATGCCCGCCTGGCTTGAACATTCGGTCTTCTACGAAATCTATCCGCAGTCGTTTCGCGACTCGAATGGCGACGGCATCGGCGACTTTCCCGGACTGCTCTCGCGGCTCGACTACCTCCAGGACCTCGGCGTCACCTGCATCTGGCTCCTACCTTTCTTTCCCTCCCCTTTGCGCGATGACGGCTATGACATCGCCAACTACGTGGACGTCAACCCCTCCTACGGAACGCTGGACGATTTCAAGGCGTTTCTGGACGCAGCTCACCAGCGCAACATGCAGGTGATGATCGAGTTGGTCATCAATCACACCAGCGATCAGCACCCCTGGTTCAAGGCCGCCCGGATTGCGCCACCCGGCTCACCGGCGCGCGCGATGTATGTCTGGTCCTCGACCGACCAGCTCTGCAAGGACGCCCGCATTATCTTCACCGACACGGAGAAATCCAACTGGAGCTGGGACGAGACGGCCAAAGCCTACTACTGGCACCGCTTCTTTGCGTTCCAGCCCGACCTGAACTTCGACAACCCCGCGGTGATCGAAGAGGTTCTCAAAGCCATGCGCTTCTGGCTCGACATGGGCGTCGACGCGCTGCGCATAGACGCCATACCCTACCTGGTCGAGCGCGATGGCACCTCCTGCGAGAACCTGCCCGAGACTCATCGTGTCGTCAAGACCATCCGCACCGCCATCGATGCCGACTACGCCAACCGTCTCATCCTGGCCGAGGCCAATCAGTGGCCTGCCGATGTCCGTCCCTACTTCGGCGATGGCGATGAGTGCCAAATGGCCTTCCACTTCCCGCTGATGCCGCGCATCTATATGGCTCTTCGCCAGGAAGATCGCCTGCCGATTACCGACATCATGGCCCAGACGCCCGCCATCCCCGACAACTGCCAATGGGGCCTGTTCCTCCGCAATCACGACGAACTCACGCTTGAAATGGTCACCGACGACGAGCGCGACTATATGTACCTCGCCTACTCAACCGACCCCCGCATGCGCGTAAACGTCGGTATACGCCGCCGACTCGCGCCCCTGGTCGACAACAACCGCCGCCGCATCGAGCTGTTGAACTCGCTGCTGCTCAGCTTTCCGGGTACACCCATCCTGTACTACGGCGACGAAATCGGCATGGGCGACAACATCTACCTCGGCGACCGCAACGGTGTTCGCACCCCGATGCAGTGGAACTCGGACCGCAACGCCGGATTCTCCAGGTGCGATCCCGCCCGGCTCTACCTTCCCGTCGTTATGGATCCCATCTACGGCTACCAGGCCATCAATGTGGAAGCTCAGCTAAGCGATCAGTCCAGCCTCCTGCACTGGACCCGCAACATGATCGCCCTGCGCAAGCTCTTCCAGGTCTTCGGCCGCGGGACACTAATGTTCCTGAATCCGGCGAACCGCAAGATCCTCGCCTACCTCCGCGACCTCGATCGCGGCGACGGTTCCCACGAAACGGTTCTCTGCGTCGCCAATCTCAGCCGTTTCGCCCAGCCCGTGTCGCTCGACCTCGCCGATTACGCCGACTTCGAACCCGTCGAGATGCTGGGCTACGTTCCTTTCCCCGCCATTGATGAAACTCCGTATGCCGTGACTCTCGCTCCGTACTCCTTCCTCTGGGTTGAACTCCAGCCCGCCAGTCCAAAGCCGGAACCGCTGCCCGAGCCGCAAGCAGAAGCAGAGGCAGATATGGGCGGCAACGAGGCCGTGGCGCTCGATCTCCTCACCAAGGGTTGGCCCGGTCTGCTTGCCGGCCACGTCCTGTCTCTCCTCGAAACCGCGCTGCCCGCCTGGCTGCCGCGCCAACGGTGGTTTGGAGCCAAGACCCGCAAGATCCAATCCACGCGCCTGCTCGATTGGGTAGAACTTCCCGTCGCCATCGCAGCCGACACCTCGATCTTGTCTAGCGCCGACCGTCCGGCCGGCAGCACCATCCCTCCGGCTCTGTTCTTCGTTGAGATCGCCTATGCCGACGGTCCCTCCGACACCTACCAGCTTCCGCTCGCCTTCAGCACCGGCGCAGAGGCCGAGGACGTCATCGCCAGCCACCCGCAGAGCATTCTCGCCAACCTCACGACCCCCACCGGTCCCGGCGTCCTCCATGACGCCACCACCCGCGAAGACTTCCGCCAGGGTCTTCTCACATTCATTGAGCGAAACGCTACTCTCCCGCTGTCTCGAGCGCGCACCGCCGATCCTGAAGTCATGGACCCTCTAGACATCGCGCCGATTGCCCCAGCGCCCATCGACTCCACGCAAGATGCACTCAGTGCGCCCCCCCCTCAATCCGCAGCCGGCATTCCCGTCGGGCCTGTCCCCCTCACCGCTCAACCCGGCGAAGCGGCAATGCCCCCGCGCTCCAGCACCCTTTCCGCAGGTGCGCAGCAGTTGCAGCCGCGTGAGTCTCCCGCCGGCGGCGACCCTGTTCCACTGAGAGGCCACCTCGACGCCCAGGCGTCCACCGCGTTCTCCGAGGCACACGTCTCCCAGCGTTTGCCATCGCGCGTCGGCTCCGCAGAGCAATCCAACACTTCTATTGTTTATGGCAAACAACTGATTTTGAAGCTCTTCAGACACCTTCAGGCGGGAGAAAACCCGGACGTCGAAATCGGCCGCTTCCTGACCGAAGTCGCCCACTTCCCACGTATTGCGCCCTTCATGGGCGAGATCACCATGACTCCGGCCAGTGGAGAGAAGACGACAGTCGCCATGCTTCAGGGGCTGGTCGCCAACCAAGGCGATGGCTGGCAGTGGTTTCTTGAGCAACTCACCGGCTTCTTTTCGTCCGTAGCCGCCCTTCCTGCCCCACCCGAGTTCCTGGCTCCCAACTTCCTCAACGAGCGTGAACCCCTCCGCGAGGCTCTCGAACGCTTCGGCACGTCGCTTGAGGCCGCCGCAATCCTGGGTCGCCGCACCGCCGAAATGCACCTCGCCCTAGCCATCCCCACCAGCGACCCGGCCTTCGCCGCCGAGCCGTTCACCCCCGCGGACCTCACCCGCGATGCGCGTCGAATCGACGCACAGATCACCTCCACCCTGGAGGCCCTCAAAGTAAAGCTCTCCACCCTCAAGGACCTTACCGCGGACGACGCAGGGCTGCTTCTTTCGCGGCGCATCGACCTCTTTGCCCGCGCCAATGCGATCACCGCCTTGACGGCCGCCGGCCAGCGCATCCGCATCCACGGCGACTACCACCTGGGGCAGATTCTCCGGACCGGCGAGCCCTCGATCGAACCGGGGACGGAACCGGGAGACTTTGTCGTGCTCGATTTCGAGGGGGAACCCGCCCGTCTCCTCTCCGAACGCCGCCAGAAGCAATCGCCCCTGAAAGATATAGCCGGCATGATCCGCTCGTTCTCCTACGCCGCCCACGCCGGCCTCAATCAACACCTCACCGCCCATCCCGAACTCGCGCGCACCTCCGGCTCCGATCACCTCGCCGCCTGGGCTCTTTTCTGGCAGAACTCAACCTCCTCAGAGTTCCTCCGCGCCTACCGCGAGATCATCGCCGCCAATCCCGCCCTCCTGCCTTCGACCCAGCAGTCTCAGTCGCTGCTCAGCGCGTACCTGCTCGAGAAGGCGCTTTATGAGCTGCTTTACGAGCTCAATAATCGCCCTGCGTGGCTCCGCATCCCGCTTGCCGGCATCCTAACCTTGTAGAAGCGTCTGCCAGGGGAGAGGCGAGTCAGTCGGAGATTGCAAAAACCCTCCAGTCGCTTCAGGATGAGTGTCCCGATTAACCATGGCGACAGCAGATCAAATTCCCGACATCACCGCCCCTTCCGCGGGCCCCAGCGCCGGACTCCTCGTGCTGCTTGCCGCCATGACGCCGGAGCAAAGCGAAGGTGTCCTCGCCAACCTGACCGCTTCTTTCCCGGCGGAAAGCGTGCTCGTCGCTTCCCCTGACGCGCTCCCGGCGGATTCCTATCCGTCTCTCCAGATCGTCGCCGCTCCCGCGACCAACGCCGCTTGGACTCTCACGGCCGCTGATTTCGTCAACGCTTACCAGCTCGCCGAAAAGAACGAAGCGCGCGCCATCCTTATGCTGGGCCCGGAGTCCGGCTCGCTCGGTATGTCCGCACTCCACGGCCTCGCCAACGCCGTTCTCATCACCCCCACCGACCTCGCTGTCCCTTGCTACGATCTACCGCCGCATGCCGGCCTGGTCAACTCCGCCATCCTCTATCCACTTACCCGCGCGCTGTTCGCCTCCCGCGTGCGGTTTCCCTTGGCCCCCGATCTCGGCCTCTCGCTGCGCATGGCCGAACGCCTCGCCCGCGCCGCCCAACGCTTTACCGCGATCAACCAGGGCGAAGCGCCTCTTTGGCCGGTCAACGAAGCCACGGTAGCCGGGTTCACCATCGACCAGTTTGACGTAGGCCCGCGCCTCCAACCCCAACCCACGGGGCCCGACCTCAACACCATCCTCCCCCTGGTCACCGGGGCCCTGTTCTCCGATATCGACGCCAAAGCAGCATTCTGGCAGCGCTTCCGTCCGTTGCCGCCCGCGAGCGATCCCATTCCCATGCCCATGCCGCAAGAACCCTCGAGCCATGCGGCCGCTGAGATTGCCCCTATGCTCCAGGCCTTTCGGCTCGCCTACACCAATCTCCAGGAAATCTGGTCGCTCGTCCTGCCGCCGAACTCACTGCTCGGACTCAAGCGACTTGCCGCAACCGACGCTGCGGCATTCCGCATGCCCGATAGCCTCTGGGCCCGCATTGTCTACGACTTTCTCCTCGCCTACCGGCTCCGCACCATAAACCGCGGACATCTTCTCGGCGTGCTTATCCCGCTTTACCTCGCATGGGTCGCAAGCCACATCAACATCACCGCCTCCGGCGCTCACACTGAACGCCATATCGAGGCCGTCGCAGCCGCCTTCGAGGCCGAAAAGACCTACCTCGTCTCACGCTGGCGATGGCCGGACCGGTTCAATCCATGAGCGGCCCCAGAATCAAGTCCGTTTCCGCTGCGACGCAAGAGAGAGACGATTCAAGGAGTGAGTCCTATGCTTAACATTCTTGCCACCATGCTCCAGCCTGACCCATACCAGAATTCACAGCCCTTGTATGCCGACAACACCTCCATCTGGCACCATATGTCCAATGCGCTCCATCAGTCCCTTTACCGCGTCCTCGCGCTGCTCATCGCCATCCTCCCCGGTATCCTGGCCTTCGTTGTTGCCCTCGCTGTATTTACCCTGATAGGCATGGCTCTTTCCGCGCTTCTGCGGCGTGTGCTTGCCGCGGCCGGGTTCGATGATCGCGTCGCCCGCGGCCGTGGAACAGTGGACTGGGCGCCATCCACTTCGCCCTCCGAGCTGATCGCCCGGGCCTCCTTCTGGGCCTGCGTCTTTCTCGGGCTCATCATCGGCGTCTCCGCCTTCGACGCCTCCTACACAACCGCCGCAACCCTGCCCAGTTCGCTCCTTTCCTACCTCACCCGCGTTGTGGGAGCCGTCTTTCTGCTCATCGCCGGAACTCTCGTCGCGCGCTTCCTGGCGCGTACCGTCCTCATCGGAGCCGTGAATGCTCAGCTCGAATACGCCCGCTTCCTGTCGCTCGGCGTCAAGTGGCTGGTGCTCGTGCTTACCGCCGCCATGGTCCTTGACCACCTCGAGATCGGCGGCGGCGTGGTTGAGCTGGCCTTTGGCATCCTCTTCGGCGGCATCGTCCTCACGCTGTCTCTCGCCGTGGGTCTTGGCTCGCGCGACCTCGTCAGCCGCTCGCTCGAGAGCCACACCGAACACGCCAGCGAGCGCAGCGCCGCAGCCCCAACCACCAAGCCTGACGATCCCATTCGGCATTTCTGAGAAATCCGGAACGGCAGTTGATCGAGCAGTTCGATAGCAACTTGCTGTTTTCACGGGTTTGCGTTGTTGGAGATGGACGCGTCCGGGGGGTGACGCGAGGGCATGCTGCTTCGCCGGAAGCCCGGTTACCAGGCAAGAGCTACCCGGTGGTGTGCAGAAAATCTATGGTTCAAAGGCCGCCTGGCGGGATGCTTGCCGTGTTTTCAACAAGTTGGCGTTTGGCTTTTGAGATGCGGCAGGCATGAACAAGCTGGATTTCGTTTATAGGGGAAAAATGCTGTTCCAAATTGCACAGGGAATCAGGAGAATTTTGTATAAAACAGAAACGGGGGTGACATGAAATTCTTTCGTGTGCGATTGATTCTTGCGCTCGTCGTAGGAATCACACTGGTTTCGGTTGCCTCGACCTATTTTGAGGTGCTGGCCCACAAGCACGCTCTGCGGCTGGAACTGCAGCGCAGGACCGCCTGGCTGAGCAAGAGCCTGCAATCGCAGTTGGAGAAGACGGTGGCCGGAGGCCAGACTGCGGAAATTGTGGCAGAGGCAGCGCGCCTGCGCTCGCGGAATGAGGGGTTGGGTCTGGCCGTCTATGACATGCAGGGAGGGTTGGTAACCGAAGCGGGGCCTGCCGAGGTGTTCGCAGCACTGCCGCGCGGCCCGTTGGAAAAGGCCATCAAGGAGGGTGTCGACTCATCCGTGTATGGTCACCAGGGCGATCAGCAGTGGCTGGAGGAGGCGATTCCGCTGTATGTCGACGGGCGCATGGCCGGAGCGCTGGTGATTCTGGAGGATGCCCGCTTTATTCACGCGGAGGGCGTACTGGTGTGGCGGCAGAGCTTCTGGCGTATTGCCGCCTTTGTTCTGCTGATTGTCTGCGTGACGCTGCTGATGGTCCGCTGGTTTTTGATGCGGCCCATGATGGTGGTGACGGATCGGCTCAAGCGGTTGCGCATGGGGCAATCCGCCGATGATGCAGACGAGAATTTAGCGGAGCTGAGTCTCTTTACACCGCTGGCCCACGAGGTTGAGTTGATGGCCGAGAGCCTGATGGGGGCACGCGCCGCCGCTGAAACCGAAGCCCGGCTGCGCGACGCCGGCGAGCACCAGTGGACCGCCGAGCGGCTGGCCGTCCATATTGGAGAGCGTTTTGGCTCCAGCCGCATCTTTGTGCTGTCGAACCGCGAGCCATACATGCACGTGCTCCAGGGGCGGGAGACGGTGTGCACGGTTCCTCCCAGCGGGCTGGTGACGGCGATCGAGCCGGTGCTGCGAGCCTGTGACGGCGTGTGGGTGGCGCACGGCAGCGGCAGCGAGGACGCCCTGAACGTCGACGAGTTCGATCGCCTCCGCGTGCCGCCGGGCGATCCCCGCTACACACTGCGCCGGGTGTGGCTCTCGAGCGAGGAGGAGACAGGCTACTACGACGGCTTTGCCAATGAGGGTCTGTGGCCGCTCTGTCATATTGCGCACACCCGGCCCATCTT
>PLAY01000074.1 GCA_003134375.1 Limisphaerales bacterium | reverse complement strand
ATTGAATGCAATATAGTATTACCGGTGCCATTGGAGCCGAAAAGGAAATTGAAATTTGACAAACCATTTAGAACTTCCGGGGTGCCGTCGAAAGTCGCGATGCTTGCGATTTGGATTGAATCGATCATGCCGTAGCCCAGAGCGAAGCCTCGAAACCAAGAGCGGAGCCACCGGATGACTGCTTCTGAGTTTTTTCTGTCGCCATAAAGATTCCCCGCGCATCGTAGAACGGACAGGGACATTTGCAAATGAAAACCACGCCGTGTAAAAGGCCTTCTGCCTCACGCGGCAGGCGCTCAACTCTCAACCCTCAACTTTCAACTGTTCTCACCGGGCTACGGTTTCTGGTTCTTGCTCAGGACCATCGGGCCGACCCAGCGCGTGTTGTATTTTGCCAGCCAGTCGTTGTTGAGTCCGGCCGGACGTTGCTGGTGGTCGTAGGCCTGATCGTCCATGCCATGAAACGGCAGCGGCTCAACCCGCCAGCCCTGGCCAACGTGAAAATCCGCGTCCTTGTCCCAGCCGACGGCATACAGGAAGAAGTCGCGGACGAAACCCGCGGGTTTGGCCGGCAGTTGTTCCGACTGGAAGGACAGGGCGAGTTCATCGCCGCCGTTCAGCAGCACGAGTGCGTCGTCGCTTTTTTGAACCAGTTCGTCCACCGCGCCATACCGGGTGCACCAGCCGGATGGTGTGCGCCGCCAGGGCGGTTCGGATCGGAGCCGGTCGTATTCCGGTGTGAGCGGCAGCGAGGCGGGCAGGGGAGCAAACTCGCTGAATCCCCGCCAGTGCAAATCACTGTGCTCGGGAACCAAAGCGGTCTGATGATTCTGATCCGCCGCAACCTTCTCGCAGAGGGAGGCGGAATCCCAGTAGAGTTCAAACGCCGTCGTCAGCCGGAGACGGCGCGCGCCCGGCGGCAGTTTTTTCTCCAGGTCAACAAGTATGGTCTTGGTTTTGCCCGCCGGCGTGCCGACGTCAACATCAACTTTTTTCCACGAACCATCCGGCAATTCGGCTTCGAGCGTCGGAAACGGAAACGGCAGATTCGGGTCGAGCGACGCCGCCACGTTCGCCATGCCGCCGCCGAAACGCAGCCAGCCGTTTAAAACGAGGACGAGCGGACGGTCGGCGGGCAGTTCGCCGAAATCCATCGTCACCGAGAACGGTTCGGCCAGTCCGCGCAATTGCGGCTCGCGCAAGCGCACGGGTGAAACCATCCGGCCATCCGTCTTCGCCAGCGCCTCGGTCACGTCCAGCCCGTCGCTGCGGGTGGCCTGCTTGAGCGCGGCCACCGGACGTAGGGTCCAGAGTTCGTGCGGCGGGAAGGGTTTGCCCGGAAGCATTTTGCCCGTCGGACAAACCAGCGTTCCGGCCGGATGGTCCACCACCACCAGCTTGGCCTCGTCGAGATAAAGCACTTCGCGGAGCTCCTCGGTGATTCTGACTTCATACGCGCCGTCCTTCGGCGGAAATTGCTGTTCGCCGCCCAGCGCCAGGAATTCCTCCGGATCGGATTCGACGTAGCGGGTTTTGCTGACCGGCAGGCCGAGCGGCGACGCGCCGAGGATGTCGGTAACAAATTTGAACCGCTGGCCGTCCCAGGCATAAAGATACGGGCAGGAGCCGCTGGGCAGGGTCAATTCGTCGAGCGTCAATTGATTGGTTTGGACCGCCAGGTCCACCAATGTGCTGGAGAGGTCAAACCAGCGCGTTTTAAGCGTGTCGAGCTTGTCATGCCTGCCGACGCCGATCTCCAGGGGAAATTCCTGCAGCGTGCGGATGGTCCGCCAGTTGCCGGACGCCAGTTCGACGCGCACGCCGAGCGCGCTGGCATTGGAGCGATTGCCCGCCAGCCGCAGCTTCAGTTGCCGGTTCGCGTTGCCGCCGTCGTTTCGCAAAAACCGCAGGCCGTTGGGCGTGCTGGCGATCAGGTCCGTGTCGCCATCGCCGTCAAAATCAGCCGCCACCAGCGCATCCACCGGGCCAATTTTATCCAGGCCGAGATCGGCGGTGACATCGGCGAACCCGGCCTTGCCCAGGTTGCGCCAGACCCGCACGCCGTTGCCGTAAGCGATCACATCCAGCCAGCCGTCGTTGTCATAATCCACGAGCAAAATTCCCTTCACCTGCAGTCCGCGCAACGGCAGGGTCAAACGTTCCGGCATTCCGCCAAAAATGATGGTGAGGTCGCGTTCACCGGCCACGACGAGATCGGCGCGCAGATCGTTGTTCAAATCACCGGTGGCGATGACGCTTCCCACCGGCCAATCCACCGGCGAATTGGTTTCAACAAAAGCGCCCGCGCGTTGTTTGGGGAAGAAAATGGGCGGCTTGCCGTCGCGGGTGACAAACACGCCCGGCACGTCCACGTTGTTCCAGTCTTCCACAGCCACGTGTTCAGCGCCCGCAAACGCCGCGGGCAAACCCGAATTGGCGGTGTTGTCCTGCAGGTAAAAATTTCCGAGATTCTGATAAACGCGCAGACCGCTGCCGTCCGGCAGGACCGCCAGCAGATCGAGTTTGCCCGTAAAATCAAGGTCGGCCAGCAGGCCGTCGCGCGCCTTCAGGTTCTCCAGTCCGGTGAACGCCGTGAAATCGCGGGCCTGGCCGTTGGCGGCGAATTTGAAGGCGTGCGACGCCTGGTCGCCGAGCACAATCACATCCTCAAACCGGTCGTTGTTCATATCGCCCACCAGGCAGCGGCGATAGGTCACGCCGGGTTTGGCAGGCAGGAGTTCGCCGAGCGGTTCGAACCGTCCGCTTTGGTTGCCCAGGACACGAAAGCCTTTTTCGCCTTCCATCACAAAGAGGCTGTTGCGTCCATCGTGGTTGCAATCCAGCACCGCCATCGGCCCGTGATAAGTTGACGGCTGGCTGAACGCAGTGGCGGTGGCATCCGTGAAATGCACCGGCACGCCGCGGCGTTCGGGTTGTTCCAGGACGAATGCCATTTGTGGTTGCGTGTATTTGCAGCGCTCGAAGGTGGCCGGACTGCTCAAGCCGCCGGGATTTTTGGCCAGGATTTCCTGGTGCTTCTGCATTTCCCGCGCGGCATCCTCCGCGCGGCCGGTGCGCTGGTAAAGCTGGCTGAGCTGGTAGTGAACGGACGGATGCTCCGGCTCGAAGCGCACGATGTTTTCAAATTCGCTGATGGCTTCGTCGAGATGGCCCAGTCTCGTTTGCGCCAGGCCGAGCTGGAAATGCACGGCGGTCACGACGTTGTCAATTTGCTCGGATTGCTGGAGGGCCTGGACGGCCTGCTCGGGCTGGTTCAAGCGCAAATGAGCGCAACCCATCAGGTAGTAGGCCGCCGCGCTGTTGTGGTCAAGGTTGAGGGCCTGCCGGCATTGTTCGATCACGTTCGTGCAGTCCCCGGCGAGCAGGCAGGCGTTGGCCAGATTCAATCGCGCGTCCAGATTTTCCGGCGCCAGTTTTATCACCTGCAGGTAGGCGGCGATGGCGTTGGTGGCGTCGCCTTTTTCCAGATAACCGTTGCCGCGCGTCATCAAGCGCGTGAACCCACCGCTACGCCCGGTTGGCCGCAACAGGAGGATGGCCAGCACCACCAGGCCGAGTCCGAGGATAATCCAAATCAAACGCTTTGACATAGGGCGAACAGGTTCATCGCTCCCACAGTTCATGGCTGTCTTACCGTGGTGAGTGATTTGCGCCTACTTAACCGCGAAATGGAACGAAGGGAAAGCGCAAATTACAGGGTGGGTTCCATCGGGCGCGATTTGAGGGCGTGTCGCCCAAATGGAACGGAGCGCGGGTGTCCCACCCGCAGCAGCCAGGATTGCCAAATGAGCGCACGAAATTTCATGGGTCTTGGGGTTGTCGAACGTGCTGCGGCGGAGACAGCCGCGCTCCAGATACAGCGTCAATCCGCGTTGGTCCGCGACGGATGGCGCTGCCTGCCGCCCCCGGCGGACCCCAGCGCGGTGAGGGTGCGCTGGTAAATTTCCTCCGGCGTGCCCTCGGCCTCGATGGTCACCAGCAAGCCGCGTTGCCGGTAGAAGTCGGCCAGCGGTTTGGTGCTTTTTTCGTAAACCTCCATGCGCACGCGGACGGCTTCAGGCCGGTCGTCCTCGCGCTGCTGAAGTTTTGTCCCGCAATGATCGCAAATCCCCTCGACGCGCGGCGGACGCCCGGTCACGTGGAAAACGGCCTTGCATTTCGGGCAGGTGCGCCGGCCACTCAGGCGCGCGACAACTTTTTCGATGGGCAAATCGTAATTCAACACGGCGTCGAGCGGAATTTGCTCCTGCGCCATGATTTTGGCGAAAGCCTCCGCCTGCGCAACCGTGCGCGGAAATCCGTCGAGTAGAAACCCGCTGCGGCAGCGGAGGCAACTGGTGCGTTCGTGGACGAGATCGAGCACGGTCTGGTCGGGGACCAGGTTGCCGCGTTTCATGTAGCTGAGCGCGGCTTCCAGCGCCGGGCTGCGCTCGCCCTCGGCGAGGCCCTTGGCGGCGCGGAAAATGTCGCCGGTGGAAAGGTGGCAGGTGCCCAGCCGTTCGCAGAGCAATTCGGCCTGGGTTCCCTTGCCCACGCCCGGCGCGCCGAGGAGCACCAGACGAAAAACACGCGATGGCAGCGGCGGGAGAATTTCACACTTGGCCGCGCCGCCCTGGATCCAAGCCACTCGAATTTGTTGCGCACTCATATCATTTCCATGGATAATTCCGACACACAACGTGTTGTGAAGACGATGCTGATTCAAGAGATATTTAAATCCAAGCCAATAATTACACTGTCTTTGCCAAAAATGGGTAAAGGGAGGCCGGGTAGTGGCCCCGATAGGGAAAAGGAGCCGCCCCTTGGGAGGGTGTTACGAGATACGGAGCAAGTGTTTCACAGGCAACAGGCAGTCGCTAAAAAATGTGCATTCGGTAAACCGGCGCGACAGGCAGGATTTTTTGAGGTAGTTATCATGGACAATCTGGCCACGCACAAGGTGCAGGGCGTCCGCGAGGCCATCGAAGCGGCGGGTGCCCGGCTCTTGTATCTGCCGCCCTATTCGCCTGATTTCAACCCCATCGAAAACAGGTGGAGCAAGATCAAGCAAATCCTCCGCAGCCTTGCCCCACGCGCCCAGGACGAACTGATCCAAGCCGCCAAAACCGCCTTCAATGCCATCTCGACCGCCGATTGCCACGGCTTCTTTTTACACGCCCATTACGCTGTATGAATTATGGAAATGCTCTAAACCGCAAAAAACACAAAATGTACAATGGGTGTAATAGCTATTTCAAAAATTGTACTGCTGGTGCAGCAGCCGATTTTTACGAGTTGCGTTTGTTTCGCGGTGGGAATTTGCGACAGACGCCGGCCCCGAAAACTTTCAGGGCAGGTTTCCACGACCGCGCGGTTCAATAAGCAATGATGGAGCGCACCGGCCAGCCCTTCAATTTCTCGCGGCCGTTCAGGAATTTCAGTTCGATGAGAAAGCCGATTTCAAGGATATTGGCGCCAAGTTTTTTCACGAGCGCGGCGGCGGCGGCGGAAGTGCCGCCGGTCGCCAGCAAATCGTCAATCAACACCACGCGCGCCCCCGGCTTGAGCGCGTCCACGTGCATGGCGACGGTCGCCGAGCCGTATTCGAGCGCGTAATCCTGTTCGATGGTCTGGTGGGGCAGCTTGCCCTTTTTGCGGACGGGGACGAACCCGGCGCGCAATTTCACGGCGGCGGCGGCGGCAAAAATAAATCCCCGCGCATCTATTCCCACCACTGCGTCCACCGAACCGGGTTTGAATCTTTCCGTGAGCAAATCAATCGCGCCGGAAAACAACCGGGCATCGGCCAGCACGGGCGTGATGTCCTTGAACTGGATGCCCGGCTTGGGAAAGTCGGGGATGTTGCGGATGGCGTGTTCGATTTCCTGGGGCGTGGCGGTGGTTTGGGACATGTGTCAGTTGCCTTTGTTTTTGGAGCTTTCGAGTTTTTCGATCATTTTGCGGAGTTTTCTCAACGCGAGATTCTGGATTTGGCGGACGCGCTCGCGCGTGACGCCGAATTTCCTGCCGACTTCCTCCAGGGTTTTTTCCGTGCCGCCGTCGAGGCCGAAGCGGAAGCGCAAAATTGTCGCTTCGCGCGCATCGAGGTGCCCGACCATGTCCTGCAACATGCCGGTGATGGTTTTGTCTTTCAAATTTTCGTAGGGCGAGGTGGCGTTTTCATCCTCGACGACGTCGGAAAAATAATTCGACTCGTCGTCGCCGATGGGCGCGTCGAGCGACGCGGGCCGGATGCCGGCCAGCCGCATCTGCCGGATGCGGGCGGCGGTCACGTCGAGTTCGTCGGCCAGTTCCTCGTCGGTCGGTTCGCGGCCAAACTCCTCCTGCAAACGCATCCCAATGCGGCGCATCTTGGAAATCTTGTCCACCAGATGCACCGGCAGGCGAATGGTCTTGGATTGATTGGCGAGCGCGCGTTTGATGGACTGTTTGATCCACCACGAACCGTAGGTCGAAAGCTTGCCGCCTTTTTTGGGGTCGAACCGCTCGACGGCCTTCATCAAGCCGATGTTGCCTTCGCTGATCAAATCCAGCAGCGGCAGTCCGATGCCATCGTAATCGCGCGCGATTTTTACGACCAGGCGGAGGTTGGCCTTGATCATCAGCTCGCGCGCTTTTTTGTCGCCCTTTTTAATGCGCGCGGCCAGATGGATTTCCTCCTGCGGCGTGAGCAATTTCACCTGCCCGATTTCGCGCAGGTAAAGTTTGATGGCCGTGTCGCCGTCGTAAGCCGAACTTTCCCGCCGGATGAATTGCGTGGTGTCACTTTCACCGGCCGGTTTCGGCGGGGCGTGCGCTGGAACGGCAGGCGCAACGCGCGCGCGCGCGGAAACTTTTGCGCGGCGCACGGCAACCAGGGGTCGGGTTGCGCGCCGTTTGGCTTTGGCTGCTTTGCGTTTTTGCCTCTTGGCTGCCATAAAACGGAGGAAACGTTACGACCTAAATGCCCGCCGGCAAGAAAATTAACAATTGAAATTCGCTTTCTCGGCGTTTTTCAGTGGAACGAGTGTTTACGCCCGCCCTCACCTTTTATCCTCTCCCCCAGGAGAGGAAATGGCTTTCGCTCGTTTCCGGGTTTGCGGATGAATGTCCGGCCAATCCCGTCGTTTAAATTTTCAAAGGAGCGGCGAACGATTCTCCCTCTCCTGGGGGAGAGGGCCGGGATGAGGGCGGATGTCATCCTTGCGCCCATGATACGTCGCTGCACCTGAAGAGTTCGGCCACAGCGGGACTGGACTCCAACAAAGGCTAACGCCGGCTGTTGCGCGCGAGGGTGATGTAATACAGCAACGTCAACATGCTGCTGACCAATGCTGCCACGTAAGTCAGCGCCGCCGCGTCCAAAACCTTGCTGACGCCCGCGCGTTCGTCCTCATGTACGAGGCCCAGCCGGAACAATTGTTCCTTGGCCCGGCGGCTGGCGTCGTATTCCACCGGCAACGTGACGAGATGAAACAGCGTTATCACTGCAAAAGTGGCAATGATAATCGGAAGAACAATTTTTAACAGGCCCATAAACATGCCAATAAGGAAAATGCCCACGTAAGCAGTGTTCGCGAACTGCGTGATCGGCACAATTGCCATTCGAAAGTTAAACAATCCGTAGGCCGCCTGATGCTGGAGCGCGTGTCCGGATTCGTGCGCGGCGACGCCGACGGCGGCCACTGTCCGGCCATTGAAATTGTCCGATGACAAAAACAGCGCGCGTTTGGTCGGGTCGTAATGGTCGCTCAGGCGGCCGGGGATTTCCTCCACCGGCACATTGGTGAGACCGGCGCGGTCTAGAATTTCGCGCGCGACTTCTGCGCCGGACATGCCGGACTCGACTGCCACCTGGCTGTATTTGCCGTAAGCGTGGGACAACTTGATTTGCGCCCAGATGCCGAGGAGCAATCCGGGAATCACAAACAACCAATATACTGGATCGAACAAATTAAACATAAATCAATCAATTAATTGACAACGCGTCTGCTGTTTTCATTCAACAAGCTGGTCGCATGCCAAATCAATTTCCTTGAATTTACAAGCCTTTGGATTGGTTGAAAGAATTTTTTTGTGCCAGGACGGCTCAGGTGAGACACGCAAAATGGCGCAGTAAAAATTCCAGCACTTGTTCGAAACGCGTCAGGTTGCGCGCGCCGTTTTCATTTGGGAGGGCCGCCGTGTCGGCGACTCTGATTTATTTTTGGGACGGGGATACGCCGTCCCTCCCAATGACAAATTCAAATTTCCAGCACTTTTTCAAACCGCGTCAGGTTGCGCGCGCCGTTGTTCGTGACGAGCGCGACGTCTTCCAATCGCACACCGCCGATTTCCGGATAGTAAAGCCCCGGCTCGACGGTCACGACGTGGCCGGGCTGGAGTTTGCCGGTGGAATTGGCGCCCACGCGCGGCGATTCGTGGATTTCCAGACCGAGTCCATGGCCCGTGCCGTGAAAGAAACCTTCCATGCGCCCGTGGTGGCGGCAGGTTTTGTAACCTTGCTGCTCAAAAAAATCCTGCACGGCGCGATGGGCGTCGCCGGTTGGAAGGTTCGCCCGGATTTTTCGGAAGCCGATTTTTTGCCCCTGATAGACCGTGTCGTAAAGGCGCCGCACGGTTTCGCTGGCGCGTCCGCGCACGACGGTGCGGGTGATGTCGCCGAAGTAACCGGTTTTTTGCGAGCGCGGAAAAATATCAATGACGATCGGCTCATGCGCGCGGAGCGGGCCATAGCCGCGTTCGTGCGGGTCGCATGCCTGCCGTCCGCCGGCGACGATGGTGTTGGCGGCCAGTCCGCACGCCTGAAGAATCGCGCAATCAATCACCGCGCGCAGTTTTTCCGAGGTGAGCGGGACGTTGTGGTAAAGGAGTTTGCGGTCGCGGCCAATTTTGGCCGTGTGCAGGACCTGCATCCCCTCGGCCATGCCGACCTCGGCCATCACCAGCGCGGCGGAAATTTTCCGGACTTCGGCGGCGGATTTGATTTCACGGTCCGGGAAAAAATTACCCGGACGGGCTTTGACCGGGACGCCGAGTTTTTTCAGGTCCGTCGCCAGGCCGAGCGGGAAATTATCCGGTACGGTGACGCGGCGAATTTCTTTTTCACGCAAAATTTGCCGGACGACATGGGCGAGGCCGGGGCGCAGGATTCCCTGGGCGTGGAGTTTTTGCCGATATTGGCCGAGTGACGCGACGCGACAGTGCGGGGCCTGGGCGCGGGCGCGGTCAATTTCCAGATCACTCATCACGATGAGGGGGGGGCCACTGGTGCGAAGGTAAATGAACGGGTCGGGCACAAACATGCCGACGGCGTAAAGCATGTTCGCGTCGCGTTCGCTGTCCGCAACCATGAGCAATGTTTCTTGCATCATTAAATCACTAAACCGTCAGATGAATAACTGGTTAAATCAGTGAATGGTTAAATGAGCAAACAAGTTCATTGTACGGCTACTCATTTAACCGATCACTCATTTAACCAAATACTTGTTTAACCAATCACGTCCCAAACAACCGGTCACCCACGTCGCCGAGGCCGGGCAAAATATAACCTTTGTTGTTCAGCCGCCGGTCAATGGCGGCGGTGAAGATCGGCAGTTTTGGATAACTTTTCCGCACGCGGCGGATGCCTTCGGGCGCGGCGACCAGGTTTACGAGCCGCACCTGTTTCGCGCCCTGCTCGGCGAGCAAATCCAGCGCGGCCACGGCGCTGCCGCCGGTCGCCAGCATGGGATCAATTAAAATGACTTCAAACCGGCTCAGGTTTTTCGGCAGGCTTTTGTGGTAAAACTGCGCGCGCAAGGTCGTTTCCTCGCGCTTGAGGCCGATGAACCCGACGCGGGCGTTGGGAATCAGCTGCAAAATGGAATCGAGCATGCCGAGGCCGGCGCGGAGCACGGGCACAAGAACGACATCGCGTCCAATCCGGAAGCCGTGCGCGGGCGCGAGGGGCGTTTGCACGGAAGTGGGACGGGTGGCGAACGAGCGGGTGGCCTCGTAAACCATGAGCGAGGCAATTTCGCCCAGCAGCCGGCGGAATTCCTGGGGCTGCGTCCGTTTGTCGCGCAACCGGGTGAGGTTGTGCTGCACCAGCGGGTGCGCGATGACGGTGACGCCTTTCACGTCAGTTCACAAAGGTGGGTGACAGGAAGTAAAGCTGCCCGGCCTGCAACTTGGGCATCTCCACGCCCAAGTCGAGCTTGATGTTATGCGTGGAGTCGCTCTGCCCGAAGAGGCGCAGAAACTCGGAAATGTCGTAGCGCTCGCGGTATTCAATCAAGTTCGCGTTGTGGATGTGAGCAATTTCCTTGGTGCGCTCCACCGCCTTGTCGAAATCGCCGAGTTCGTCCACGAAGCCATACTTGAATGCCTGTGTTCCGGAAAGCACACGGCCATCGGCGTAATTGGTCCAATTGTTGACGAGCGCGTGGCCTTCGGTCTTGTTTTTCTCATGCGCGGATTTCCGGCCATCGGCGACGACGTTCTTGAATTTTTGATACGTCTCGTCAATCAAGCCCTGCACCATCACCCGTTCCTCCGCCGGAATTTCATTCGTGCTGCGCTCGCCGCTGAGCATGTCCTTGTACAGGCCGCTCTTGTAAGTCACCGGCGCGAGGCCGACCTTGTCCATCAGTCCGCGATAATTCCACGTGTGCAGGATCACGCCGATGCTGCCGGTGATGGTCAGTTCATTCGCCACAATCCAGCGGCTCGGCACGGAAATGTAATAGCCGCCGGACGCCGCCAGGCTGCCCATCGAACAGACCACCGGTTTGCCCCGTTTGCCTGGCTTGCCCGGTTCAACCGGATCGTCCGTCTGGAAATTCGCGATGGCTTTGCTGATTTCGTCCGAGGCCATCACCTCGCCGCCGGGTGAATCCACCTTGAGAATCACCGCCTTGACCCGGTCATCATCCTTCGCCCGGTCAAGCTGCGCCTTGATGACGTCCACCATGTTGTTGCCGGCCTGGTCCCTGGCGTTATCGGTGATGATGCCGTCCACGGTGACCACGGCAATTTTGCTGCTGCGCGCGTCGTTGTCTTTGAGCACGCATTCCTCGAGCCGCGGGCCGACTTCGCGCCCCATGCTGGTGCGAAAGCTGCCCCGGCTGAATCCGGAGCCAAGCGCGTGGATCAATTGCGTGAAATTCCCCAACAGGCTGAACGCCAGCAACACGAACAGAATGATCGCAAAAATCATCCAGCCCCGGCTCCGGCGCGGTTTGACCGGCGGTGGCGGCGTGATGATCGGCGGCGGCGGCAACGGTGGCGGCACGCTTGGTGAAGAAAAGGACGAATTTTCCATAACGCCCGCAAACTAGCGCAAAACCGGCAGGGGAGCAAGGCGGATTGGCTTCAATTCTCAATCGTCCTCGTCGTCGTCCTCGTTCTCGTAATCGGAAATAAAAACCGAAGACGAGGACGAGAAGGCGGACGAGTTGCAGGGTCGGCGCTGTGTGCCGATTAAATCGAGCCGCAGGCTCGACACTACACCTTCACCAATACGGATGCACGAGTGGCTTGATCTGTGCGTCGTAAATCGCGCGGATTTTTTTCATCGTGTCGGCGGACAACGACGGCAAGTCTGACGCCGCGATGTTCTCCGCCACTTGTGCCGGACGTGCGGATTTCACTGTCTGCACGGAAAGAACTTTATTTGCTTCGACAATCTTCAACAATCTTCGTAAAAAAATCTGATGCCTCGTTTGCGTCTCATCGCCATGGTGCTCATGCTGGTTACGCTGGCGGTTTATTTGCCGGTGAGGTCAAACGCTTTTGTTTATGATGACTACGATTACATCGTCAACAACCACATGGTCCAAAACGGGCTGACTTGGGCCGGCATCTGGTGGGCTTTCACGACCTGGCATTCCGGCAACTGGCATCCGTTAACCTGGATTTCGCACATGCTGGACTGCCAGTTGTTCGGGCTGAACGCCGGCCCACAGCATGTCGTCAATGTTCTCTTTCACAGTGCCAATGCGGCTTTGTTGTTAATGTTGTTGTTCCGGTTGACGGGTCATTTATGGCCGAGCGCACTGGTGGCCGCGCTGTTCGCCTGGCATCCGTTGCACGTGGAGTCGGTCGCGTGGATCGCGGAGCGCAAGGACGTGCTGAGCATGTTTTTCGGGCTGTTGACGCTGCTGTTTTACGTCGGTTACGCGCAAAAGCGGTCGAGAGTCGAGGGTCGAGAGTCGAGCGCAACAACGGTTTCTTTGGCTCTCGACCCTCGACCCTCGACCCTCGACTACTCGTTGGCGCTGTTGTTTTTCGCCCTTGGGCTGATGAGCAAGCCGATGCTGGTCACGCTGCCGTTCGTTATGCTCTTGTTGGACCTTTGGCCGCTGCAACGATTTTCAGCCCTCAACTTTCAACTCCCGGTTTTCAGCCGTTTGTTGCTTGAGAAATGGCCGTTCTTCCTGCTGCTAACCGCTTCGTGCATTACCACTTTCCTGGCTCAACGCCATGGCCAGGCAATCGCCTCGTTCGAACAAGTTCCGCTGAACCAGCGCCTGGAAAACGCATCTGTTGCCTACGGACTCTATTTGCTGAAAATGATCTGGCCGGCCAATCTTGCGGTCCTTTACCCGTTGCCGGAAAAAGTTTCCGGGCTGGCCCTGGCGGCGTCCATGGCGGTCTTGGCTGGCATTTCCATCGCTGTTTGGCTGGGGCGCAAAGGCAGTCCTTGCCTGCTCATCGGCTGGCTTTGGTTTTTGGGAACCCTCGTGCCGGTCATCGGCCTGGTTCAAGTGGGATCCCAAGCCATGGCCGACCGCTACACTTATTTTCCTCTCATCGGCGTATTCATCGCCGTCGTGTTCGGAGCACGCCAGCTGGCCAATCACCTTCGGTTTCCCAAAGCCATCAGTCTGGGCCTGGCCGTCATGGTGCTGGGAGCCTGCGTAATCATCACGGAAAATCAATTGACCTGTTGGCGGAATAACAAGTCGTTGTTTGTTCACGCTCTGGATACAACTAGGAACAACTACATCGCCCACCTGTGGGTTGGCATGGCCTTTCAAGACGAAGGCGATTCAAGCCAGGCACTGGCCGAGTACCGCGAATCTGCACGGTTAGACCCGAACTATTTGTTCACTCATTTCACCCTGGGCGATTTGTTGGATAAACTGGGCCGGCCGGAGGAAGCATTGGCCGAATACCGCCGGGCATTGCGGATCAATCCGAAAGAGCCGGCCGTGCATGATCGTGTTGGCGTAATCCTTGTCGAGTTGCGACATTACGACGAAGCTGGCGGTGAATTCAGAGACGCCGCGCAACTTGATCCATCCTCCCCCTGGCCGCATTTTTACCTGGCCAAGGCCTTGGCCATGCAAGGCCGCGACGGCCCGGCGGTGGCTGAATTTCACGAAGCCTTGCGAATTGAACCGGACAACTTTGAAATCCTCGCGTATGCCGCGCAACTGCTTTCTGCCAGTGAAGACCCGCAGGTGCGTGATGGGCAAACCGCGCTCGCCTATGCCCTGAAGGCAAACACTTTGGCTAACAGCACCCAACCCTTCGTCCTTGACGCGCTCGGCATGGCCTGCGCCGAAACCGGACATTTTGATGAAGCTCAACAAGCCGTGCAAAAAGCCATCGATCTCACTATTGCTGCCAAAGTGAAAAACCTTGAGCCTTTACAGCAACGGCTGGAATTTTACAAGGATCACAAGCCCTGGCGCGAATCGTTCCTGGCCACCAATGCGCTGCCGCAAAAAATTCAAAACCCTTGAAATTTGTGTCAAGAAATCTGTGTTTGGCTGCGGCTAAAATTTCCCGGACTTGACGTGCCGCGTATTCGGTTTATTTGATTGGTCATGCAACCGGAGAAATTGACCCTCAAATCGCAGGAGGCGCTGTCGGAGGCGCAACGCCTCGCGCGCGAAATGTCCCACCAGGAAATGGACGGCGAACATCTGTTGCTGGCCCTGCTCGGCCAGTCGGAAAGCCTCGTGCCCGAACTGCTTCAGAAAATCGGCGTGCCGCCCGCGAAGTTGCAGTCCGAACTCGAACACGATTTGTCCCGCCGCCACAAGGTCGAGGGCGGCGCGGAGGTTTATGCCAGCCTGACCCTGCGCAAGGCGCTCGATGCCGCGCAAGCCGAGGCCAACAAGCTCAAGGATGATTATGTCAGCACCGAACATCTGCTGCTCGGCCTGCTGGCCGATGGCGGCGCTTCGCTGAAACAAATTTTCAAAACGCATGGTCTCAAGCGCGATGTCGTGCTCAAGGCGCTCGCCGATTTGCGCGGCAACCAGCGCGTGACCGACGAAAATCCCGAAGCCAAATTCCAGGCGCTCGACAAATACGGGCGCGACCTCACGGCGCTGGCGCGGCAGGGGAAGATTGACCCGGTCATTGGCCGCGACGAGGAAATCCGCCGCGTCATGCAGGTGCTGACGCGCCGCACCAAGAACAACCCGGTGCTCATCGGCGAACCCGGCGTGGGCAAGACGGCCATCGCCGAAGGCCTGGCCCGGCGCATCGTTAGCGGCGACGTCCCTGAATCGCTCAAGAACAAGCGGCTGGTGGCGATGGATCTCAGCGCGATGATTGCCGGCGCGAAGTATCGCGGTGAATTTGAAGACCGGCTCAAGGCGTTTCTCAAGGAGATTACCGCGAGCGAAGGCAAAATCATTTTGTTTATTGATGAGTTGCACACCATCGTCGGCGCGGGCGCGGCGGAAGGCGCGACGGACGCGGCGAATATCATGAAACCGCAGCTCGCACGCGGCGAACTCCGCTGCATCGGGGCGACGACGCTGGATGAATACCGCAAGCACATCGAAAAAGACCCGGCGCTCGAACGGCGTTTCCAGCCGGTACAGGTCGCCGAGCCGACGGTGGAGGCGACCATCGCCATTTTGCGCGGATTGAAGGAGCGCTACGAAGTTCATCACGGCGTGCGCATCCAGGATTCAGCGCTCGTGGCGGCGGCGACGCTGTCAAACCGCTACATCACCGACCGGTTTCTGCCGGACAAGGCGATTGACCTGGTGGATGAGGCGGCGTCGCGCATCAAGATGGAACTGGATTCCAAGCCGACGGAACTGGACCAGTTGGATCGGCAGATTTTGCAACTGGAAATCGAACGCACATCGCTGGCCAAGGAAAAGGACGCCGCGAGCAAGGAACGGCTCAAGTTGATTGACAAGGAAACTGCCAATCTCAAGGACAAATCCAAGGCGCTCACGGCGCAATGGCAGAACGAGAAAGCCGCCGTCAACGCCGTCAGCGTGGTCCAAACCCAACTGGAACAGGCGAAGCTGGAACTCGAACAGGCGCAGCGGCGCGGAGATTTGACGAAATCCGCCGAGGTCCAGTACGGAAAAATTCCCGACTTGGAGAAAAAGCTGGCGACAGTTTCAGCGGCATTGGAGGGTAGTGGCGACGCCTCGTCGCCGGAAGTAGCTGCGGCGCCCCCGCCGCAGGAGGGTGGCAGCAGCGCCTCCGCTGCTGGAAGTCTGCAGGGGAAGGCGACGGGGGCGTCACCGCTACCCTTTGTCGGTTTCGATCCTAAAGCGCCGGTGGGATTTCTTCGCAGCGGCAAGTTGCCGCATTGGCGGCAGGAGGGTGTGACTTATTTTGTCACATGGCGGACAGAGGATTCAATGGCGAAAGAACGGGTGGACACGTGGTTTGCCGAGCGCGAGTCATGGTTGAAACAACATCCCGAACCGTGGGACACGAAAACCGAGGAGGAATACTATCGGCTGTTTCCTGACCGATGGGAAAAGTGGCTGGATGAAAATCACGGCGAATGTCTGCTGGCCCGGGCCGATTTGCGGAAAATCGTTGAAGATGTCTTGCGTCACGATGATGGCGTTAAATATCGCCTCAAGGATTTTGTGGTCATGCCCAATCATGTTCATGCTCTGGTGACCCCGCTGGGGAAAAACACCCTTTCTGAAGCCGTGCAGGAGTGGAAATCAGTTTCCGCCCATCGCATCAACAAGGCGTTGGGAAAAAAAGGCGAATTCTGGCAAAAGGAATATTTCGACCATATCGTGCGCAGCGCAGAGCAATTGGAGAAGTTTAAACGTTACATTCAAAACAACCCGCTCGCGTTGCCAGAACGATTGCGCGGTGGTGGCGGCGACGCCCTCGTCGCCGCAAACAATGCAACCCGACGCGACGAGGGCGTCGCGGCCACCTTGCGCGACGGGGCGTCGCGGCTACGCTTGCTCCGCCAGGAAGTCACCGATGAAGACATCGCCAGGGTGGTGGCGGCGTGGACGCACATCCCGGTGAGCCGGATGCTGGAAGGCGAGCGGCAGAAGCTGGTGAAGATGGAGGAACGGCTCGCGCAACGCGTGGTCGGGCAGAAGGAAGCCATCAAGGCCGTGTCCGATGCCGTGCGCCGCGCCCGCAGCGGATTGCAGGATCCGAACCGGCCCATCGGCTCATTTATTTTTCTCGGCCCGACCGGCGTCGGCAAGACCGAGACGGCCCGTGCGCTGGCGGAATTTTTATTCGACGACGAAAACGCCATGATCCGCATCGACATGAGCGAATACATGGAGAAGCACACCGTGGCGCGGCTCATCGGCGCGCCGCCGGGCTACGTCGGTTACGAGGAAGGCGGGCAATTGAGCGAAGCCGTGCGGCGTCGGCCATATTCCGTGGTGCTGTTCGACGAGATCGAGAAGGCGCATCACGACGTGTTCAACGTGCTGTTGCAGGTGCTCGACGATGGGCGGCTCACGGACGGGCAGGGGAGGACGGTGGATTTCAAGAACACCATCGTCATCATGACCAGCAACCTCGGTTCGCCCATCATCCAGGAATATTTTGAAAAGGTAGGGTCGGACCGCCGGGCCGACCGGACGGCGCAGCGCGCCGTCCCTACCAAAGAAATGGAAGACAAGGTGATGGCCGAGTTAAAAAAGCATTTCCGGCCGGAATTTCTGAACCGCGTGGACGACGTCATCATTTTCCAGAGCCTCGACGAGGAGGAGTTGTCGCGCATCGTGGACATTCAACTGGAGAAACTGAAGAAACGGCTCGCGCAGCAGCAACTCACGCTGGACGTGGACAACGCAGCAAAGAAGTTGCTGGCCGCGGAAGGCTACGACCCGCAATTCGGCGCGCGCCCACTCAAGCGCGCCGTGCAGGAACACATTCTCAACCCGCTTTCGATGCGCTTGCTCGAAGGCGAGTTCAAGCCGGGTGATAAAATCAAGGTCACTGTAAAGGGTGGTGAATTGGTGTTTGAGAAGAAATAACAATGCCACAAAAAGACAGTTAGGCCACAAATCTTCGGTGCCGATATACAAAGAACGCATCTGCGGTGTCTATGAGGGTATGAACGACTTCATTATATTGCGTCGTATTGTTTCATCGCTCTCCACGTCGTTGGCCATTGCGCTTATCAAAAAATCTACCGTCAGGACCATCCTGATACTGGCGCTGCTCGTCGAGTTGGTGGCGGGGACCGCTTATGGGGCCGCATTCCGGCTGAGTTTTCTGGATCAGGAACCGGTGCTCGCGGACACTTGCCAACTATTAAGGCAAAGCGGGTTTTCGGAAGATTCGGTGGCCACGTTCAAGAAGCTCGTCGAGCACCACAACCAGAATGGCAACCGTGTTGACAGAACGAAATTCCCGGCTCCGCAAGCGGGCTATTATGAATTCCGTGATCTCGGTGATTTCACCAACCGCCTGCAGACCCTGCTTTACTTGACCCCTAGCGAAGATTCGCTGGGCCAGAATACGTTCACGTGTTTCGACGCGGCCTGTCTTTTACTGCGAGGCGCGGGTTGTGAAGCCCCCGATTTTGAGAAAGACTTCAAGTTGAAGGGCATCGTTTCCGGGCGTTGGCCTCTTCCGCTTTTGTCGAAAGACGACCCCGAGACGTTTCGTTCGGATTATCACTGGGCACTATTCCCTGAACGTGGTTACGAACGCCTCGCTGGCAGGCCGAGGAGCGAAAAGGAAACCCAATTGGTACTCAGTGTGAGAGCGGGGCGCCACCTCCCCGGCCCTGACCCGACGAACGAAATGACCTGGCGTGCGGCGTTTGCGACATTTGCCAGCGGTCTGAAGGAAAGCGGCTTTGTCTTTCCGCGAAACTTCAAGCTCGGCTTGGGATTTTACGTGGACGTGGAGACGCGGCGTATCTTTGCCGACCATGCGTTCATCTGCATTCCCAAGGGCGGCCGGTTGATTTGCCTGGAGAAGAATGGTTCCGCCGGTCCGTACGTGCGCGCGGAGTTTGAGTCCGAGGAGGAGGTCGCCCGCTACATAAGCTGGACAATGCTGCAGACCGCGAAGAATCCCAAAGCGCCGGTTTACGGCTACCCTGTGCTTGTGTCACTCAATGACCGGTTGATCGGAGTTTATCCAACCGGGGTTTGGTGGTATTGGTTGCTTGATGCGTCCATCCCAGTGGGGATGGCACGTTCCAACGTGGTTGCCATGCTCGGGAATCCAACTCTCGGTCCTGTGAAATGTGGCCCGGACAGCAACTGGCTGTCAGATGATTATCTCATTCGTCCGCAAGTATCAGGCTCCAGGTTAATCACGAATGGCGTTGCCATCGTTTATTCCAATGACGCTGTGATTCATAAGCAACCGATTGTGGGTGAGTAATGACAATTGACCGGCCCGTCTCAACTGACCAACCTGATCTGAATGAATGACTGGACCAGGCGCAGATTGCTCGATGGACAAATCCCGCCATTGGTGATGGCGTTGCTGATCGCCGTGCCGGTGTTCGCAGGAGAGGAGGAAGACCGATGGTGGCCGACGCAAGCGTTCCCCAAAGCCGTGGTTCGAACGACAAACCAGCAACAGTTCCCGGAACCCCGCGTCGCGCTCCAAATGATGGTGCAATCAGTGGCGGGGTTGGCTGCCAAGGCGGTGAACGAACACCGCGGGGATGAGCTGGTCTGGGTCTATAACGGAGATGGCGATCTGGAGAAGTGGTATGCACGCCTGCTCGCCCGGTACCCTGATCTGTCAACGCCGGGCGCTTACGAACCTTGGGATTTGGTGGATCGCTACACGAAGCAGGGCATCATCAAGGGCTATATCCTTTACCGCAGCGACAAATCCAAAGGTGAAAACAACGCCGCCCGGCCGGGCATGAATTGCTCCGTCAACGTCGCCACCAGTCTGGCCGGATTGCTGGACGGCATCATCGTGGACGAGGATCTGGAGAAGGAAGCAAAAGCGCACGGCCTCAAGCTGCTGCTGGATGTCCGCGAGAAAACACAACGGTGGTGTTTTCAAACCTATCAGAACCAGTTCAATCGTCGGATGCTTTGCTTTCAAGATCCGCGAGCACCCCACGTCCGCGACCTGGCCATCGCACAGAAGGTGTTCACGACCTATGGCAACGACGAGCCGACTTCGCTGGCGATGGCCTGGCTGGAACCTCTCTCGCCCATTCTCGGCTGGAATTGCGGTGATGAGTTCGAAAATACCGATTTGTCCACTGGCTTTGGCGACATCCAGACGGCCAGCAACTGGAGTCTGAATTTGCCTGTCTTGATGGCTGGAACCGAGAAGCTCAGTCTCCCCAAAGCAACGAATTTTGACCCGAGGAAGATTGATTGGAACGATTCTCGCAGCGCCGTCGCTTTCATTGATACTGACGGCGACAATGTGCAATGGCTTGAGGGGAATTTTTTCGGCAACAACAGTTATTGGGGCAACTCCGAACGCGGGAAGATCCCCTTTGGCTGGTCCTGTTGTTTCGATGAACTGGCACAACTATGTCCGCAGGCCATCGAATACGCGTTGGACACGCGGACAACCAACGACTGGTTCATCGAATGGGGCGGCGGATATTATTACCCGGATCGCTTTAGCCGCCAACGTGCGAACCGATGGGAACTGCTCGCCCGGCATGCCCGGCGCACTTGGGATTTGATGAAAAAGACCAATACCCGCATCGTTGGCTTCAATTTCACGCAATTTGATTCCCCGGACGCACGAAAGGCTTGCGAGGTCTTCGTCAGCCAGACCGATGGGTTGCTGGCGATTCTCGTTTTCCAATACTCGGCCTACGAAGCAGGTGCGGGTAAAATATTCTGGGTCAAGGACCGCAACGGCGTCGAAGTCCCGGTGATCACCGCCCGCTACACGATCTGGGAGAATAAAAACAACCGCGAGCGCGTCGGCACGCCAGCCAAGATTGCTCGTGAAATCCAGCAAACAGTCAAAAAAACAGCACCGTCGCAACTTCCGCGCTATGATTGGGTCATTGCCCATGCCTGGTCCTACTTCAAACACGCGCCCGGGACCGACGAAAATGCCGAGAACACGCCACAGGAAAATGCGGTGGCCGCAGGCGGTGTCCGCGGCTATTCCCCGGTCATTTGGTGCGCTGAACGTTTACCCACCAGCATCCGCGTTGTTAGCCCCGAGGAACTGGTCTGGCGCATCCGCATGAAGCACGATCCTTCACAAACCAAAAACCTGATGAGCCAATTACAGTGATGCTGCATGGGGCATTGACGGAATTCGACGGGCAAAATCGAAAACTTGTTCCTGCCTGATTCTCTGTTATCGTTCACGACCTTTGTGAACATTTTGGAAGAAATCTCGAAGCGACGCACGTTCGCCATCATCTCGCATCCGGACGCGGGCAAGACCACGTTGACGGAAAAGTTGTTGCTGTATGGCGGCGCGGTGCAGCTCGCCGGCTCCGTCACCGCGCGCCGGAACCAGTCCGCCACCACGTCCGACTGGATGGAGCTAGAGAAGAAGCGCGGCATCTCGATCAGCTCCACGGTGTTGCAGTTCGATTACAACGGCTACCGCCTCAACCTGCTCGACACGCCGGGCCACAAGGATTTTTCCGAGGACACCTACCGTGTGCTCACCGCCGTGGATTCGGTGGTGATGGTGATTGACTCGGCCAGGGGCATCGAGCCGCAAACGCGCAAGCTGTTCGAGGTCTGCCGCCAGCGCGGCGTGCCCATCTTCACGTTCATGAACAAATGCGACCGCCCGATGAAAGACCCGCTCGCGCTGCTCGATGAACTGGAGCGCGTGCTCGGCATCGGCGCGTTCCCGGTGAACTGGCCCATTGGCAACGGCTTCGAGTTCCAGGGCGTCTATGACCGGCAGACGAAACTGATGCATCTCTTCGAGCGCACCGTCGGCGGCCAATATCGCGCACCGGTGCAGGTCGGCGGACTGGACGATCCCGCCGTGCGCGGCCAGCTCGATGACACGGCGTTTCACCGGACGGTCGAGGAACTTGAGATGCTCGAACACGCCGGGCACGAGTGGGATGACGCCGCCGTGCTTGCGGAAAAAACGACGCCCGTTTTCTTCGGCAGCGCCCTCAATAATTTCGGCGTCCAGCTTTTGCTCGACGGTTTCCTGAAACACGCGCCGCCGCCCAAGCCGCGCGTGATGGCGGGTGTTTTGATTTCGCCGGAGCACCCGGCGTTTTCGGGTTTTATTTTCAAGATTCAGGCCAACATGGACCCGAGACATCGCGACCGCATTGCGTTCGTCCGCGTTTGTTCGGGCAAGTTCGAACGCGACATGACTGTGCATCATTCGCGGTCGAAAAAGAAGGTGCGCCTCTCCAGCTCGCACAAACTGTTCGGCAACGAACGCGAAATCGTGGACGAAGCGTGGCCGGGCGACGTCATCGGTCTCGTCGGCCACGACAGTTTCGGTATCGGCGACACCCTCACCACCGATCCAAAAATCCTTTACAAGGAAATCCCGCGCTTCACGCCCGAGGCCTTCAGCTATCTGCACAATCCGAACACGGCCAAATACAAACAATTTCGCCAGGGACTGGAGCAATTGATGCAGGAAGGCGTCATCCAGGCGCTTTACCTGCGCAACTCGTCGGTGAAAACGCCGTTGCTCGCCGCCGTCGGCCCGCTGCAATTCGAGGTGGTGCAATTCCGCCTCGAAAGCGAGTACGGCGCGGTGTCACGACTCGAAGCCGCGCCATGGACGGTCATCCGCTGGCTGCCGGTAGATATGAAGGAAGATGATTTGGACGCCCTGTCACTGCCCACCGGTTCGCGGGTCGCCTACGACGTCGGCAAAAATGCCGTCGTGCTGTTCGCGAACGACTGGTCGGCCGATTATTTCATCAAAACCAACGAGCGCGTTCCGCTGTCCGCGTTACCCGTGCAGACGGCGAGGGAGTGACAGGCATACAACTTTAGCCTTCAGCCTTTAGCCTTTAGCATTTCTTTCCATGTCCACCATCCTCACCGCCACTGAAATCACCGTAAGCTACGGCGACCGCGCGGTGCTCGACCACGCGACGCTCGCGATCGACGAGGGCGACCACATCGGTCTGGTCGGACGCAACGGCTGCGGCAAGACGACGTTCCTCCGCATCCTCGCCGGGCTGCAATCGCCCGACAGCGGCGATGTCACCCGGCGGCGCGAGTTGGTCGTCAGCTACCTGCCGCAGGATTTCATGCTCGATGCGACGAAGAACGTGCTCGAAAACATCCGTGACGGCGCGAAGCCGGTGCTCGATTTGATTGCGGAATTTGAATCGTTGCCGCACGACTCGAAACGCCACGAGGAACTGGAACATCGCATCGTCGCGCTGGAAGGCTGGACGTTGGACCGGCGCATCGAGACCGCGATGTCGCACCTGAATTGTCCTGCCGGCGACCGGCGCATTGAGACGCTCTCTGGCGGCGAGAAACGGCGCGTGGCCATGTGCCGCGCCCTGGTCTCAGACCCCGACCTGCTGATCCTTGACGAGCCGACGAACCATCTGGACCCGGAATCCATCGAGTGGGTCGTGGAATTTCTCGACGAGTTTCACGGTTCGTTCCTCGTCGTCACGCACGACCGCTATTTTCTCGACCGCGTGGCCAGGCGCATGGTCGAGCTGTCCGATGGCCGGTTCTTCTCGCATGCCGGCAATTACACCGATTACCTGCTGGACAAGGCCGAGCGCCAGGCTGCCGACGCCACCATCGAGCACAAGCGCCAGATGTTTCTGAAAAAGGAACTGGCCTGGGTGCGACAGGGTCCGCGCGCGCAACGCAGCAAACAAAAGAACCGTTTTGAGCGTTACTACGAAACCGCCGCGCAGGACGGGCCGATGATCGAGGAGGACGTGGAGCTGTGCATCCCGCCGCCACCGCAACTGGGCAATCGCGTCTGCATAACCTCCCTCGCGCGGCTTAAATATTTTCTCTTTTCCCAAAATCGTTTGAGCGGGTGCCAGTAATGAGTCCGCCAGCCTTGGTTTTTCTTCGCGCTTTTCATTGCCGCTGTTGCGCGCTTTAATTCCAGCGTGGCGATTTCAAAAACAGGGCGCATGAAAATGTTTTACGCGCCACCTCACCCCGGCCCTCTCCCCCGTTTCACGGCGGAGAGGGAGAATTATTTTTGGGGACGTTTTCCCGGGGTGGCGCTCCCGTCTTCGCGATGCTACGACGCGGCAAGCGCAACCCCGGGCTATTATCTTTCGCCCCGATGGGGCTTCGGTTTGGCGAGGGTGAGGACGGGAATAATCCAGATGGGCTGAAGATCGTGCGCTTCGGCCACGCTGACGCCATACGCCCTGGCCACCCACACGTCCGCGCGCAGGTTCAGGATGGCCAGAATCATCAATCCGATCAGGTTCATGTCCCAGCCGAGTGCCAGTCTGACCGCGGCAGCAGACTTGCCGCGCAATCGAACGAAAGACCAAAGTGCCAGCACCAGCATTGTTCCGGCGGCAATGCCGGTCGCCAGGGGATCGTGGGCCATCCACGTCAGACGGATTATCCAGGAAAACAATAAATATCCGCCGGCCACGACCAGCGCCAGCGTGCCCGGTTTCAGCGGCGTCGTGGGCGGTGGCGGAATTTCACCGGCGTCAATGCGCTCCTGGCGTTTGGCGGTGGCCCATTGAACGGCCACGTTGAGGAACGTGATGGTGACGAGGAGAAAGAACCACCAAAAACTGATGGTCGCGACAAACTGGACCCGGTCGCTCCATTCGAAATGCCGGCTCAGCACACGCATGGCCGTTTCTCCGCCCGCGGCCACTCCCAGATAAATAATCCAGAAGGCGATGACGATGACGGATTGTTTGAGCCGGTCCTTGCGGTCGGTCGTCGTGGAGCGGATGATCAGACATTGCGAGCCGACGCCGGCGGCGATGCCGA
Source organism: Limisphaerales bacterium (assembly GCA_003134375.1). GTDB lineage: Bacteria > Verrucomicrobiota > Verrucomicrobiia > Limisphaerales > UBA11358 > UBA11358. The sequence goes on along the minus strand of PLAY01000074.1, from coordinate 13,659 downwards.
GAAGCGGCGTCAACGGCAGGAGCCAGGCGGCCAGAAAGCCCGATTTGGCCGCCGCTGCGCCTTTTGCTCCCGCACCCAGTCCGGCCGTTGCCGCCGAGCCGGCCGCCAGCGGCAGCATTGCGAGCACCGCGCCTGAAAATGCCTGGCCGGGCGCCGTCCGGCGCAGGGCGCCTTCCACAAACATCTGCACCTCGTCCTGCAACAGTTTGCGCCCGCGCGACAGCCGTTGTTTCACGGCGTCCTCGGTCAAATCCAATGCCTCCGCCACGTGTTCGATGGATTGATGTTCGCGGTAATACAGGACGAGCGGTTCGCGATACAGCTCCGGGATTTTTTCCAGCGACCGCCACAAAATCGCCTCCTCCTCCCGGCTGATGGCTTGCTCGGACGGGAGGGCTTCGATGGCGGGCGTATCATGCGCGTCTTCCAAAGGCGCGGCGTTGAGCGCCGGCTCGCGCCCGTCGCGTTCAAAGTTTTTTTGGATCCGGTGGCGGGCGATGCCGCACAGCCAGGCCCGGAGTTTGGCCGGTTCGCGCAGGGCGCCGAGCTGTTTCCACGCGGCGATGAAGGTTTCCTGGGCCATGTCCTCGCTCCGGCTCACGTTGCCGGTGGCGCTGTAGGACAGCGAGCAGATCAGGGTTTGATACCGTTCAACGATCCGGCGGAAGGCGTCCCGGCTTCCCTCCAGGCTTTCGGCCACCAGTTCGGCATCGTTTTGTTCCAGTGCGGGCATGGTCTTGAGTGTCATCATATCACTTTACACGTTCCTGAAAAGGTTGTTTGGGTGACAGAAAATGTTCGAGCATCCCGCCGTCCGCCGGGGCTGGAGGACGAACAAAAAGCGAACCCCGGCAAAAAAAGATTGTCCCCTTTGCCCGATTGGCGGCATTTACAGGTAGATGCAGGAATTGGATGACAACGCCCTGTTGCGCGAATACGTCGAGCGCGATTCTGAGGAGGCCTTTGCCGCGCTCGTTGCGCGGCACGTCAACAAGGTCTATTCGGTCGCGCTGCGCCTTGCCGGCAATCCGCATTCCGCCGAGGAAATCACCCAGGCGGTCTTCGTCATCCTGGCGAAAAAATCCCGGCAGTTGGGCAAGCGGGTCATCCTTTCCGGCTGGCTGTATCAGACCGCCCGGCTAACGGCGGTGACTTTTATCCGTGGCGGAATCCGGCGCGCCCGCCGCGAACAGGAGGCATACATGCAAACCGTTTTGAATGAAAATGAATCCGACTTGTCGCGCCGAAGCGGAACGGAGGTGGACGCAATCTGGAAACAGTTCGCTCCGCTGCTGGACGCGGCGATGGCGGGATTGAATGAAACCGACCGCCACGCCGTCGTGCTGCGTTTTTTCGACGGCAAAAGCCTGCGGGAAGTGGGCGCGGCTTTGGGTGCGAATGAAGAAGCCGCCAAGAAGCGCGTGAGCCGCGCGCTGGAGAAGCTGCACCATTATTTCACCAAGCGCGGCGTTTCCTCGACCACCGCCATCATCGCCGGAGCGATTTCCGCCAATTCCGTTCAAGCCGCGCCGGTGGCGCTGGCAAAATCCGTAACGGCCATCGCCGTGGCCAAAGGCGCGACGGCCAGCGGTTCGACTTTAACCCTCATCAAAGGAGCATTGAAAATTATGGCATGGACAAAAGCAAAAACGGCAATTGTGGTGGCCGCGAGTGTGTTACTCGCGGCAGGAACAACAACGGCTGTCATCCACCGGATGCACACGGGAAGTCAAGCCGTCCTGAAGACACTCACCTTGAAGGTGAATCCTGATTTATTCATCGAGAACATAAAGGCTGAAATGGGCCAAACCATGAGTACTCCATCGAATCATTGGAGTGATATTTTATTGGATTTGTTGCGAATCCAAGGGGTTGATTGCAACCCGCCGCGTGGTATTGCATTCAATACAAAGACCGGCGAAATCACCACGCAAAACACACCGGAAGCCCTCGATAAATTCCGGCGAACCGTCGAAGAGTTGAATCAGATTGATGGAAGATGCGATTTGGTTTCGCGAATTCCGGTGAAGCAGGGAATGCTTTTTACCGCCCGTTTTTACAAACTGTCTCCTTTAGACTTCGGCCAGCTTGGGCTTGGCCAGCCCAATGCCAAAACTACGCGGTACGGTTCCGGCTGGTGGATGTTGAATTCGAAAAGCTTGAACAAGCTAAACCAAAATTTGCGGTCACATAGATTTCGATCGTTCCAAGTGGCAAGAATTGTTACCGGGTATGGGATCGCCAGCGATTTATTCAGTGGAACGGCCGCCCAAAATATCGGATTCGAATGTCTTCCAATCGCGTTGGTTGACAACCCTTTCGGAAAAGAACAGATGATTGATCTAAAAGTGCAGGCAAGCACGACCGGTTACTTTACCAGCAATCCAGCGGGAGACTGGCCGGATTTTGCCAACCGAACAAATTGTGCAGTGTTCGCGGAGGCCAACGTCGAAAATGGTGGCACCTTGGTGTTTCGCGCGCATAATCCATCGGATTCAGAAAATAGTGAGTTGGTTGTTTTACTTGAAACATCCATCAAAACCACCAAGTAAAACAACCCGGCCTTGAGTTCGTGCCTGCCGCGAACCCGTCGAGATGCTGGTGGTGGAAAAGGTGAAGTAACCCGTTGGCCGTGGTGGAAGAAACCGTTCTCCGCGCTTTTCATTGCCGCTGCCACGCGCTTTAATTCCGGCGTGGCGATTTTGCACATCCAACCGGTTCAATCTCTCGACGCGCCGGAACTGGCGTTGTATTGCACCCTCCGCCGGGTCGAGGAACACGAGCGGGCCGGCGTGCTGGTGGCCACCAACATCAAGGTGGTCAAGCGGTTGCTGGCGAGCCGGTACACCGTCGTCTCCGCGCTGCTCACGCCTGCGTGGCTGGAACAGCTCGAACCGCTGCTGCGCGCCCGGCCGGAAAAAGAGATCTGCGTCTATGTCGGCGAACGGAAGCTGCTGGAAACCATCACCGGCTACCAGTTGCATCAGGGCGCGCTGGCCGTGGCCAAAATCCCGCCGCCGCCGGACTTTGAAACGCTCCTGAAAAACTCGCCGCGACCGCTGCTGCTCGCCGCCGTGGAGGGCATTGCCAGCGCGGAAAATCTGGGCGCGGTGGTCCGGAACTGCGCGGCTTTTGGCGCGCATTTTCTGATTGTGGGCGAGACGTGCGGCAGTCCATTTCAGCGCCGCGCGGTGTCCGGTTCCATGGGCACCACCTTCGAGCAACCATTGATACACGTGGACAATCTGGTGGAAAAACTGACGTCGCTGCGGGCGCGGGGCGTGCGGTGTCTGGCGGCGCATCCCCGGCCCGGGGCGAAAAAGCTGACCGCCGTGGATTTGCGGGGCGACTGCTGTTTGGTGTTTGGCGCGGAAGGACCGGGCCTCACGCCGGCCGTGCTGGCGGCGTGCGACGACATGGTGGAAATCCCGATGCCGTCCCACATGAATTCACTGAACGTGGCTGTCGCCACGGGCATATTCCTTTACGAAGCGACCCGGCAGCGCGGAAACAAGGCTAAAGGCTGAAGATGAACACATCGAACATCGAACATTCAACATCGAACGCCGAACATCGAATTGGGGGAAAGAAAGGCTGAAGGCTGAAGGATTAAAGACGTGGCAAATTGAACGGAATCCGGTTTTGCGTTTTTTTCATAAACTTTAGCATTTAGCCTTCAGCCTTTAGCCTTCTTGTCCATGTCCGCCAGCCCCGGTATGGAGAAGGACTAATTCTAGTCGTCGGCTTTTGGCAACTTGCCTTCCTGGTAGCTGGTCAGGAATTTCTTTAAAAAAGCTTTTTGTTCGTCCGGGGCAATGTCCAACGCCTTTTGTTCGGTGGCGACGGCTTCGTTGGTTTTGCCGTTCATGAACTGGACCCGGGCGAGCGTGTCCAAAATGGCGGGTTCCTTGCCCTTGGTGGCTTCGTTGGCCCGCCCGGCCATTTTTTCGGCGAGCGCCAGGTCGCGCTTCTCCAGTTCCGGCTGCGTGGCGATGGTCCAGGCGAGGGAATTTTGCAGCATCGCGTTCTTCAGGTGCGCGTCACTCAAGGATCCGGCCAGTTTGTAGGCATCGGCATAATTCTTCCGGCCCAGCAGAATGGAGAACCGGACGGTATCAAGACTGTCGCTCATGGCCGGCTCCGATTTTTTCATCTCGGCGATTGCCGCCTCGGCGGCGTCCCAATCCTTGTTTTTGAGGGCTTGGCTGAGCTTTTTGGACAATTCCATCTCCCGGGCTTGGGCCTGTTGTTGACTTTCGTATTCCGCGGCAAACTTGGTGATGTCAAAACGACCGGCCAGAATATCTTCCAACGTCTTTTCGTCCAACCCCATCGGGTGACCGATCCAAGCGATGCGGCCCTGTTGGTTGACGATGAAGGCGGTGGGAATGCCGTTCTGTTCCGCCGCCTTCATCCAATTAACCGCCATAAAGCCGTTGGTTTCCTGACTTTTGTCGTCGAGGGCGACCCGGTAGGTCATCTGGTCGCCCATTTTTTTCACGAACGGCGCAACCCCGTCATCATTTTGTTCCCAGACATCCTGACCGATGGCAATGAGTCCCCGGTCCTTGAATTTTTGCCACAGTTCGTTGAGGTGCGGGATGGAGGCGCGGCAGGGGCCGCACCAGGTGGCCCAGAATTCCACAATGTAAATGTGGTTCGTGTCGAAGGCCTTCACCGGGTCGCCCTGCACCCATTTGGCAACCTGGAGTTTCGGGGCCGGGTCGCCAACCGTCAATTTTGCCTCCGCCGTCAATGCGGCGACCGCAAGAGCGACGCCGGTGAGAATGGTCAAGGTTCGCAGCAATAAAGAATTTTTCATGTCAATTCCTGGGTTCGGGTTTGAAGTTGGGCGCATCATTTGTTGGCAAGACCAGTCTTGACTGGGAAAGCGTTTTGTCCAGTTGAATCTGCATAGATGCTTTCAACCCGAACTCCGAAGTTGAATTTCTGCATTTGCGGAGTGTGGCCGTCCCGGCCACAGCCAAACAGGTGGGCGGGCGGTTGGGAAATGTTCCGTGGTTTGAATGAAGCCAGTTGCTGCGCCCGAGGACGGGCGCACTCCGACATGACCTCGTCCGCCCCACTCCCTTTTCGATTTCGGAGTTTGGATTCAACAGAAGCTCCCTTTCCCCGGCAGAAGGGGGAATCAAATTTTGAGAAAAAACAGGGGGTTCCCACTTCTTGGGCTGCCACCAAATACAAAGATTGCCAAATCTTTGAAACTTTTGCACTTTACCGCTGGTTAAGTTCGGAAACAAATGGGTTTTGTCATCAGCATGAAATTTTTCTCCAAATTTCGGATGGTTGCCATGTTGGTGGTCGCGTTGATGGCCATCGGCACACGGGCCGAGGCGCAGGGTTTCGGGTATTTCCTGTCCTGGTCAGGTTTGCCCAATCCCGTCGGGTTGAATTCCAATCTGACTTATACCATCAACCTGACCAATACGGGAGCCGCGCTGCCGTATGTCTATGTGACCAACACATTGGACGTTCATTCCACGTTTGTCAGTGCCACCATCGCCGACACATCTTCCGCCGGCATCATAACGACCAACGGCAATGTCGTGGCATTCAGCATCCCATTTGATATAGGTGAGATTGCCCAAATGACCGTTATCGTCCAACCCACTGCGGTCGGGCCTATCACCAACACGGTGACATTAGCTTTTTCCACCATCACCAATTTTTCCACCAACATCATCAACCAAGTATTCACCAACGCCATACCGGTGGCGGATCTGGCGGTGGGCATGATTGGGCCGTCGTCGTCGGTCTTCTCCAACGATTGGATGGTTTATGGCGTCAACGTCACGAACCTGGGGCCGGACCCTGCGTCCAATGTTATGCTGACCAACACGCTGCCGACGGGCGTGGGATACAAAAGTGTTTCGCCTGCCCTTAAGAATCTTGGCAGCGGCAGCAACGTCGTTTTCAGTCTTGGTACGCTGGCCAGCGGCGCTTTCACCAATTTGTATCTGACGGTTCAGCCCACCAACGCGGGAGTCCTGCCGTTTTCATCGTTTGTCAATTCGAGCAGTGTAACTGATACCAACTTGGCCAACAACACCGCCACCACCAACATCACCGTCAACAATTACTTTCCCGCCAATTTGGTGGCCTACACCAACTCCGCGCAAAAATACAACTTACAGAATAATTTGGTGGAGCAGAGCGTTCTGTTAACCAATCAAGGAACAAATGATGTTGATTCTGCGCGGATTGTTGTTTCAGGGTTGGCCAGGACCAACGTGTTGTTCAACGCCGTCGGCACGAATAATGGGAATCCGTTTGTGGTTTATGGCACTTCGCTCGCTGCCGGCCAGAGTGTGGGATTGCTGTTGCAATTCGCCGCAGATAATTACTTTCCTTTTACCAATTCACAGTTGCAGGCATTTGCAGTTAGTCCGCCCAATTTGACGCCGCCGCCGGTGGTGGCGGTGAGCACAAACCTCAACATCACCCACATCGTCAGGCTGTCTTCGGGTGACATGTTGATCTGGTTCCCGTCCATTACCAATCGGACTTACACCGTGGTTTACAGCAGCGACCTTTTATCTACGAATTGGCTGGCAGCACAACCTTCTGTGGTAGCCCCTGCGAATGACACCGAATGGATTGATTACGGTCCGCCGGGAACACTAAGTCATCCAACCAATACTCCCGTGCGGTTTTATCGCGTATTCCTGAACCCTTGATGCCATGTCACCAATCTCCATGAGAAACGTTCGCGACCGCGATTTTTTTACGTGGTGTCTGTCCTTTTGTTTCGCCGGTGTCGCATTGGCTGCCTCGGCCCAATCACAAACCCCCGGCCCAAATCCAAGTGCTCCTATCGAGGTACCCCCGGACGCCACGGTTCAACCGCAGCCGTCCACCGATGCCTGGGACCGCTGGGGGATTCAAAAGGTTTCCCAGGATGACGATTGGACGCGTCACTTCCGCATCGGAGCCATGGTTGGGTTGAACATCAAGGCCAATTTCAGCATGAAGGGAAATTTATTTAACATTTCTAGCGCCGGATCCGAAGTCTATGAAGACGGTTACGTGCATCCGTCTGGGAATGCTTTTGGCACAACGACGGATTGGGGTTATGACAGTGCTTTACAAATCAGTGGCTCGAAACTGCTCATGCACCAGGCGGCTTCGTTTTCCCCGACCAGCGGCGGCAGTGCGGAAGACGGCGGTTCGGCGTTTGTGGGATTCGACATGGCCTACGGCGGTAATCTCTGGGATTGGGGCCACACACGGATCGGGTGGGAGTTGGGTTTTGGTCTGCTGCCCATCAACATTACAGACAATAAACCCATGTCGGTTACTGTTACTCAGAACACTTACTCGTTTGACACCGGCGGCATCAGCATGCCGGATCCGAGGTACCAAGGCAGGCCTACCGCCAGCGGGCCTGCCATTTACAGCGATCGCACACTGGAGTCCAGTGACCTCATTCCGAATGTGCCGGTCACCGGCTCGCGCACACTGGACGTGATGCTCTACACCGTGAGGCTCGGACCGTCGGTTTATTGGGATTTGAATAAAGATATCGGCGTGTCGGCCAGCGCTGGCCCAGCCCTCGGCATCGTGTCCGGCGATTACAAATACGACGAAATCATCCTCAGCACCCCTAATAAGGGACAGGTTGGCGCGACCGACCTGGTCTATGGCGGCTATGTGAACGCGACGTTGATGTATCACGTACCGGGAGAAAATGGCGACCTTTACCTGGGCGCGCAATTCATGTCGCTGGGGAACGCCACCTTCAGCGGCGGCGGTCGGGAAGGACGATTGAATCTGGGCGGACAAGTTTATATTACCGCCGGCATCAACTGGCCGTTCTAACAGCCCATTTTCGATTTACGATATACGATTTACGCGACATGCCGGATTGTTATTGGCTTCGTAAATCGTAAATCGCACATCGTAAATTCCAGTCAGCGCAGCTTTTCCCCCTGGATTTTCGCGGGGTCGTTCACGCCGAGCTGGAGCAGCGCGGCGTTGGCATAAAGCGCCAGATTCGGTTTGAATGCCGGCGCATCGAGCGCGCGCCGTTCGCGGTCGAGTTCCTTGATGGCCAGCGTGTCGAGCGCCACGGGGTCGCGGCTGAACCACAGTTGATTCAGCACGGTGGAATAGTGCAACAGGCCGCGCGAGCCGCCTTCGTATTGGCCGATGAGCGCATCGGTGATGTTGAGCACCACGCGGTCGCCCAGCACGGGCAGGGCGTAAATTTCCGGCACGGCAACGGCCAGCCGGCCGGGGTCGTCCGCAAAGCGCCGCGTGTTGTCCACGCTGCCCATCGCCAGGCCGTAAAGATGTCCGCAAACGCCGGCATCTTCCTGGTTCAGCAGCGGCGCGATGCTGATGATTTTGGTGATCTGCCGGCTGACCAGCAGGGAGACGAAGGATTTTCGCCCGATGCCTTCGCCTTTTTTGCCGAATTCCAAATCGCCCCAGACGAGATTGCCGATGATGGCGGTGTCGGGCTGATAAAAGTTCGTTGGATCGTAGCCCGCTTCCACGCAACCGGCCACGCCCACACCGAGTCGCGCTCCGAGCTTGAAAAATCCGGCGGCGCGCAAATTGTCCCCGTGTTTGTCCCAGATGATGATATGTTGCGGCGGCACGCCCGCGTCGAGCAACCCGTGGATCACCGCCGCCACGACGGCGGGCCGCGTGCCGCTGAGCATTCCGGCGGTGGAAAACACCTTGATGCCGATGACGTCCTGCGTCGAGACGAGGCTGCGCCAGGCGGCGGTGACCGTGGTTTGGCCGGTGAAATTCGTGATGCCGCGATTTAGCATGGCCTGCACCCGCGTGGGGTCGGGTTGAAAATTGGAGATGGCGTTTGCATTTTCAACGGTAACGACCCGCGCGATGGCGTTGGTGGAATGACCGGCAAACGAATCAACGGCCCGACCCGGCAAACACGCCAGTCCGACGGCTGCCGCCATTGCCAGCCACCGGGCCGCTGGCACGAATTGAGTTTGCGCGTTTCTTGACACTTTTGGGTGTGGATGCTACCACCAACGCCGATGCTGGCCACCAAAAACGAAGGCGAGGGTGGAAGATGGAAGATAGAAGATGGAATACGGCACACCATCGATAAATTCCATTCTCCATTCTCCATCTTCCATCCTCGTTGTTTTATCTTCCTGGCGCTTGCCCTGTTCATTGCGGGCTGCACGCCGTCCGGTCCACGCGCGTTGCTCAAGGGCAAAAAACTTCTGGAACGCGGCGATTACGCCGGCGCGGTGGCGCAATTCAAGACCGCCACGTCGCTTCTGGCCACGAACGCGCAGGCGTGGAATTATCTCGGGGTGGCGTACCAGTATGCCGGCCAGCCGACCAATGCGGCGACGGCGTATCAATGCGCCCTGGCACGCGACCGCGATTTGATGGAGGCGCACTACAATCTTGGTTGTTTGTGGCTGGAGCAGAACAAACCGGATGCGGCGGAAGGCGAGTTCATCGCCTACACGTTGCGCCGGCCCAAGGCGCCGGAAGGCTGGCTCAAGCTCGGCCTCGCACAGCTTCAATCGCACGATGTCACGTCAGCGGAAAAAAGTTTCAGCACCGCGCTTTATCTGAGTCCGAACAACGCCGAGGCCTTGAATGGTTTGGGACTCGCGCGGATCGAACGCGGACATCCGCGCGACGCGGCGCAATTTTTTGCGGCGGCGGCAAAGGAACAGCCGGTTTACGCGCCGGCTTTGCTGAACCTGGCGACAGTGGCGCAGCAGTATTTGCATGATAACACGCTGGCGCTGCAAAATTATCGCGCGTATCTGGCGCTGACGCCGCGCCCGGAAAATTGGGACGCGGTAAACGACATCGCGAACAGTCTGGAGCCGCCGCCGGCGAATCAAAATCAAGCTGCCGCAGTCACAACTGAAAACAGAACGCCGGTGGCCGGCAGCGCGGTTCGCACGACCGGGTTGCCACGAACACAGGCGGTTGTCCGCGCCAGTTCAAATCCGCCGCGGGGAACAACCCCGGCGCAGATCGTGAAGGGCCAGCCGCAACCGGCGATGGTCGGGACGCCCGTGGCAGAAACGCCGCCGGAACCGGCGACCGGGAAGACAGGGGTTATTTCCAGGCTGAATCCGCTGAACTGGTTTCGCTCTTCCGCGCCGGAAAAACACAATGAGAATAAAGTGACGCCCCTGCCGCCGCCGGTGGCGAACAACAACCGTGCCGGCGTAACGCCGCCGGCGCCGGTAAATTCCAGCATCCCAACGCAAACTGCATCCGCGCCCGCGCCGAAGCCGGTGGTTGCGCCGAAGCCGGTCAAGATGGTTCAGCCCGCGCCGCCGACGTTTCCGCGTTACCTGTATCTTTCGCCGCGCAAACCGCCGGCGGGCGACCGGCGGACGGCATCGGGTGCGTTCACCCGGGCGCGGGAGTTTGAGCAGAATTCGCGCTGGCTGGACGCGTTGCAATCATATCGTCAGGCGACGGAACTGGATCCGGGCTGGTTCGAGGCGCAATACAATTACGGCGTGATCGCCTTTCGGCTGCGGAACTTCAATCAATCGCTCGCCGCTTACGAGATGGCGCTGGCGCTCCAGCCGGATTCGGTGGATACGCGTTATAATTTCGCGCTGGCGCTCAAGGCGGCGGGTTATGTGCCCGACGCGGTGAATGAATTGATAAAGATTCTGGCGGTAAATCCGGACGAGATGCGCGTGCATCTGGCGCTAGGAAATCTTTACGCGCAGCAATTGTACGACCTGGTGCAGGCGCGGCAGCATTATTTGAAGGTCCTGCAACTGGATCCGCGTAATCCCCAGGCGCCGGACATTCAGTTCTGGCTTTCGTCGAATCCGCCTTGATGGAAGTTTGCCGGGTGAAAAACTCCGCGCGAATCGCCGCTGCGGCAAAGGATTTCACCGGCGGCAGCATGTTTTTTAAACGCCCGTGGGAGGCCGAAACTGGCATGAAACCGGCTATAATTTAACTGGCATTCTAAATTGGAGAATTTAATCTCATGATTATGATAGGTGCGGAAATACCAAATCTGGCTCTCGATAATCTGCCGGTCAATTGGTTCGACGGGGTGGTTTTGGGAATGTTGATCATCGGATTTTTCCGCGGGCGCAAGCGCGGCATGTCAAAGGAACTTCTGCCGTTGTTGAAATGGGTGTCGCTGGTCCTGGTGTGCGGGTTTTGGTATCAGATGGCCGCTGAACTGTTGGTCAACACCGCTTCGTTGAGCCAGTTGCCCAGTTGCATTTTTGGTTATCTGCTTCTGGCGCTCGTGATTGTGCTCGTGTTTATGTTTCTCAAATGGCTTCTGGCCAGTCGCCTGGGCGATAAAAGTTTGTTCGGCGGTGGCGAATACTATTTGGGGATGTTGTCCGGCATGATTCGGTTTGCCTGCATGCTGCTGGCCGTGCTGGCTTTGCTGAACGCGCCGGTCTACACGGCGCAGGACATTAAAAAACACGACGCCTACGTGAAACGTTGGTTCGGCGGCGGATTGTATAGCGGCAACTATTTTCCCAGTGTGCAGATCGTGCAGGAGCAGGTCTTCACCAAATCGTTCACCGGGCCTTACATCAAAGATTACCTGGGCCCGCTGCTGATCGAAACCGCTCCGGCGCCGGCCGCCAAGCCGGAACCAAAACCGGCGGTGGTTAACATCAAAAAGTAAGCGTCGCGTCGCCAAACAAGCATGGCCGGCACGCTCTCCCCCGCAACCCGCGAACGCATCCGCGCCGCCAGCGACATCGTGGATATCATCGGCTCGTATCTGCCGCTGAAAAAGGCGGGCGCAAACTTCACCGCCCTCTGCCCCTTTCACAAGGAAAAGACACCCAGCTTCAACGTCAATCCGCATAAACAAATTTTCCACTGCTTCGGCTGCCACAAGGGCGGCGACGTGTTCACCTTCGTCAAGGAATACGAAAACATCGGGTTTATGGACGCCGTCCGCCGGCTGGCCGAACGCGCGAAAATTCCCCTGGAATTTGACCAGACCCCCGGCGAACAGCAATCGCGCCACATCAAGGACCAGTTGCTCCAAATCCACGAGCAAATCACCCAACGCTGGCAGAATTGTCTGCTCAATGAAGCCGGCGGCCAGATCGCCCGCGATTACCTCACCAAACGCGGCGTGTCGCCGGAAGCGGTGAAACTCTTTCGGCTCGGCTACGCGCCGGATGCCTGGGACGACACCGTCAACTGGGCCAAAAACAAAAGCCACGACCTTGCCCTCGTCGAAAAGGCCGGTCTCATCTTGCGCAAAGAAGGCAGTGATAAATTTTACGACCGTTTCCGCGGGCGGCTCATGTTTCCCATTTGCGACGAGCAGGGCCGGGTGATTGGTTTCAGCGGACGGGTTTTGTCCGGCGACGAAAAAACGGCCAAATACGTCAACTCGCCGGAAACGCCCATTTTCACCAAGAGCCGAATCTTCTTCGGCCTGGATAAATCCAAACGCGCCATCCTCGACGCTGGATTTGCCATCGTTTGCGAAGGCCAGCTTGATTTGATCGCGTGTTTCATGGCCGGGGTGCAAAACATCGTCGCGCCACAGGGCACGGCTTTCACCGCCGACCACGCGCGCATCATCAAACGTTACGTGGACGAGGTGGTGCTGTGTTTTGATTCGGACGAAGCCGGCCAGAATGCCGCCGTGCGGTCGCTCGACCATCTGCTCGCGTCCGGCCTTGCCGTGCGCGTGGCGGTGGTGCCGGCGCCGCACGACCCGGACAGTTTCATCAAGGCCGATGGCGGCGAAGCGTTCCGAAAACTGGTGGAAGGCGCCGAGGGATTTTTCGATTACTATTTGAACCGGCTCTGCAAACTGGACGACGCGAACAGCGACAAAGGTCGAAACGCCATTTTGCGCGGCATGGCCGAGGCCGTCCACAAGACCGGCAACAACGTGCTGGTTGACAAATATGCGCAGAAGACCGCGTTGCGCCTGGGCGTTTCGCCCGAAGCTGTGCGCGCCGAATTTGCAAAAGTCCGGAGTCCGGAGTCCGGAGTCCGGAGTTCGGAAAATGAAAATGCAACATCAAACGAGCCAGAAGCCGAAACGCCGCGTTCGTCCACTCAGGAATTCTGGTTGCTGAAACTTTTGTTGCTGCACGACGATTTGGTCGGCTGGACTGCGTTGCATCTGGACGTGAACTGGATTTTGCATCCGCTGGTCCGGCAAATTGTCGAACGCCGGCTGACGGCGCAGACAAATGAAACCTGGCAAAGCCTGGCTGCGTTTTTGGATGAGTGCGAATCGCCCGAAATGCGGGGCCTCGTCACCGAAGCCGTCGCCGAAGACCGCAAAATTCCCAATCCGGACCAGCAACTGGGCGATGTGGTTCTGCGCTTGCGGAACCAATTTCTGGATCGTCAAATCGCCACGTTGACGCAAAAAGCAAGCCAGCCGGGAATTTCCGACGCAGAAAGCATTGAACTGCTGCGCGAGCGAGACAAGTGGCGCGAACAAAAGAGCGCGCCGCTGAAGTGAGCCGGTCATTCCGGATGGACACAGTGACGCTCCGGTGCTGGATGTCATCCAATGGTTGAAAGAGTGTAGCCGTTCCGCTGATTAATCAAAACACGTTACCGCGTTCGCAACGCGCGAAGGAAATAAGCTTGGACAGCCTTTATCGCACCGAACGAAATGGAATTTAGAGCATTTTCGATTTAGAT
>PLAY01000007.1 GCA_003134375.1 Limisphaerales bacterium | reverse complement strand
TGGAGGCGGAGGTCGGAATCGGCCATATTTTCCCGCCGTTGCACCTCAAATATGCCTGATTTTATTGGCTATTCAAGCAAAATCGGTTTTATCCGACCGTATCGTTTTTAATCCGTTTGGTGTCCGTTTTGGTGTCCGTTTGCCGATCTCAAATTTATGAAGTTGGGTTCCGATTGGTCGCGCCTTGCAACCACTTCTTCCCTTCATCCGTGGTCTGATAACGCTGCAACCGACTTTGGGGTTTATCTGGAATTGTCATTGCCAGCCAGCCTTTGGCCATGAGCGGCTTGAGGTAATTATCTTGGAACGTTTCGCGGTGCTTCACGCCAATTAACAATTGGATTTCATTCGCCTTGCGAGCCTGTTCGCAGAATTGGAGAACCTTAACCGCGACCTGTCCGGTCACTTGTCCGGCGACTTGTCCGGTGACTTGTCCGGTCGCTAGAAGTTTTCGTTCCCTAGCCTCTTTGATGAATTCAGGATGGAGTGGCAGGCGCACCAGAAAATAAGTCCGGTCATCATCGGACTCAAACACGGGCTGCGGAGAACCATTTACCAGCAGTGCCTTCAACATTTTTGGAATACCAGTGCCTCGACCTTCGGTGAGGCTGAGTTCTTTCAGAAATTCGCCAATGCGTCGGTTACGATACCGCCGCGTTGCAAAGCGTCCGGTTTGCAGTTCCTTGATATTGATTGAGCGATCCAGACCAGGATAGCTGGCCACGGTGATTTCATCCGGCAGAACCCGGACTTCAATCGGCTCCCGAATTTCGTAGCTGCGGTGATAAACCGCATTTACGACGGCTTCCTCCAGCGCCGCATACGGCACATTGAAAAAGCGGTCGGCTTCCGGTCGGTCGCCGTGTTTCACCACACGTTCCTCAATCACGGCGTTTTTCAAAAATGTCAGCGCGTCTTTGAGGATCACGTCCAATGGGCCGGCGAATGTCTTCTCCGTGAAAGTGTCGCCGCCCGGCCCTTCAGGAAACTGCACTACGTCAATCTGCGTTTGAGGGAAAAACTTTTGTGGTGCCGGGTTGAAAAACATCAGGCCGACATTCAACGGGTGCATCATTTCGACGGGGCCATCGGCAATTCGCATCTGGCGGCACAACTGGGCAAAATCCATCGTGCTGGAATCGGCCAACAAGTCGCTGCCGACTTCACGCAGAAAATTTTGAATCAGCGAAAGCTTGAGGTCGTTCAGAGAAGCATTGTGATGGATACGGTCGTCGAACGGAACCGTGGCCGCCAGGCTGACCAACTCGACTTCCTCTTCATGTTTGGCTTTGACGGTGGCCGAGCCTTTGCGAATGAAGTAAGCGAATTCGCGGTTGCCTTTTGCCAGCGACACGGGCGCTTTGTAAGGCCGGGTCTGCCCGCCGGGACACCACAGCACGAGAATGTGCTTTTGCTGGACGACATAAGGCGCAATCACCGGATGATAGTGAGGCTGTATCCGATGCCCAATTTCCAGAATCTCTTTTTGAATGGCGTCCAGTTTGCTGGCAAGCAATCCCGCCGGTGGCAAAATTGGCTGTCCCTGATTCTCCGCCACGCCGATGAGAATGTAGCCGCCGCCCAGGTTGTGAAAATCATTGGCGAAGGCGCACATCGTGTGCAGGACGGCTTCCGGGTTCCAACCCTGCTTAAATTCCAAACGCTCCCACTCCACGGTTTGTCCGTGCAGAACGTCATCAATGTTAATCGGCAAGTGCATTGCAAACCAAGCATAGGCCAAAATCGTTCCCGTGAAAATCAGATAGTTTTCCGCCCCAAACAACATCCTGAAATTGTTTGGAATTGCCGATGAGTTTTGAAACCAGACATGCAGACTCCGAGCGTGATTCCTAAGCGCAATCCGTTTTTGGCGAAGGGAGCGCAGTCAATGTGGAGGCGCGGGGCAGCAGGGCGCACTACATTGACGGCGCGAGCGAGCCATATAATTGAAGCGAGAGGCACGCTCGGTGTGCGAATGCAAAAATCCAGCACGCTTTTCCACTCCGACCGCGAACGGGTGGAGCATTTATTCTCGCTCTACGAAAAACTCACCGCTCCGCTGCTGCCCGTCACCCCAAAAACGCGAGGTCGGCGGTCACAGGCCGCCGCTACAACGCCACGCTCCACTCGTCAGCGCACACCGGGTTTGACGGATCAAACACCATCGGCTCGTGATATTTGAACGCGATGACATCTGATGCTAAATCTTGTTCTGGAGTTCCACTTCAACCAATCCGCCGCCAACGGCAAAGTGTATCCAGACACTTGTGACTGGCAATTTCAGCTTGTTTAGCGCCTCGCGATACAATGCAAGCTGGCCGCTATATGAAACGGCCTCGGCTGACCACTCCGAGCGCTTGCCGGGAAATGATTTGTGGTCAATGAGAATCCAGCCGTTGCTGGTTTCTACCAGCATGTCAATGAAGCCTTCGACACGCTGGCCTATTTCATTCGTGGTTGCAATGGGGATTTCCACCAGCACCTGTTTTGGCTGGAACTGCTGTCCAAGACAGGCACGAAGCCGCTCCACCATCTGAAGAACATCTTCACTATTGATCTGATCGCCCAAATTGTATCCGCGTAGAATGCGCTGGATGTTTTCCAGTCTTTTTGCGTGGTCGGGATTGACGAACTCGGCAGCAAAAATGGCGTGCAGCGCATCTCCCAAGTCTGCTTCTTCCAGCGCACCGGAGAATGGCAGGCGCGAACCAACATCAATAATTTTTCCAACGCGACTGCCTGGAACCTGTGGTTGTCTCGATGGTGTCAATCGGGCTGGTAGTTTTGGCGTTGACTGCAAAGGAGCGGGAAACCAAGCGTAGTGCGAATCAGTCTTGGCGGCAGCAACTTCAGCGGGAGGAGTCAGTTGCAGGGTTTGCAAGCCGATTGTTGTTTTGTCGGGCAAAATGAGTTGGCCGTTGCCGGGTTGCAGCCATTGAGCTTGCAAGCCGTCCAGCCAAGGCGTGGGCTGATCCTTCTCGCGCACGAGAACCAGTAAGTCACGCGCACGGGTTAAGCCGACATAAAGCAATCGGAGTTCTTCCTCCACAGCTTTGCGTGCGGCGGCTTGACCGATGTCACCAGCCGCCACATTCGTTTGCAGCGGAATTCCGGTTTCTTGCTGACCGAAGGGCCACGGCCAGAATCGGAGTCGGCGATTAGCCAGCGGCTGATTGAGGTCGAATGGTTTTGCCGGGTCAACCGGCGTTACGATAATTTCCCACAGGCGAGGCCACGGCTCGGTATTTAAGTCGGTGCAGATGACCACGGGCCATTCAAGCCCCTTGGCTTGATGGTAGGTGCTTACGAAGATGGCATTTACCTGTTCGTCCGTGGCCTTCAAATCCTTTTCAGAATCAGCCAGAAAATCGCACCAATATAGAAAGCTGGCGATGGTGGCCGGCGTGTGATTCTTTGCCGAAGCCTGTTCGTATTTCGCCGCAATAGCGCGCAGCGATTCAAGATTGGCACGGCGTTGTAATGCCCGCGTTGTTGTAGCGCCCCAAGCGGACACGGTTGCGAAAACCCCGCCATTATGCAGGGCAACATCCAGCGCCTCGCTGGGCGAGAGCACATTTAACCGGGCACGGGCTTGTTCCAATGCGACAATCGCGGCGTGAACGAAATTTCCTTCGAGTCCCCAACGGTCATTCCCGATTCTCTCCGTTTCTTGCCTGTGGCGCGTTACATATTCCAGGCGGCTCTCAAGCCATTCCTCGGGTTGCTGGGCCGCTTCCAACGCCACGATTTCCGCTGACGCAAGGGAGTCGGTCGGATCTGCCAACCGTCGAAGACAAGCCAAGGCGAGTCTGGCCTCAGGCGTGGCCAGCAACCCATCTTGCGAGAGCGTCACTGCATATCCGCGTTGGGTCAGCTTTTCGGCGATGGTCGCGGCGGCTTGATTGGTGCGGCACAACACCGCGATGTCGCGCAGTTCTGTCGGACGAAATTGCTCCCGATTCTGTCGATCCTGGATAACGAGCGTTTCCCCGCGACTAAGCAATTGAACGATACCGTCGGCGAGTGTGGCAGCGCGCTGGTCATTGGTGAGCTTTTTCAGAGCGCCGTTTCCCTTGTTAAATTGACCGCTGGAGAGTTCAAAAAACTCCAGCGATGGCTGCGATGCTGAAATAGAAGCACGCTGGGACTCAAGCTGAACTTCCTTGGCAGGTAGATTGAGTGACTTTTCAAAGGCGGGCACAAATAACGCGCTGGCCAATCTCACCAGTTCGGGTGTGGAGCGCCACGATTTGGCCAAAGGCTCGGCCAGAGTTCCCACTTTTCTAACTTGATCAACGATGGCCTTGATCAGTTCGGGGTCACTATTACGAAATCCATAGATCGCCTGCTTTACATCACCCACCCACACGGTCTCGCGGGCGAGTGCTGCCAGTTGCATGAACAAGGCGAGTTGGAGAGGACTCGTATCTTGGAACTCATCGACAACCAGAAGATCCAATTCGCGGCCGAAAGTTTCGCGCACATGCGCTTGGTCACGCAGGAGATGGAAAGCGCGTTGCTCAAGGTCGGAGAAATCAAGCAGTCCACGCTCTTCTTTGAGACGCTGGAATTCTGTCAACGAAATCTGCGCCATGGAAAATAGAAGCATCGTGTAATCCCGGATGTGTTCACGCAGTTGCGGGTGAGTTTCAACTCGCACGGTCAGCGCGGTTACTGCGACGGCTTCAGCTTGGCTTTTTTTGCCCGGCTGCTTTTTGCCTAACTTGATCCAATCGCTCCAAGGTAGCCGACGTGCTTCAAGTGCCCGTAGCGTATCTTGAAGTAATTCCACATAATCCGCTGTTGTCTTGGTTTCATCACCATTCTTGGAAATACGATCTATGGCCGATTTGATGGCCGCAGCCAACTGTTCGTCGAGGTTGTCCGTAGTTGGAGCGGGAAGAAACGCCAGTAGTTCGTCAACACTTAGCCGTCCCATGTCAGCCAATGATGCCGGTGAAAAATCGTTCGCCCGCGCTGCGTCAAGCAATCCTCGCACCTGTTTTTTCCATGAGTATTCAAAAGTCTGGGTGTTTTTTTGGCCGAGAATATCAGCGAGCCGTTGCAGCCGATTGAGCGCGTCGAAATCTACGGCGGTCTCAATTGCCTGAACCAGCAGTGAGGCGGCGTCTTCTTCGGAGAGGATTTCAATGCGGGGCGAGATGCCGGCCTCGAATGCGAAGCGCTGGAGCAATTGACCGCAAACGCCGTGAACTGTTCCCATCAGACTTTCGTGCAAGCGTTCGGCCAAAGCAGGATGCCCGGAGTTGTAAAGACGACGTCGCACTCGCTCGCGAAGTTCCTGCGCCGCTTTGACGGTGTAGGTGGTCGCGATCAGCCCGTCGGGGCGGCACGACCCTTTTGAGAGGTGATCCTCAATGACCTCCGTGATACGGTGGGTTTTGCCGCTGCCTGCGCTCGCACTGATAAACGTGATATTCGTTTTCATGCGTCTGCCCTCCAGCCGGTTAAAGCATCAAAATCGTTATACCTGGAATGGTCTTCGGTAGCAGCCCAATGGGCGAGCGGCGGAGTTGAATCAGGCGCTTCATCAGGACTCTCGGACACATCTAAGGCAACCGGGGTAAGTTCAACCCAACCCGCGTCGAGCTGTTGCCGACGCCAATGCCAGACTTGCTCGAAATCCGTCCAGCACTGCTGAAGCTCGCCCGGTGGAAATTTGGATGCGACAACTTTCGCATCTGGGAAGAATGTTTTCGTCGTCGCAATGAGCCGTCGCCGCCGAAGCAGAAAAAATGCGCTTGCCGGCCATTCCTTTTGACCCTGACAACGCAAGAGATGACCGTAAATCGCCAATTGCAACGGGCGGTTTTCTCGAAGCTCCCGCTCCCGGACATCCATTCCGCCGAATTTCAAATCCACCACCGCGATAAGGTTCTGTTGGTTTCGCGCCAATAAATCAATAATGCCGCCAATCTGCCCTCCGACAAATGACACCGATTGCAGTGTTTCATTCGCACGGGCTTCCACCACTTTTGCCTGGCGCAACTGAAATAAAAGTTCCCAGATAATGCAGCCATTGGCGCAACGCTTGCGGCTTCAACGGGGCCGCGCCC
>PLAY01000146.1 GCA_003134375.1 Limisphaerales bacterium | reverse complement strand
GGAACTGTCAAGATGCACACCCGGCCATCCAACAATCCATTTTTTAGTACACCACTTTGTTCAGCGGATATTCAATGATTCCTTCCGCCCCGGCGGCCTTGAGTTGCGGAATCAATTCGCGCACGACGTGCTCGTCAATGATCGTTTCCACGGCCACCCAGCCCTTCAGGCTCAGATTGGAAATGGTCGGGTTGCGCAACGCCGGCAAATTCTTGAGCAAGCTCTTGAGGTTTTTCTCGGCAATGTTCATTTTCAAACCGACTTTCGCCTCGGCCTCCAGCGCGCCCTTCAGCAGCATCGAGAGCGTCTCGATTTTTTTTCGCTTCCAGGAATCCTTCCACGCGGCGTAATTGGCGATGAGCCGCGGCGTGGAACTGAGCAGTTCGTCCACGATGCGCAGCTTGTTCGCGCGGAGCGACGAGCCGGTCTCGGTGACTTCCACGATTGCGTCCACCAATTCGTGCGCCTTCACCTCGGTCGCACCCCAGGAAAATTCCACCTCGGCCGTCACGCCATGCTTCTTCAGATATTTCTTCGTCAGGTTGACCACCTCGGTGGCAATGTGCTTGCCCTCGAGGTCCTTCACCGATTTCACCGGCGAATCCTCCGGCACGCACAACACCCAGCGGGCCGGGCGGCGCGAAACCTTGCTGAACAGAAACTCGCCCACCTCGTGGACCTTCGAGCCGTTCTCGATGATCCAATCGTAACCGGTGATGCCGCAATCGAGATAGCCGTGCTCGACGTAACGGCTGATTTCCTGCGCGCGAATCAGCCGGATTTCCAGTTCGTCGTCGTCCACATACGGGATGTAGGAACGGCTGCTGATCTGGATGTTGTAGCCGGCCTTGGCCATCTTTTCGATGGTGGCGTCCTGCAAACTGCCTTTTGGCAGACCGAATCTTAATTTCTTGCTCATTCAAAAAAAATTTAACGAAAATTAGCGCGAATGCCGCCTCGATGATTCCTTCCCGCGCGCAACTGGATTGATTTGCCAAGTTCGGCGCGGAAACGCCAACTTTTTCTTTCTTAACTTTCAGGTCAACGCAGCGCTACTTTGCGCTTTGAATGGTCCACTGGCCATCCACTTTCACCAGCACGAAGGCGCACAGCCCCGACACCGCCTCGCCCGCGTACCAGGTGCCGATGGCTTCGGACACATCGTTCGTCGGGTCCATGGCTTTCGCGCTCAGGATCAGCGCCGGTTTGCCCGTGTCCTTGTCAATCGGCGCCTGGTTTGGATGCAGTTGCATCCGGTTGCTCGGCTTGATGGGCGGAACATGATTTGGAAGTTTCCGAATCAGCGCCGCCACCCAGGCATCGTCGCCTTCAAGGAAAACCGCCGAATATTCACCGTTGTCCCAAGGGTGTTTTTCCAGCAAATAGCCGTAAACCGCCATCTCGATTTTGAAATCGTCCCGGTTCTCAAGTTTTTGTGAATGGCCGCCGTCGGATTTCTCCATTTGCCGGTTCGTGCGGCACCCGGCCAGCAGACAAAGGAAAACTGCGGCAAAAATAAAAACGGCTTTCATTTTAACCACGGATACACACGGATGGACACGGATGAGATAATTCCCTGTCCGTCCCATACTTGGCTGATGAAAGACGGGGGCCGCAGGCCGGCAGAAGGCAGCGTCTGCTTGCTCTAATCCGTGTTTATCCGTGTTCATCCGTGGTTAAATTTGCTTCTTCCTAATCACCCGGCGTCCTACCACCGAAATTTCCCCGCGCGCAATGGCCGCGACGCATTTCGGATAAAGCTCATGCTCGGCAGCCTGAATCCGGTGATGCAGCATCTCCGGCGTGTCATTGTCCAAAACCGGGACCGCCTGCTGGCCGATGATCGCGCCGGAATCCACGCTCGCATCCACAAAATGCACCGTGCAACCCGTCAACTTCACGCCGTGATCGAGCGCCTGCTTCCAGGCTTCGAGGCCGGGAAACGACGGCAGCAGCGACGGATGGATGTTCACGATGCGCCCCTCGAACGCGCGCAGAAACCCGCCCTTCAGCACCCGCATGAATCCCGCGAGCACAATCAAATCCACCTGCATCGTTTGCAACGCCCCCACAAACGCGCGCTCGGCGTCTTCGTCCAGCTTCGTGCGGAATTCCCCCGGCGGGATGAAGTGCGCGGGAATTTTCCGCTCGCTTGCCCGGGTCAGAATTCCCGCGCTTTCGACGTCGCTCAAGACGATGCCGACTTCCGCCGGAATTTTTCCCGTGGCGCAGGCAATGGCCACCGCGACAAAGTTCGAGCCTTTGCCGGAACCCAGCACACCCAGTCGAAACTTATTGCCCACGACGACTTGAATAGCAGAGTGAACGCTTAAGACAAGCGGAAAGGTATTGGCTGCACGACCTAACCCTCAAGTGTAGTCGCGGACGTGAGTCCGCGCTGACTTTCCAGGATAGACGAATGCGCCGACTGACGTCGGCGGCTACGAGAGCAAGAGCAGGTTGCACTTTGTGCTCAATTCCCCTGCCCCGCCGGATCATATATCACGCCCATGAACAAAACGGATTTGGTCTGGTTGTCGGCGATGACGAACAGAAACGGCCGGTCCACAATCATCTCAAACGGTTTTTCAGGCCTGAATTCGACCATCGCGCGCATGGTCACCGTTGTCACCGCTGCCGCTTCGGTTCCTTCTTCATTCACCTCGACAAAACTTTTCTGCTTCACTTTGCTCACGAAAAGTGGTTCATCGGCCATTGCCGAGAAATCGGCACCAACGGCAAAAGCCTGCCGCATCCCCAAAGCCTTGAGTGGGTCATTCAATATCACGTCGTAATCCAATTTAAATCGCGGCAGGGCGAGTGTTCCGTCACTGTCTTGAAATTTTGGCAGGATTTTGTTTTGCCATGTGTCGGCGTTCAAATCAGCCAGAAGCTTTGTGGGGCTGGAATTTGTGTCCGGCAAAAAGAGATACATCTGCAGGCGTCCGCCCGCGTAAGGCAGCCGCACGGCTTGAAAGCCGTCACCTTGCTGGTAATTGAAGTGCCCGCGCTGCCACATCGTTGGAACCTGCTTGGGCGTTCCGCCGGGCAGGACGTTGAATGAGTGGTCTTTGGTTGCCTGTTTGTCAAACGGACGTTCCCATTTGCCCTTGAAATAAATGGCGTTGGCCAGAATCACCCGGGTCAAGGGATCGAACGGCCATTGGACAACCTGTTTGATTTTCCCGTGTGTGCTGGTCTCCGCCCAATCGTTGATGGTCTGCGCCGATTCGGGTTTTCCGAAATTCACTCCTGCCAGTT
Source organism: Limisphaerales bacterium (assembly GCA_003134375.1). GTDB lineage: Bacteria > Verrucomicrobiota > Verrucomicrobiia > Limisphaerales > UBA11358 > UBA11358. Next base: position 2,325 of record PLAY01000146.1, on the reverse strand, counting down.
TCGCCAGGAAAAAATTCTTGTTGTCGGAAACAAATCCGGGTTTCAGTTGGATTCCTTCCTGATACCAAACTGCGTTGGCCAGATTCAAAATCACATTGGTTTGCGAATTCAGGGATTGGTTCAAATCCTTACTGGCGGCGTTCAGCGCTTCCGGCGGCAGACCAGCCGTTTTGAGGACGCGTTGCACTTCCGCCTTGGTATCACCGGCTGCGCCGTTGGCAACCATTTGCAACACGGTCGAAACGCTGAAAGGCGAAATGAAAATATTTGTGCCCGGCTGTCCCCCGGCAATTTGTTTCAGCAGGTCAAACGCGAACCCGGTGTTTGCCGAGGCCAGCTTTTCCTGACCGGCTGGCGACGCCGTCAGCACCGTCAAGCCGGCGCAGCACAGCAAAACAACGAATCCAAGTTTTTTGCTCATGACGACTTGAATAACAGAGTGACTGCTCAAAACAAGTTGAAAGATGGGGACGGCCCGCGCCGGGTCGTCCGACATTTCCCGTGACCGGACGATACGGCAACAACGCCCTGCCGAAACCCGGTAACCCCGGGCGATTTAGTTGAATATTTTTATTGAAACCTGCGCCGCTCCCGCGCAGTTTCAATTCGTCATGAGAGCGAACCCTTTCCCTCTCCTCTGCCGCTTGTCCGGCACAGACAAAAGTTCCATAATCTCGGCAGCTCTTTTTTTTGAGTTCCAGCACCCTTCACGAGCCTATGAATGCTGAAACACCCATTCCAGGTGGAAAAAAGATTTTAGTGGTGGATGATGATCAGATCATTCTGAAAACATTGTCCATAATGTTGAATTCCAACGGTTATCAGGTGCTCACGGCCGCCGATGGTCCGGGAGCCGCCACCATCGTTGCCCAGGAAAGGCCGGATTTGATCCTGCTTGACCTCTTGTTCCCGCCCGATGCGGCGAATGTCGGCGGGGCGCTCCAGGACGGGTTTTTCATCATCGAATGGCTTCGTCGCATGGGCGAAGCCAAGGACATTCCCATTATCATCATTTCCGGGGACAAGTCGGCAAAAGACAAGAAGAACGCCCTGGCTACCGGAGCGGTGGGGTTTTTCCCCAAGCCGATTGACCGTGTCGCATTGTTGGCCGCCATTCGCGCCACGCTCGGCGAGGATGGGGGCGGCAAGACGCCTGCCTCAGCCTGAATTTTGAGTCCCGGGCCGGGGGTATTGCGTCAGGGGAAAACAGGCCTCCCTGCGTTGACTCCTGCTTTTTTACACCCCGCCAAATCTTCGGTGGCGGCGGGCGTATTCTTCCAGCGCGGCGAAAAATTGCGGCTTGCGGAAATCCGGCCACAGCGTGGGCGTGATGACCAGTTCGGCGTAGGAAATCTGCCACAGCAGGAAATTGCTCACGCGCATCTCGCCGCTCGTGCGAATCAGCAGGTCCGGGTCGGGAATGTTCCGCGTCCAGAGATGCTGCGAAATGACCTCCTCGTTGATGTCGGCGGGTTCGAGCTTGCCGTCCCTGGCCTTTTCCGCGATGCGCCGCACGGCGTCCACAATTTCAATGCGGCTGCCGTAACTCAACGCCATGACCAGCGTCAGGCCGCTGTTTCTGGAAAGGGTCGCAATGGATTTCTTGAGATGCTCCTGTACGTTCTCCGGCAGGCGGTAAATCTGCCCGATTACCTCCAGCCGCACGTTGTTTTTGTTCAACTCCGGCGTTTCGGTCTTGAGATAGTGGATGAGATATTTCATCAACGCATCCACTTCGTCCTTGGGGCGGTTCCAATTCTCGGCGGAAAAAGCGTAGAGCGTCAGATACTTGACGCCCAGCTCGCCCGCCGTGCGGATGATGGTGCGCGCCGATTCCGCACCCTGCCGATGTCCCTCGATGCGCGGCAGCCCGCGCTGTTTCGCCCAGCGGCCATTGCCGTCCATGATTACCGCAACATGCCGCGGCAGCGAGGCTTTGGCTTCGGCGCTCAAATGTGAACTGGTGGAACTCATTTATCCGCAGATTACGCAGATTACGCGGATTCAAAAATGAAAAAATAGAACTTTTGCCATCCCACTTGATTGGCAAGTGAGGACGTGAATTATTTGGCCTTCAAAAGTCGGTTCACTTCCGACGAAATGATTGGAGAAAGCAATCTGACAGTGGCATTGCTGTTTCCGAAATCGGCAACGGCTTCCAATTCGGCAATAGGAGTTACAAATTCCGGTGGCACGTCGTTTGTCGGCACTTCACCAAATACGCCTTCGCTGTAACACGGCTCGATTTTTGTAATGGTGAATGCTTTGGCCTTCGCCAACATTTTGATCCGCCCAAAATAATTCGGCGGCGCGTTTTTGAATCAA
>PLAY01000026.1 GCA_003134375.1 Limisphaerales bacterium | reverse complement strand
ATTGAATGCAAAATAGTATTACTGGCGGAACATGACATTCCGCACCTGATTGTTGGCGGATTGGCGGTGCAGGAGCATGGCTATCCACGGGTGACCATTGACGTGGACATCGTGGTGCCCGACGTGCTGGCGGCGGTGGAATTTCTCACGGCCAGCCTCACCGGGCCGTTTTATCGTGTGCCGGGAGTTGACGATCGCGTGGAAGACCGGCGGAATGGAGTGCATATAGTATAGATTTGCTGCCGGCGGGAAAGGTTTTGAAACGCGGCTGCAAAGTGCCGTTTCCACAACCCACCACCGTGGCCGAACAACTTCAAATCGTGAAACTGGAGGAACTCATCGCGCTCAAGCTCGACAGTTGGGCCGGCCGTCCAGCCAGACGGCTCAAGGATAAAGCGGATGTGAATGAACTCATATTGCGCCGCAAACTTCCCCGCGACCTTGCCGTGAATCCGGTTGTCCGCGCGCTCTACACTGAAACTTGGGACGCCTTGCAAGCGGAGAAATAAAATTTCTTTGTTTTCTTTGCGTCTCTTTGCGATTAATCAATCTGCCGATGAAAGAAATTGTACCGCCATCACCACCGCCGCTCGTTCACAACCAGTTCGAGTCGGTGCGGGAATTGTTCAGCCAGAACGTTGTGCCCAGCTATGGCCGATTCGACCTCGTTTTCAGCCACGGCGCGGGCAGTTACCTGTTTGATGTCGCGGGCAAACGTTACCTCGACCTCGGCGCGGGCATCGCCGTGTGCTGTCTCGGCCACGCGCACCCGGCCATCACCGAGGCGCTCGTCGAACAATCCAAAAAACTCATCCACGTCTCGAACCTGTATTTCACCGAGCCGCAGGGCCGGCTCGCCGCCGAGCTCGTCAAGCGCATCGGCGCGGGCAAATGTTTTTTTGCCAACAGCGGTGCGGAAGCCAACGAAGGCCTGTTCAAGCTCGCGCGCAAGTTCGGTCACGCCGAAGGCCGGTTTGAAATCCTGACGGCGACGAATTCCTTTCACGGACGCACGCTGGCGGGCATTGCCGCGACCGGCCAGGACAAGGTCAAGAAGGGTTTCGAGCCGGCAACGCCGGGCTTCCGGCACATCCCGTTCAATGATCTGGCCGCCGCGCGCAACGCGATTTCGCCCGCGACCATCGCCATCATGATGGAAGGCGTGCAAGGCGAAGGTGGCGTCACGCCGGCCACGCCCGAATACCTGCTCGGACTGCGCACGTTGTGCGACGAGAAAAAACTGTTGCTGTTCCTGGATGGCGTGCAGTGCGGACATTATCGCACCGGACGGTTCCAAAGCTTTCAGCGGATTTTGGAAAATGTTCCCTGCGGTGAGAAATTCCTGCCCGACGGCGTTTCGATGGCCAAATCGCTCGGTGGCGGATTTCCCATCGGCGCGTTCTGGGTGCGCGCGCCGTATGCCGATTTGCTGGGACCGGGCACGCATGCTTCGACGTTTGGCGGCACGCCGCTGGCCTGTGCCGTCGCGCTCAAGGTGCTCGAAGTCATCGAACGCGAACGGCTGGACGAACAAGCCCGCAAACTCGGCGAATGGTTCAAACGGGAATTGGAACGGCTGGCGGCCACTTACCCGCAGGTCGTCAAACGCGGGCGCGGCCTGGGTTTTATCCTGGGCCTGGAACTGGTTGAAAAAGAAAAAATCCCGGCGTTTGCCAAAAGTGATAAATCGGCGGCGCTGCAATTTGTAAATCGCCTGCATGAAATCGGCGTGCTCACGATTCCGGCGGGCACGCAAATTGTGCGTTTGCTGCCGCCGCTGAATCTGAAGCCGCAGGAAGCCGGCGAAGGCATCAGTAAAATCGAGGAAGTCATCAAATCGCTGGCATGATTGGTTTGTATGACCGCCGAAGTGAACTGTTTAGATGCGGAATCGAACCCCTCTCCCGGTCCCGCTCTGCGTGGCGAGGGGCGCGTCGGCTTAAATTTGGCAAATTAAATGAGAGATCATGACCCCCGCCGCGCTTAAACATCTTGCCGCGAATGATCCCGTGATGCGGCGGCTCATCCGGGAGCATGGGTTATGCGCACTCGTGCCGGAAACCCGCCGTTCGCCGTTCCAGTCGCTCGTGCTGGCAGTCGCGCATCAGCAACTCAATAGCACGGCGGCGGGCTCAATCCTCTCCCGTTTCAAAAAATTATTTCCCGGCCGGAGGTTTCCCCGGCCGGAAGATTTGGCGGGCGTAACCGACGAACAGATCCGCGCCTGCGGATTTTCCTTCGCAAAAATTGCCTCGATCCGCGACATCGCGACGAAAACCCTGTCTGGCGTCGTGCCGGCATCGCGGCAGATCATGAAGTTGTCCGATGACGAAATTATTGAGCGGCTCACGGAGGTTCGCGGGGTGGGCCGCTGGACGGTTGAAATGCTGCTGATCTTTCAACTGGGACGTCACGATGTTTTGCCCGCCGCCGATTTCGGCGTGAGGACCGGTTTTCGCCGTGCCTACAAAAAGCGCGACTTGCCGGCGGTGCAGGAACTGCTGGCGTTCGGCGAACGCTGGCGTCCGCACCGCACCACCGCGGCGTGGTATCTCTGGCGGGCGGCGGATGCGGCGAAAAAAACGTAGGACAGGCTTCCAGCCTGTCTCAAACTTCAATTCAAAATGATGGAGACAGGCAAGATGCCTGTCCTACGCTGGCTGGAATGCGGTGCATAAAAAGAGGTGACGCCGTTCCGTGATTGGGTTATAAAATTTCCTTTGGGCGAATTCCCGAAAACCTTGAAAAAATGAAGCATCTATTGTCATTGGAAAAACTGGCGCGGGCGGATTTTGACAAAATTCTGCGCGCCGCCACGGCGTTCAAGCGCGAGCGTGGTCATCACAAAACCCAGCCGCTGGCCGGCCAGACCTGGGCGTTGATGTTCTCCAAATCGTCCACGCGCACGCGGGTTTCGTTTGAGGTCGGCATCCACGAACTCGGCGGGCGGCCGATGTTTCTCAATGCCAATGACATTCAGCTTGGCCGCGGCGAGCCGATCAAGGACACCGCTCGCGTGCTCGGCCGGATGATTCATGGCGCGGTCATCCGCACCTTCGCGCAAAGCGACGTCGAGGAGTTTGCCCGGTTTTCCGGCGTCCCGACCATCAACGCGCTGACGGACGACGAGCATCCGTGCCAGATTCTCGCGGACATTTTCACGTTCCAGGAACAGCGGGGGCCGATTGCGGGCAAAACCGTCGCGTTCATCGGCGATGGCGCGTGCAACGTGGCGAACTCGTGGATTTGGACGGCGGCAAAATTCGGGTTTGAACTGCGCATTGCCGCGCCGAAAAAATTCCAGCCGTCCGCCGCCTTGTTAAAACGCGCCGGCGGAAAAATTTCCATTTCAACCGACATCAAGGCAACGGCGAAAGGCGCGGACCTGCTTTACACCGATGTCTGGATTTCGATGGGCAAGGAAGCCGAAGCAAAGGAGCGCATCAAGATTCTGACGGGCTACCAGATCAATCAATCACTGGTGAAGCTGGCCAAACCCGGCGCCCTGGTGATGCATTGCCTGCCGGCATATCGGGGCAAGGAAATTGACGACGCGACGCTCGAAGCCAACGCGGACACGATTTTCGAGGAAGCCGAAAACCGGCTGCACGTGCAGAAGGCGATTTTGAATTGGGCGGTTTCTTGATTGGCGTAGCAGCGTTTGTAAAAACGCGGATCTTTTGCCGCGAAATATCCGCGCTTTTACAAGCGCAGCTACGTTGCAAACCGGCGCAGATATTTCACGGCAACTTTCAAATCCTTCGGCCACGGGGCGGTGATGGTCACGGTGGCGCCGGTGACGGGATGCGGGAGGCTCAATTCCTCAGCATGCACCGTGGCGCGAGAAAGCAGCGGGCGTTCCTCGTGTCCGGGCTTGAGCCGGTAGTTCGGTTTAAGGCGCGAAAGCCAGAGCGGCTTGCCGCCGTAAAGTTCGTCGCCGACGACGGGAAAACCGGCGTAACGCAGGTGAGCCCGAATCTGGTGCGTGCGGCCGATGAGCGGTTCGCACTTCAGGAGCGCGTAGCCGCAGCGCGGAAAGGTTTCCAGCACTTCAAACCGGGTCTTCGATTTCTTGCCGTTTTTCGCATCCACGCACATCAACCCGGTTTTGTCGGGGTTTTGGTCCGTGTTTTGTAACTAATTGATAATCAAATGATAGGGAATTGAAAAATTGTGAAATAATTGTTGATTTTTGTTGATTTAAAAATTGGTTTGATTATTATCGCTACATGTGCCAAATGTCTGACGCACATGAACTTCACGCCAGTGTCGAGAACCGTTTTCTATTCTAATTTTATAACCCCAAAACTCTCCTAACCCCAAACTCAAAACCTATGAAACAAATCAAAGTGATAAAAATCTCTTTAACCTGTCTGGCGCTCGCCGTCCTGTGCGGCGTTGCCCAGGCACAACCCGTCAACCTGTTGGGCAATCCCGGCTTTGAGTTCCAGCCTGACATTGGGAAAGTAACTAATTTCGATAATGTTACCTATTGGAATGATGACGGGGTAAATTATACGAACACAGGTATCGAGAACGCTGGCGCACATGGCGGCAACTATCGGGCGTGGGAAATGAAGGGCGATGACGGGGCTTACCAAATCAGCACCAATCCCGTACCGCTTCAGATGGGCCAGCAGATTATCCTGACTTGGTGGGCGGTGGGCGACACTTCCAGCGATGCTCAGGGCACCAACCCGACCGATCCGATGCAAATTATCGGCATTCTTACAGCAACAAACAGCCAAGGAAACCCACCTTATGTAAATGACCCTTTTATCAACACCACCGCCGTTTTAATTTCAAGCAATGGGCTTCCTAATGGCTGGGCGCAATACTCGCTCACCTATACAGTCACCCCTGCGGACACCAACAAGTATCCTGGTGTTTTCTTCAATACCGGAGAGGTGGGGACGAACACTGCAGGCGTTTTTGCGGATTATGACGATTTCGCCCTGTATGTGGTGCCCGTCGGCGGTCTGCCCATCATAATAAATCCCCCGGCCAGCCAGACCTCACCTCTGGGAGGCACCAATTCGTTCACCGTGTCGGCGGTTGACGCTACCGGCTATCAATGGATGGGGGGCGCAACGGGCAGCGGTGTTTACACCAACATTCTGAATGACAGCACATTCTCCGGCGTGACCACAACCAATTTGACGATCAGCAATGTGACGACAAACCAAAACATGGACATTGTCGTCGTGGTATCCAACGGAAGCGGCTCGGTGACCAGCTCGCCGCCGGCCAATTTGACGGTGGCAGCACTCATTTATTTTGAATCTTTCGGTGTTCCAACCCCAGGCGACCAGTCCATAAACAACGTCGGCTGGAGGAACGATATTAGCGGCAACGACAACCGCATTTTCACCAGCGGCCCCGGGGTGGCCTTCCCCCAAGGCGCCGTTTATTCCTACAATGTCGCCGGCGGCATTGAGGCTTTTTGGGCCACCACCCTGACCGCAAATGGCGGACCATACGAAAACGGGCTGGCCACCAATAAAATGGCTTTCCCCGGCGTTAATCTGGCAACGGTGTATAACTTGAATTTCAGCATTGCTATGAACGCTAATGGCGCCGGAACGTATCAATGCTTCTTCGCCGTGCAGTTGAACAATAACAACTGGTATGTGTCAACCAACCAGTTGCCCGAGTCAACCGGCTCAGCTTTCATCGTGAATAGTATGAAGTTTAATCCCGCCGCCACCGCTTGGAATCAGTTGACCGTTAGCCCCAATGGAAGTCATTATGCCAAGTGGAATACTACGAATCCTTATCCCCAAATCGGGGCGGCCGCCACCGCCGATTTGACCGGCTTCATCACGGGTGTCGGTGTCGTATACATTCATATCACGAGTGGGGACGGGCAGTTTAACAATTTTACCGTTTCGGGCGCGATACCACCCACTGTCCTGCCTGTGATCAGTTCGCCTCCTTTCAGCCAGACCAATTACACCGGCTCCGCCACAACATTCATCGTGGCGGCAACCACCAACGGTTCGACCGCCGGGTTGATCTATCAATGGCAGACCAACACCGCGGTGGGCAGCGCGACTTGGGCCACCCTGTCCGATGGGGGACAATTCTCCGGATCGGGCACGGCCACCTTGTCAATCACCAATGTGACCGCGGCGGCCAACCACAAGGATTACCGGGTCATCGTGACGGATGGAGCCGGCTCAACCACCAGCACGCCGCCGGCAACGCTGACCATCATGGATTCGGCGCCGATTCCTTCGGCTGGCACAGCGATTTATCCCGACGCACAAACGGCTTTTGCCACACCCAGCATGACCAATGAGGTCAACAACAACAACACTGTGAATTTTACAGCGTCGTTTGTCGGCACCCAGCCAATTCACTATCAGTGGCAGGTCAGCCCCAATGCCAACGGCAGCAGCGCGGTGAATATCCCTGGCGCGACCAGCACCACCTACACGCTGTCCAATCCGCAGGTCAGCAACACCGGATACTACAGCCTGCAGGCTTCCAACTCGATCTCGGGCGCTACTTCCACGAACAGTGCCTGGGTTCAGTACGTGGTGTTGCCGTCAACCAACTCCGTTATCAAGTGGTCGAAGCCGGTGGTTATTAATGGTCTGACGGCGGCCCAAATTCTGGGACTGCCCGGCGCATTTGCCGGGGCTACTTCATTCGGTGGTACCGCTGTCGTAATGGTGACAAATGGCGCTACGATATTCACCTTTGATACCAGTACTACGGCTTCGCTTTCGGGCGGCTTTGGTGGTAATAAAACCGGGGTGTACACCGGGGGGAGCACAGGTGACACGAACCTTGACTTGGTTCTAAGTATTGATGAGGAAGATAGCAGTCCTGTGACCATCACACTGAACAACCTGACTGTGTCGAATCTCTATACAGTGCAGCTCTTTGCCATAAACGACACCGCCGGATCGCTTCGCGAAATCAGCTTTGCGGCTTCGACTGACCCCGCTGACGTTTCCGGCGCATTCCAGATGGGAGACAATGTCTATGTGGTGGGAACCTTCATAGCCACCGGCTCGACTCAAGCCATAACCCAAAATGAAGCTGATGGTCATGGTTACATGAGTTGTGTGATCATTCGCGCCTTGTCGGCGCCGCCTTCGCCTTCCATCGCCAAGTCCGGATCGAACCTGCTGGTGAACTGGCAGATCGGATCCCTCCTGGAAGCGACCAACCTTAAAGGTCCGTGGATAACGAATGCCAACCCGGCGCCGCTCACGATAGCACCGGCCGGTTCGAGCATGTTCTTCCGCGTCCAGGTTCCGTAAAGAATCATGGTTGAATGGGGATGACTATATAAAAAGGCAGGGTGTCAGCGACACCGCGACACCCTGCCTCATTTGCCTCTTCAGAGTTTTTCCCTTCGCGTGGTCGGGTTTCTGTTGGCGGGTATAAAGCGGCCTTCGTTTCCAAAGGCAGTTCGCGTGGGTTGAATTTGGTTTATTTGCCCGCTGGCGTTTGTGTTTTCGCCCGCAGCGCGGGTGTCGGGGGCGGCGGTGAGACCGGCAGAATGCCGGTTCTACTTTGCAAACCGGCGCAGATATTTCAACGCGACTTTCAAATCCTTCGGCCACGGCGCGGTGATGGTCAAAACTTCGCCGGTAACCGGGTGCGACAAGCTCAACTCTTCCGCGTGCAACGTGGCGCGGGACAGCAGCGGGCGTTCCTCGTGTCCGGGCTTGAGCCGGTAATTCGGTTTGAGGCGCGAAAGCCAGAGCGGTTTGCCGCCGTAAAGTTCGTCGCCGACGACGGGGAACCCGGCGTAACGCAAGTGAACCCGAATCTGGTGCGTGCGGGCGACGAGCGGTTCGCATTTGAGGAGCGCGTAGCCGCCGCGGGGAAATGTTTCCAGCACTTCAAATTGGGTTTTCGATTTCTTGCCGTTTTTCGCATCCACGCACAGCAACCCGGGTTTGACCGGATGCGGCGCGAGTTTGGCGTCCACGACAAATTGATTTTCCGGCGGCTCGCCGCTGACGAGGGCGGTGTGTTTTTTCACCGGCTTTTCCGAGCCAAAAAGATTCGCCAGCGCAATGAGCGCGGGTTTGTTTTTGGCGAGCAGAATCACGCCGCTCATCTCCCAGTCGAGCCGGTGCGCGTTCATCAGGTAATCCAGCCCGCGTTCGCGCGCCCACGGCTTGCCGCCGGCAATGGCGGTGTGAAGCAGCGTCATCAGGCTGGGCCGCTGCGGGTCGTAGCGGTCGGGTGAGACCAGCAGCCCGGCGGGTTTGTCGAGCGCCAGCAGGTGCTCGTCTTCAAAGAGCACCGGAATTTCCCAAAACTCATGGGTGGCGGGTGATGAGAGTTTGATGGCCGCGCTCACTTTTTCCCAATCGTGATTTTGAGCTTAATCCAAATCCTGATCGCATCAGGATTGCGATTAAAATCTATCTTGCGGCACCCGGCTTGAATTGCTGAAAGACCGGCGTGTTGCGCAATTCCCGGTTGGCTTCCAGGTTGACCCATTGGCCGAACGCCTCGTTTTGGCGCTCGCGGCGGAACGCGACAATGTATTGCGGCAGTTCAGAATTCAATTTTGCCTGGTCAATCGGCAGGCGGGACTGGACATAAACGATGAAGCCGCCGTCACTGGTTGCCTCAAAATTGCTCGTCTTGCCAACCGGCGTGGTGAACGCAGCCTGTTTGAGTTGGTTCAGTTCAGCCTGATCGCCCAGTTCCGGCAGTTCCCGGGTGCTCAACGAAAACGCCGGCAACTTCTGTGGCTGCAAACCGGCGGCAACACACAGGGTCGCGAAACCGCGGTCCGCCGTTATTCCCGTCAAGGTATGAACAAAATTTGTTCCGGCCTGCCGGGCCAGCAGGGTCGCTGAGCGCAATTGATAGTCCCGGGTGACGCGGTCACGGATTTGATCCAGCGGCGGGATTTCGCTGGGCAACTGCCTGGCGAACGCGAGAAAGTACACGGCGTCCGGTCCCGCGACCGGTCTGGCGAAGGGTTCGTCGGGCGTCAGTGCAAAGGCGGCTTTGGTGAAACCCGGCGGTGCGGTAAATTCTTCCGGCCCAAATTCGCCCCCAAAGGGCGCGGTCACGTGAACGGGCAGTCCTCTTTGTTTGGCGACGGTGGCGAGATTTTCGGGTTTGGCCGGATCGATGTTAAAAACGGCGTTGGCGAAAACATTCGCGTCCTTGCGCGCGTCGTTTCCGGCGCGGTCACGAATCAGTTCCTCGCGGATTTTCTCCTTCGCTTCGGCGGGCGACTTGGAATTTCTGTAATTCTCGCCGACCTGGCGGAAGTAGGTTCCCACCAGCTCGTCAAAATTTGTCCTGGCCCATTCGGCCCGGGCCTGTGCGAGATAATTCGTTACTTCAAATGCGACGTAGCTGACCTGCATGCGGTCGGGCAGGCGGTATTCCGCGAGGTAATTCGTGTAAAATTGCGCGACGGCGGCGGGGGTGACGGTGACGGATGACAGATGGTTCGATGCGGAGAAGAAAACAATCTGCGCGGAGAGTTCCTGGTGGTCGCGTTGATAGGCGGCGGTGGCTTCCTGCGGTGTGATGAGTTCCCCGGTCAGGCCGATCGCCTGCTGCAATTGCTCCATGACAAGGTATTGCCGGACAAAATTTTTGAAGTCCTCGGCCGTCAGACCTTTCGGCTGCAAAACTTGTTTCACGAATTCACTCAGCGGCACAGCCTGGCCGTTGCGTCCAAGCATATGGAGCATTTCGGAGGCCGCAGTGGCTGCCTCATCGTCGCCGACATAAATGCCGAGGTCATTCGCTTTTTGAGTGAGCAGCAAGCGGATATAGATTTCACGACCGCGATCAGACTCGGAGAAATTTTGGTTTTTTTCCGGCCATTCGCCGTTACGGAACCAATAAAAAAGATCGAAACCGTTTCTGGCGTCAATGAAAGCTTGTTGCGTGACTTTGTGACCGTAAATCGTGCCAAAATCGCTGCTGGCAACTCTGCCGTCACTGCCACCGCCCATGCGCGATGGGCCGGCGCCCCAGTAAATGAAAGAAATAACCGTGGCGGCGATGATAACGAACCACAGCCATCCCGAATGTTTGCGAATTGTCCCAATCATAGTGATAAATAGAAAAGAGAAGCCTAACCAGCCCGGCCAATTGCGGTCAAACGTAAAAGTGGTGTTGGTGGTGGATTAGTTTGGTGGGGTGAGCGTACTCGCGAGCCGGAAATCGAATGAAAATTGTCCTTATTTCGCCTCGCCGGGAGTCTCGCCCCACCAGTCGCTGTGAAATTGACCCGCCACCGCATGTTAAATTCAGCCCGCTTTCAGCCAGCGGGCCGCGTCCGCCGCCGCGTAAGTGATAAGAATGTCCGCGCCGGCGCGGCGCATGGCCAGCAAACTTTCCAGCGTCACCGTGCGCTCGTCAATCCAGCCATTGGCTGCCGCCGCCTTGATCATCGCGTGTTCGCCGCTCACGGCGTAGGCGGCGGTCGGATAACCGAACTCCGTTTTGACGCGGTAAATCAGGTCGAGGCAAACGAGGGCGGGTTTGACCATGACGATGTCCGCGCCTTCCTGAATGTCGAGCGCGACCTCGCGCAACGCCTCGTTCGCGTTGGCCGGATTCATCTGGTAACTCCGCCGGTCGCCGAATTTGGGAGCGGACTCGGCGGCTTCGCGAAACGGCCCGTAAAACGCGGACGCAAATTTCGCGGCGTAGGACATGATGGGTGTGTCGGCAAAGCCGGTGCGATCCAATTCCGTCCGGATGGCGCGCACGCGGCCGTCCATCATGTCGCTGGGCGCCACGATGTCCGCGCCGGCTTCGGCGTGGCTGGCGGCGGCGCGCGCGAGCAGTTTCAGCGAGGAATCGTTCAGGATTTTCACCGTGGCTGCGACGCCCTCGTCGCAACCGTGACTGTGACGCCTTGGCGACGAGGGCGTCGCCGCCACCACGCCGCAATGGCCGTGCTCCATGTATTCGCACAGGCACACGTCGGTGATGACGAGCAGCGACGGCAATTCCTTTTTCAGGAGCCGCACGGCCTGCTGGACGATTCCATTTTTGGCATACGCGCCGGAAGCCTTCGTGTCTTTTTTGTCGGGAATGCCGAAAAGCAAAACCGCTGGAACCCCGAGCGTGTGCGCGCGAATGGCCTCGCGCAAAAGTTTATCGGGCGAAAGCTGGAATACGCCGGGCATGGCGGCGATGGGGCGGCAGATTTTTCGTCCGGCCCGAACGAACAGCGGCAGCACGAGTTGCGACGTGGTCAAATGGGTTTCGGCCACCAATTGCCGCAACGCCGCCGACTGCCGCAGCCGGCGCGGGCGATACGCCGGGAATTGTCCAATGAATTGCAAGCTCACGAACCTATTCTAGTTTCAAAGCCGGAAGAGCAAAGCCGAAAGTGGCAATGAATATCGCGCAACGGACGTGAAGAAAACAGGGCAGATGAAGCCGCTAAATTTGCAGCCTATGCTCGTTATTAGGCTGCGTCATTTGATGATCGCTAGCTCTTGATTCAAGGTTCAACGTTTACCAAGACTCCCATTGTCGCGGCGGCGGTGGTGAGGTGGGTTGTAAGGTTTCCCGCCGTTTCTGAGTTCGTG
>PLAY01000166.1 GCA_003134375.1 Limisphaerales bacterium | reverse complement strand
GTCAAGCCCGACAGGCTGCTAGTGGATTATCGCGGGAATGTCACTTGGCGATAAACGGAACCCGGCTGGCTTGAGTATTTTTACCCTCTGTCCTTGGAATGGCTGGCCTGCCATCCGTAGCCCGAAGCGAAGCGAAGAGCGAAAGATTCAAAGCCGCTTTTTCGCGAAGGCTCGTCCAGAAGCTGTTTTCAAGTAGCGTTCAAATTGGCCCGCTCGTTCCCGACAAGTAAAAGCAAAAGCTGTTTTGATACGCCATGGACAAAATTTTGCCGTATGCGGAACTTCGCCGGCGTTATGCGTATTCAAACGTTCCTGCAAATCTTCCGTGAAACCGACATAAAAATGCGTTGCATTCAATTCGCTTTGCAGAATGTAAACTTAGAAGAATTTCATCCCTTTTAACCGGCTTGCCGGGCCGTAGCTTGGAGCGCGTCGGTTTTCCCAATCCATTCGCCCGCCTACGCACTTTGTGCTTCGACGCGGCAGCCTTCGCTTTACGCGGCGCTCTGCGCGTGGGCAAGCGCAGAGCCGGCGACTGCGATCTGGTCGGTGATGGCCGCGCGTTCGGCCTCGGCCTTGGCCGCGAGGCCGAGTTTGCCGGCTTGCTCGGTTTTATTAGCGTCAATGCCTTTGGTTACATCGGCGAAGTTTTTAGCAAAGCGCGCGTCGGCTTCAAGTTCCTGGTCGATGCCATGCAGTTTTTCCTCGATGGTGGTCATGGTGGTGAGCCATGATTCCCAGGAGGCTGTTTCAGTTGGACGTGCGGATACGATCTCTCGGAGAGCCTTGGTGCTCTCGCCAGCCAGGTCAATCATCTCGCGCTGCTTTTGGTTTACGCGTTCGATGTGCTGAAAGAGCAATTCGGCGCCGGCGGCCGCGGCGGCGAAACCCATAAGCGCCGGATTAAAGAAAAGGCGTGAGAGGATGCCCAACTCGGGGAATTGGCCGCCCACTTGTCTAAGAGCCAGGTGCAATAACTGACTTTTGGCGTGCAGCCCAATCGTAGCTCCTCCCGCCTCGTCCAAATGGCGAATGTATTGCCGGGTGCTCTCGGTCAACCCTGCGTTAATTTTCTCCCCGTCGGCCTGGACGTTGGAAAGCGCGGCGTTATCAGCGGCGCATTCTTTGAGAGACTGATTGACCGTATCGAGCTGCTTTTGCAACTCAGAGTAATCCTGCTTAAGTGCCTTGGCTTTGCCGATCTGGCGTTCGAGCGCGTCGGCAGTAGCCTGGGCGCCGGCGAGTTCGGCGGCGGTTGTGATTTTGTAATTCAGGTCAGGCATGGAAATGGTTGAGAGTTGAGGATTGAGGGTCAAAAGTCCCAATCGGCGTTTTCAAGCTGACCTGGAGCCAAAACAACAGGGCCGTGGATGCCGTTAAACATGGCTTAATCCCGCGCGTGACGCGTCGGGAACCGAAATCGCGGCCTTGGTGCGGTGGCAGTCGGAATCTCGCCACCTGGGCGAAAGTAGATTTCCGAGTTTTCACGCCTTCGGTTACGATGGAGATCATTGCAGCCTCCGTTCCAGAAACGCGGCCAGGCTGGCCCGCGTCAATTTATGATTCACCTCAGCCAGTTCACCAGCGCGCACCAGCCGTGAGACGGTCTGAGCGGTGATGGTCCACTGAACCTCGATTTCGCCGCGTGGGAAACTCCCGACAGTGCCCAAGATTTTGGCGATGACGGATTTTGGCTCATCCCACTTGTTGACCTCGCCGGTCAATTCGTCCTTCCAGAATCGCAGTTCGCGGATTTTGCCGGCCGGCTTGACTGCTATATTGAACACCCAGCGCAGGAATTTCGGGTGCGTGGAGTCACAAACACACTTGAGGACGCTTTCGGCGTCGCAGCCGCGAGCGGCACGAACTACGCCGATGTCCACCAGGCATACACGCGGACTTGTAAGGAACTCAGTCCTGCCTGGCGTTTTGACTTTTGGCTCAAAAATCATTGGGTTTCAATTCACGTGGCCAATCCATCGGCGATTGAGAAAAGTTTCCAGTTTGGTCCGCTGGTAAACATTCCGGCCACCAACCAGACGACCATTCAACTCCGCGTCAACTGCCTTCCGCGTGCTGGGCCGGATTTGAAATAGTTGATCAACTTCGCCAGCTTGGAAATGTTCGCGCCGTGCCGGAAGAATTTGGGCGATGACCTGATTGATTTGCAGGCGTCTGCAATTGTCAGCGCGGCCACCAGCCCGCGCCAGCAATTCAGTGCGCCAGAAGCGCAGATCACGCCGGGGCTTAGCCGGATTGTGTGCCAGGTTAAAAACCCAGAGCAATCCCGCCTCCACCAAACTGCCGCCGTCCACCAGGTCAAGAATGTCATTGATGCTCCGCCCCAGATAGGCAGAAGCAGCATCAATCTTGACCAAGGCAACATTCATTTTAAATTTGGAAATCCGATTCCTTTTTCACGCGGCGGCGCGGCGGACGTTCAGGCAAAAGCGTGATGATTTCGGCCTGAAAATCCAATCGGAGCCAGGCAAGTGTATCTTGCGCCTGGTCAATCTTTTCCAACTGCTCTTGCAGTTTGTGAAATTTGGCCGCCGGGAAGTAGTAACGGGCCATCCCGTAAGATATTTTGACCGGCTTGTTTGAACGCCGCCCGCATCCAAAATTCCCGCCGCGCGCTGAGAACTTTTCCCAGGCGGATTTCATGGACGGAAATTGCTGTCTGGCGGAAAAATCAATAAAGCGAATCAGGACGGGCGCTGTGATGGTCGAACGGCGGGGCTTGTATTGAATCCAAAAAGCCGACGGGACTTCGCCGACGCGCTTCCACTTGGCAAATAAACGTCTGAGTGTCCCTTCCGACAAAGACAGGCGGCGTCTTGGGTCGCATTTGAATGCACGCCCATTGTGATATTTGGCCACGCGGCGGAATGCCTTCCGCTTTCGCTCGCCGCGATTGAGCCGCGTTTGAACGCTATTACAGGCACGGTGCAATTTGTTGGCGCGTTCGGCCTGCCAGGCTGGAATTTGGCTTGTAGTTTGGAGAGATAATTTCGTGGCAACCTCCTTTATTTTAAGAAGGAGGAGAGCTGGAGCTTTGTTTCCAGCCCTCCGTGGTTCGCGCGCCCGGCCTCTCTCCAGAGCCGGCAAAACAAAAAGGATAACCGCTTGCGATCCTGACAAGAATTCTGAGTAAAAGCCGGGAGCGGTGAAGACGCCGCCCCCGGCCCCATTCGACAGCGAATGGATCGCAGCGGACTAAACAAACATGGTTGCGTATGATGAAAAACACACGAACCATTTCCCGCGCAAGGATAACGCGGAAAGTGATAAATATTTGCCGTGTTGGAATCATTGTTTTTCCGGTTCAAAACTCAACATGGCATGGGTCCAAAAAATCGGCTCAGTCTCTTTCAAACGGTCGAAGGCTTGGCGGAGAGTCAACTTCTTATCATCCTCCATCAGCATCCTGATCGCTGATCGGAAGGCGGTCCCCATTTGTTTGGGGGGAAGCTGACGCATTAACATTAGTCCACGGTCAAGGGGCTGCGTTGCCCCGGCGTTCAGCAAGGAAAAAACATCTTCCGCCCGGTCATTGGCAGTCTTCCAGTCCGCCTTGCTAACTTCCGGGTCGCCGGTGCGATTGAATAGGCGCTGTGGTATGTCGCACTTTTCTAATTGAAACGCAGCCCGCAAAAGGACATCCCATTGCAGAGCCGTCGGCACTCTGTTTAAGGACGGAAAAAACCGGTTTGTGAGTTTGGCGACTTTCTCCGCCGCTAACTCTGTGCTGGCTACCGCACTCAATCCGGTTGCTGACTGTGTGCGATTGAACAAGCGGAGAAGGGGCTGAGTGTGGTTGGTGGCATCAAGTGATTCGCGCATTAGGTCGGCGTTTTCCGCCAACACATTGTTAAACACCTTCTGGAAATTCCAGCCAGTGCGATTGCGTACGATGGCCACAATCGCGTTAAAAACCGCGCGACCGACATTGCCGGATTTGGGAACGACAGGATTGGCGTCGTTCATGATATTTTCGACTCAAAAGTTTTTACCTGTTCCCAGGCGTCCAGTGTGCGCCGCGCGTATTTTAAAACCCCGTCGAATGGTTGGGCTTGAATGCTGGCACCGAACGCCAGGCGGTCTAAACCGGAAATCAGGGCGGAGCTTAAAATCGCGGTGTTCAGGGTTTCAGGATTCGGGAAGTACCCTTTGAGTTCCCCTTTAATTTTGCCTTCCGTTTTTTGTCGCAGACTTTTGATTTTTGGTATCAGCGTTGTTTCCAGAAAACTGTGCGTGGCCTTCAAAATCTCCGGGTCGGCTTCCGCCAGTTGCTGCTCTTTGGCCGCGAGGCGGCGCGGCAAAAGCGCAACCAGGATTTGCGTTCTGCCGACTTCCCCCAGCGCGCCGGCATCGCCGAGATCGCAAGTATTTTCCAGCGCGGCGAGCCTTGTGGCGGACTCCGCGGACAGGCGTTGGATGTCGGCAATTTCCGCCTGAAGGCTGGCGTGTTTAGAAAGGGCGGATTCGAGATTTTGGGTTTCTTGACTTTTCATATAAAGGTTTTGGTTTGGGCTTTGGGTGAAGGAACATTGGTGGTTTTGGGTGCGGTCCGGTGTTGGTTTTTCCAAGCGCGGTAGCGATTCCTCAACGAGCGTGAAGCCCGTTCGCCAGCCACGCATAATCGTAAATGACCATAACTAACGCCAAGCTGCTTGGCGGCTTCTTTCAGGCCTGGCCAGCGCTTGCGTCGCAGCTTTTTGATGGCAGAATTACCCGTCATTATTCGTGCTAGTTACACGTTATATGTCCACCTAGCAAGAAAAATGTTGCAAATTATTACGCGCCATTTTATTGGGCTTTGTGCGTAAAACCAAGATACCGAAGATGGAAGCTGAAATCTGCGAACGCCTCCGCTACGCTCGCGAGATAATTCTGGAAATTACCCAGGACGGATGCGCTAAACAGATTGGATTGGACCGAAGCACTTTGGCAAATTACGAAACCTGTAGGACTCCGCTTCGTTACGAAATCGCACTCCGATTTTGTCGCCAATTTATTGTCTCCGAAGAATGGCTCGCTACGGGGCGGCATGATGCCTGCCACGCTGAAGCCCCAAAGCACGGAATCGCAATGGGGCCTGGGATGGAAACGGTGGATAAACTAATTTTCTTCCGTCAGTGTGTGGATTTGCTCTCTGAGCCATCGGCTCTCCACATACCGCCGGGAACATTGTTTAGAGAGGCATACGACAAGATTCTCGCCCCTGAATATGCTCGGCTTGTGCGTGGTTTTTTCTATCTGCCACGCATTGTTCTTAGTGATTCCGATAACCCTGAATTGGTGGGCAATTTACTCAATGCGCTCAATGAACGGTTTATAGCGCTACTGGGAAATGAAGCTCTCCGGCGCGGGCAGAAGCGCAGTTCGGCTTGGCGGGTATATGCGCGATGTGTGCTCGAATCTGCTGACCTGATTTTTCGCAAGATGATGCGGTTTAAGTTGGATTCTGAAAGGTTAAATGATCTCGATTGGCTGAGGCGTTGCGTGACTGATCCGGAAGCGATTATTCCATTCTTGGAGGAATACGCTGCCGGTCGTCTCGGAGATTCTGGAAAAAAAGATTTGCAAGACACTTCTCTAAAGAGTAATAGTGAAGGCGTGAAGTCCGAGATTTGTAAATTGATTGAGCAGGTGAAGCACAAGGCATCGAAGCCGGGGGCCAAATCAGAATTGGCCCGCACGCTCGGTGTGGCGCCCGCTCGGATCTCGGAATGGTTGTCCGGAGAAAAGGAACCGGGCGGCGAATACACGCTCAAGTTGCTTCACTGGGTCAAGCAGCAAGAGCGTCAAAAATAAAAAGCCCTGGCTGTTTGTAGCAGCCAGAGCGAAGACCCGAATCATGAAGTCCAGTTATGAAAACCTCAAATCGAGTCCAAAGGAATGGTGCCACAAAACCAGTGGCGCCTCAAGCCAAAAACCAAACACCGTATGCGCCGGCTGAATTCAAAATTGTCCGCTTGCGCGAATGTCCCGTAGATAATCCGAGGATTGAAACGCCGACAGAAGTGGCCGATTTCTGGCGCAAACATGTCGTCTCCGCGCCTTGGTTCAAAGATGAAAAGGAATGTCTCTGCGTTTTCTTTTTGAACGCGCGGCGCGTGCTGTTCGGCTTCGATCTGGTCAGCCTGGGCACGCTCGACACTCTTATATTGCATCCGCGCGAAGTGTTGCGACCGGCGATCATCCAAAGCGCGGCTGCCATCATTATCGCGCACAATCATCCGAGCGGCGATCCGACTCCGAGCGAGGGCGACATTAAGGCCACGTGCGATTTAATCCAAGCGGCACTGCATTTGAAAATTGAATTGTTGGACAGCATCATCATCGGTGACGCACGCCGGAAGAATTCTTTTACCAGTCTGCGCGGGTTGGGATATTTCGATCCCGCCGATTCCGCTGCGGTTCCTATGTCGTCGTCGGTTTCCACCTCCGAAGTTTCTCCGGCAGGGTTGGACGCAATAGACGCTTTGGACTTGTTGAAAAGCCGTGCATCAGCGGCCATTGCCCTGGCCATGATGAACGCCACCAATATCAAGGATAGCACGAAGGCAAACGCCGGCTGGGAAGATTTAGAATCAGCCTCGTTTCAAGATGGAAACCTCGAACTGCCGCGTCTCCTGGCGTACCAATTCGAGAATAATTTATCCGCCTGGCGTGACGAAGTGAACCGAATGGTTCAGAAATCAACGCTGCCTGAAGTGTCGGCGGCCGGCCACGGCCATGACACTGAAAACGCCGTCAACGCCCTAAAGCATCTTTTAGATCTGCAAGGAGCCGAGATCAGCAACCGCAACCAAAACGGCGCGTTTGCCGCATCTTTTATGATCGTGGATCGTTTGGAAGCGGCGTTCCACAATGCTTGGAAAGTTTGTGGCTATCTCAAGCGCACCCTGGATGGTGTAAAAATCCCTCAAGCGGCCTGAAGGCAATTAAAACACATGTTCTCTTTGCGTTCATTATTTATCGTTGAATACGATCCAGAAGTTTTACAGGGTCTAGTGGTCCGCATGGGGCGAGCCCTCTGGATTGACCGGGCTATGGTGACACCTGACCCATTTAAAATCGAGTGGTCATCAAAAGGGCAAGCCCGCATAACGGCGATTGAGCAGACCATGAATATATTCGCGCCTAGACTGTTCGACAAACACTCAAAACGCGCTGGTGTGATAGCGTATCTACAAATGATGTGGGTAATCTCCATTTTCACAAAGGATTTGAAGCCGCCACGTCTTTCATTTCGCGAAGAGTGGACACTAATGGCCGTCGTCTTAGAAAGGGCGCTCCGAAAAAAGGCTGCAACGCTTGAAGTGCCGCCCGATGTACGGCGCGGTGGATTTCGGCCTTAGGCTGTCGCCTGGTCGCCCTCGAATTGGCTTCCAGGTCTAGCCGCCAATGGAATTTCAAAGCTGGTTTTAGACCGCGTTAATCGGCCTTTGGTGGCGGCTTAAATTCTCCTTTTGCGCGGTTGCAGTGGTGCGGCCTCGCCATGAAAATGCCGTGGTTCCAGGTTCCACCCCCTTTGACCTTCGGTGATTTTGTCCGGTTTCTCAGTTCCAAACGCGCAACTGCAATGGGTTACACCACTTTTTTTATGGAGCTGAGAAACCGGACATCCGGAATAAAACCGGACATTTGTTCCGGCTACGAACTCAACAAAACCCCTTATTTTCCGGCTCTTTCCGGATAATTCCGGATAATTCCGCCATCCGGACATCATTGCCGTCGAGACTCACTCCAAGCGAAGGCTGGTGCGCGGTACAGGACTTGAACCTGTGACCCCATGTACGTCAAACATGTGCTCTACCAACTGAGCTAACCGCGCA
Organism: Limisphaerales bacterium; assembly: GCA_003134375.1. Taxonomy (GTDB): domain Bacteria; phylum Verrucomicrobiota; class Verrucomicrobiia; order Limisphaerales; family UBA11358; genus UBA11358. The sequence goes on along the minus strand of PLAY01000166.1, from coordinate 16,494 downwards.
TCCACCAAAAGAAAGCGTCGCAATCCCGACGAACGATGGCAAGTGCGAATTGGCGGCGACACCGTCATTTAAGCGCAGAATTCTCAAACATTTCTGCAAAAGATGATATGACGATGGGGGGTGAATTTGTTACCTTGGCGCCCGTTAAAACGGCTTTATTATGAGTAAATATCTGACGCTGGGGAAGTTCTCGTTTGGCATGGGCGACCGTTTTTCGCACCAGGGCAAGGCGCAACTTCGCGCGTGCGTCCTGGCCACCGAGCTTGGGGCGGATGTTGTTCCCGTTTGGAACAAGTCGAATCGCGAACACCAGCTCATCGGCACCGGACCGTCCAGTGTGCGCGTCGAGGCGGATGCGGCGGTAAAGGCGCTCGGCTGGAAGAAACCGTATCACGTGGACGCCGACCACATCCGGTTCGAGACCGTGGATCGTTTCATCGCGCCCTCGGATTTCTTCACGATTGACGTGGCCGACTCGATTGGCAAACCCGCCGATCCCAAAAGCGTGAAGGCCTTTGCCGGACGTCACCCCGAACTGATCGGCAAAATCGTCATTCCCCCAATTGCCCGTCCGTTTGAAACCACCCGCGCGGACGTCGAGCGCATCGCTGGCAAATATCTGCTCGCCGTGCAGGACGCCGGGAAAATCTACCGTCGCATCGCCCAGGCAAAGGGTGAGTCGAATTTCATCACGGAAGTTTCGATGGATGAAACCGACAATCCGCAAACGCCGCCGGAACTGCTCATCATTCTCGCGGCGCTCGCCGATGAAAAAATTCCGATTCAGACTATCGCGCCGAAATTCACCGGCCGTTTCAACAAAGGCGTGGATTATGCGGGCGATGTGAAGCAGTTCGAGCGGGAATTCAACGAAGACCTCGCCGTCATTGCCTTCGCCATCAGGCGGTACGGCCTGCCCGCCACGCTCAAGCTCAGCATCCATTCCGGCAGTGACAAGTTTTCCATTTACGCGCCGATCCGCCGCGCATTGAAAAAATTCAACGCCGGCCTGCACCTTAAGACAGCCGGCACAACCTGGCTTGAAGAAGTCATCGGCCTCGCCGAAGCGGGTGGTGATGGTCTCGCGCTGGCAAAGGAAATTTATTCCGATGCGCTGGATCACCTGGACGAACTTTGCGCGCCATACGCAACGGTCATTGATATTGACCGTAAGAAACTGCCGGCGAAGGAAACCGTCAACGGCTGGACTTCCGAACAATTTGTTTCCGCGCTCCGGCACGATCCGAAAAACAAGGTTTTCAATTCAAGCTTCCGGCAATTGATCCACGTTGGTTTCAAAATCGCCGCGAAAAAAGGCGACCGGTATCTCAACGCGCTCAAGAAGCATGAAGCGGTCATCGCCAAAAACGTCACGGAAAACCTGTTCGAGCGGCACATGAAACCGTTGCTGCTCGGCAAATAATTTATGCCCTTCATCCACGAAGATTTTTTGTTGAGCACAAAAGCGGCGCGCAAACTTTATCACCAATACGCCGAGGCTGAACCGATATTCGATTATCACTGCCACCTTTCGCCACGCGACATCGCGGCCAACCGCCGGTTCAATAACCTTTTTGAAATCTGGCTCGAAGGCGATCACTACAAATGGCGTGCCATGCGCACCAACGGCGTGGCCGAGCGGTTTTGCACGGGCGATGCCAGCCCGTTCGAGAAGTTCAAGGCCTGGGCCGCCACCGTGCCGCACACGCTCCGAAATCCGCTCCATCATTGGACGCATCTGGAATTGAAGCGTTACTTCGGCATCGCCGATTTGCTCGATGAAAAGACCGCCGACAAAATCTGGAAACAGGCCAACGAAAAACTCGCCGTGCCCGAATTGACCGCGCAGGGCATCCTAAAAAAATTCAAGGTCAAGGTCGTTTGCACCACGGACGACCCGGTGGATGGCCTGGAACATCACCGCGCGTTTGCGTCCCAGGGCCATCTGACAAAAATGTTTCCCGCGTTCCGGCCGGACCGGGCGCTCACGGTCAACCAGCCCGCCAGTTTCAACCGGTGGGTGGAACAACTCGCCGCCGCCAGCAACATGGACATCAACGGCTTTTCCGTGTTCCTGAACGCGCTGCGAAAGCGTCACGATTTTTTCCATTCGCAAGGCTGCCGTTTGTCCGATCACGGCCTGAACCATTGTTTTGCCGACTTTTGTTCCGAGAAAACCGCCGTCGCCATTTTTGACAGGGCGCGGCGTGGCGAAGCGGTTTCCCCGCCGGAGCATGGACAATTTGCCTCGTTCATGATGTTGTTCTTTGGCCAGCTCGATGCGAAGCGCGGTTGGACCAAACAGCTTCACCTCGGGGCATTACGAAGCGCCAACACCCGCCGGCTCAAACAACTCGGCCCGAACACCGGCTTCGATTCCATCGGAGACTGGCCGCAATGCTCTGCCCTCGCGGCTTACCTCGACCGGCTCGACCAGGAGAATTCGCTGCCGAAAACCATCATTTACAATTTGAATCCGACGGACAATTACGCTTTTGCCGCCATGATCGGGAATTTCCAGGACGGCACGATTCCGGGAAAAATCCAGTTCGGTTCGGGCTGGTGGTTTCTGGACCAGCCGGAAGCCATGGAATGGCAGTTGAACGCGCTGTCGAATCTCGGTCTGCTCTCGCGCTTTGTCGGCATGATCACGGATTCGCGCTCGTTCATGTCTTATCCGCGCCATGAATACTTCCGGCGCATCCTCTGCAACCTCATCGGGCGCGACATGGAAAATGGATCGCTGCCCAACGACGAAAAGCTCGTCGGTTCTATGATCCGCAACATCTGTTACGCCAACGCCAAAAATTATCTAGCCTTTCCCGGTGTGACCGGTGACGACGCAAAGAAAGCCGGCACGCCGAAACGCCGGAAATAAGCAGTGGCGGCGATGCTGCCGCACCACCGTGCGACGCGGCAATGGCCACCCATATTGGACACTACCTGGCTACGAACGCGGAAGGAAAATGATTATTTGGCTGCGGCCATGGTTTCAAAGACCTCGGTGCCGTTCTTTTCGGGCGGGGCGAAGTCGGCGCCGCAGTGCTCGCATTTTTCACGGTCCACCACCCGGAGTTTTTTGCAGTTGGGACAGGCCTCTCGCGCCGGCCATTCCTGCACACTTAAAAAGGTAAGGAGGCCGGGAATGCCGAAGACCAGATGAAATGCCGCCCAACCCACACGCGATGGGAGCGTAAGACTGTACCGGCGTCCCACCCACCAGCCGACCGGGAGGCAGACCAGCGCCGCCGCCAGGCTGTACCGCACCAGCACCCATGGGATGTCCTCCAACCGGGGCACCTCGTCAAACAAGGGCAGCATCACCAGAAGCGCCGGAGGGAGAGACAAACTTATCAGTTTTTGTTCGCGGGCAAATTCGCGGCGGTTGTGGGACAAAACCGGCAGGTCGGTGCTCCTCAACGCACCTTGCTCCCGGTCGAGCCAGGTCACTTGCATGGGAAGCTTCCAGCCCGTCTTTTCCTGCGTGTGCCCGGAGGGAACCAGCCAGAGCGCGAACTGGTTTCTTGAATCCAGGAAGGAGACCGTTATCTGGCCGTAATCGGGATGGTTGGATTTGTATGCGAACTGCCACACCGCCTTGCCATCCGGGCTCAGCAGGCGGACATAACTCCGGGTGACCACGATCGTGTAATCCCAATCATTGCCATTCAACGACACTTCCCCGATTCCGCCAATGCTCTCGTGGGGCGTGTTTGTGATGTTCGAAAGCGTGGCAGCTTCGCTGTCATTCGTGATGGAATAGATTGCCTTGGTTGCGCGGTGCTCCAGATCCAGCTCATACACCGCGTGGGCGGTGTTGATAATCCGCCGGGAAGCCACCGCATAGTTATTCCGGTCGTTGTCAAAACGATCCCCGTTGCCGGATATATTCTGCGCGAAACCGTTCGGACCCAAACTGCCAATGAACCGCCGGGTCGCAATATCGTAACCGACCAGCCGTCCGTAACGGCCCCAATAGTACCAAAGCGTGTCCGGGGTCGCCCGCCAGAAGGTGAACCGGTTGCAGTCCCGATCCAGCCAGCGTCCGTGGGGAGCGCGGTTGCTGAAGTCAGGATTGATTTGTACCCGGATGCACAACTGCCGGTTGAAATCCGCCGTTCTAATCCTCCGCCCGGTCTTCGAATCCATCAGCGGCTTGCCTGCCAGGTCCATAATGTCCGATTGATCGCCGTTTCCACGTGTGACTTTGTAAATGGTGCCGTCCTTGGTCATTTGATACTCCGACCTCGGATTGAAGTTGGAGTTTCGCAGCAGCAATTCGACCAGCAGGATGGCGGTCAGCGCGAGGACGAAGCCCCATCCCGGCATCAGCGCGCCAGTCAGTGCCAGTCTGCCCGGTGCCGGCTGGCCCCGGTAATAACCGTGGCTGTGAAAACCGCCCCAAACGGCGGTGGCCAGAATAATTCCGCCAATCAGGATGAAAAACAGTGCCTGCCATAAGTGCGGTTCACTCTGGAACATCAGGGAAACAAAGAGCGCCACTCCCAGGCCTAGGGCGCGGCTGGCGTACCAGCGTGCCTGTCGCAAGCCCGTGAGCATTCCGGCGAAATAGTACAGGATACCGGAAAGGACTAAAATGGCGACGGGCCGGAGCATGGCCCATTGAAAAGGCGCCGCCACATGCCCTGGCACCAGCGCCCACGCGATGAAACCAATCAGCGGCAGACCCGTCGCCAGGACATAAAGCATCAACCCCGCAATGACTTTGCCGAGAAAAATCTCGGTGCGGGTGATGGGGCGATGAATCAGAAATGCCCAGAGGTCGCGGTGGCTTTCGTTGTGAATCTGGAACCAGCCGAGAACCGCGCCGAAGATGGCGCAGAAAAAACCGATCAGAATATCCGATGAGACCAATGGTTGCCAGGGCAGGTACACCTGCTGAGATTCACTGATTCCGCCCAGGTTTTTCAGAATGGTCGAGTACTTTTGCGCATTCAACGCCAGTATCAGCGTCAGGATGCCAAGGCCGAGCACGGCCAGCTTCAGGTTCTCCCGCAGTTCTTTTTGAATCAGCGCTTTCATGGTTGGGCCTCCGTTTCCGACAGAATGAATGATTTCTCGCCCCGCTCGCCCAGATAACTGATGAACGCATCTTCCAGGCTGAGGGGCACCATTTCCATTTGGGCCGGCGCCAGCGCCCGCAGCGCCTGTTCGGTTGCCGCGCCGTAATGCACGCAAGTGAGCCGGAGTTCGCCCTCGGCGCGAAAGGCCTGAAGCAGGCCGGGGATGTTCTGCACCGGTGGCGGCACGCCGGGAAAACGAAGCCGCACCTGCTGCACACTGTTCCGAAATGTCTCCAGCGAACAACATACCCGCAGGACGCTCCGGTCGAGAATGGCAACGTAATCCGCCACGCGCTCGACGTCGGCCAGTTGGTGCGACGAAAAAAAGATCGTCCGGTCCGACCGACGGGTGAGATAAATCATGGATTCAATCAGCGACCGGTGTGCCACCGGGTCCAATCCCATCGCTGGATCGTCCAGAATCAGCAGCTCGGGCTCCGGCGCCAGCGTCAGGCCCAGGCAGAGGCCCGCCCGCTCGCCTCGCGACAGGTCCTTCACCCGCGCCGCCGGCTTGAGGCTGAAATGTCCGATGACCCCGCGGAAGATTTTTTCATTCCAACGCGGATAAAACTGCGATTGAAACCCGCCGCATTCCTTGACGCTCATCCAGCCGTAAAGCTGGTGCTCCTCGGTCAGGTAGCCGATGCGCGCCCGGGCTTCCGGCGGCAGGGTGCGGATGTCATAACCGAGGATGCTGCCTTGGCCGCGGGTTGGTTCGAGCAGCCCCAGCAACATACGGATGGTGGTGGTTTTGCCGGAGCCGTTCCGGCCCAGAAAGGCAAAAACACTCCCGCGCGGCACCTCCAGATTCAGGTCGTGGACGGCCGGCTTGGCGCCAAAATACCTGGTCAAACCGCGTGTTTGAATAACGGATTGTTCATTCATCGTTCCGGCTTCCTCCTTTCTGGGGTTTCCATTGGCCGAGTTTTTTCTCAATGGCCTCCCGCAATTCCTGTGGCGTGAAATCCAACACCATCGCTTCGCCGATCACCGCATCCATCAGCGGCTCCAGCCGGCGCCAGCCCTCCTCGCGCGTAAACATCTTCCGTTTGCGCGTGACAAAAACCCCGCGGCCGGCCCGCGACTCAATCAGCCCCTCCCGCGCCAGGTCGGCGTAGGCGCGGGCGACGGTGTTGGGATTGATGACCAGCCGCTCCGCCAACGCGCGAATGCTGGGAAGCTGGTCGTCCACGGCCAGCCGGCCGGAGGCAACGGCCATGCGCACCTGATCCGTGATCTGCTTGTAGATCGGCGTGTTCGACCCGGTATTGATGTTGAGGTTAATCGTCATTGCATACTGTACTAGTACAATTAGTACACTAAGACGTGGATGTCAAGTCTTTTTTTACGGGCTATTGGGTGGCTGCGACGCCACGTTGCAACGGGGTGATGGTGGCGCCCCCGCACGTGCGCACGGACGGTTCGCCGGGCCGTCCCCGTTTGGCAATTTCCAGCTTTGAAGTCGCCGCGCCGAATTGTTACGCTGCGGCCATGTCACGCAAGTCGCCGTCGGATTCGGGCCGCGGATTCAACGATGTCATCGGGGTCGCGTTGCTGCTGTTGGTGGCGCTGCCGCTGCTGGTCGCTCAACTTTCCTTCGACCGCTATGATCTCTCGTTCATCCACATACCGGTAAACAATCCGGTGCACAATTGGATCGGGACGTTCGGCGCGCATGTCGCGTATGCGTCGTTTTTTGTTTTCGGAATCGGCGCGTATGTTTTCCCGCTTTTGGTCGCGGTGTTCGGGCTGGGCTATCTGTTTAATTTTTGGTCCCACCTGTGCGAACGGCGGTTGTGGTTCGGCATCTGGGGCCTGGTGCTCATGCTCTCGCTGACCGGCCTGCTGAATATGATGGACGGGTTGTTCAAACCGTTGCGCGAAAACCTGGACGTCCAAAGTGCGGGCGGCTGGGTCGGACAAACCCTGTTCCAGTTCAGGCTATTTGGTTTTGACTGGGGGTTCTGGGTTCTCGGTTCGGTGGGTGCGACCATTGTGTATCTGGCGTTTTGCTTCATCAGCCTGTTGTTCCTGACCGATTTTCAACTCGGCGAATGGATTCGCCGTTTCCTTCAAAAAGAACCCGCCGCCGCCGAACCCAAATCCGCCGATGAAACCGCACTCGAACGCCGCGCGCGGGACCTCGAGAAGCAGGCCAAAAAATTGCAGGAGGAAGTCCAACGGTCCGGACTGGGCGCGGATATGCTGCCGGTGCCGGAGCCGACCGTTCGCGATTTGAGCGTGCCGCAGGCCAAACCAACTCCCGTGCGCGTGCGCAAAACCACTTTGCCCGAACCGTCCAAAGAGACTGAAGCCGCCCGGGAGGCTGAACCGGCCCCACCACGCGAAGCTGCCGCCGCCACCACCGAAGACATTCTGGGCAAAAAAACGGAAGCCGTGGAAAAACCGGGCGAAGCCAAAACCGAAACGCCGGTCGCGGAAAAAGTTGAAGCGGGAAAAACCGATGGTGAAAAAGCGGAGCCGGCCGTCCACATCGCCGATGGTTCCGTCCCGCCCGCCGCCAAACCGAAAGCGCCGAAAAAACGAAAGCCGCTCACGGTCGCCTCGGCACCGATGATCGGCAATTACCAGTTGCCGCCGCTGGATTTTCTCCAGTACCCGGACATGACCGTAAAGCCCACGGAGTCCAAGGAGGAATTGATGGCCAACGCGCGGCTCATGCAGCAGACGCTCGCGCAGTTCGATATCGAGGTTTCACTCGGCGACATCACCAAAGGCCCGACCATCACGCGCTACGAATTGCATCCTGCGCCGGGCGTGAAGCTCGAAAAAATCACCGCGCTTTCCAACAACATCGCCGCCGCGCTCAAGGCCGAGCGCATCCATATTCTCGCGCCCGTCCCCGGCAAAAGCTCCGTCGGCGTCGAGGTGCCCAACCCGGTCAAAACCAAGGTCATCGTCCGCGACTTGTTCGAGTCCGAAGAGTGGCGCAACTCCAAGGCGAAGATCCCCATCGCGCTGGGCAAGGATGTTTATGGCCATCCCATCGTGGCGGATTTGTCCGAAATGCCGCACATACTCATCGCCGGCAGCACCGGCTCCGGCAAATCGGTGTGCATCAACTGCATCATCACGTCGCTGCTTTACCGCTTCTCGCCGGACCAGCTTCGCTTTGTGATGATTGATCCCAAGGTCGTCGAGTTGCAGCAATACAACGCCCTGCCGCACCTGGTCGTGCCGGTCGTGACCGATCCGAAGAAGGTCATCCTCGCGTTGCGCTGGGTCGTCAACGAGATGGAAAAGCGCTACCAGATTTTCGCGCGCTGCGGTGTGCGCAACATCAATTCCTTCAATTCCCGCCAGAAAAACAAACCGTTGCCGGAAACCGAACCCGAATTGCCGCTCACTGCCAAACGGGAAAAGGTCGAACCGGGCGCGGAAGGATTCGCCGTCGAAGTGGACGAGGACATCGTCGTGCCGCGCGAGGAGGACATCGTCATTCCCGAACGGCTGAGCTACATCGTTGTCATCATTGACGAGCTGGCGGACCTGATGCTGGTGGCGCCGGCCGACGTGGAAATGGCCATCGCGCGCATCACGCAAATGGCGCGCGCGGCGGGCATTCATTGCATTGTCGCCACGCAGCGGCCGAGCGTGGACGTCATCACCGGCGTCATCAAGGCGAACATCACCGCGCGCATCGCGTTTCAGTGCGCGTCGCGGGTGGACTCGCGCACGATTCTCGACGCGATGGGCGCGGACAAATTGCTCGGCAAAGGCGACATGCTGTACCTGCCGCCCGGCTCGGCGAAATTGATTCGCGCGCAAGGCGCCTTGATCACCGACCAGGAAATCAACAGCATCGTCGGATTCATTGCCAAACAGGGCAAACCGAACTACGACATGGAAATTCACCGGCAACTCTCCCAGCCCGCCGCCAGTTTCGGGAACGAAACCGGCATAGACGAGGACGAGGAATTGATTCAGCAGTGCATCGAAGTCATCCGCAGCGAACAAAAGGCGAGCGTCTCGTTGATGCAACGGCGCCTGCGTCTCGGCTACACGCGCGCCGCACGCATCATGGACGAACTGGAAAACCGCGGCATCGTCGGTCCCAGCAAAGGCGCCGAGCCGCGCGACATCTTGATTGATCTGGACGGCGGCGGCGCGGACGGCGGCGGGCAGGAAGCGGTGTGATGGGAGCGCCGGTCTCCGACCCGGCGTGTTGTTGGGGAAAACATCGAACGCTGAACATCGAACATCGAACGCCGAATGAATCGTGGCCGTACGTGGCAACCAATTCGATGTTCAGAGTTCGGCGTTCGATGTTCGATGTTTCCGGAATCAATGTTTTTAAACCCAATCGCCTTTTTCACGGTCTGCCATATCATTTCCGCATGAAACAATTTCTGGTGACGGTGCCCCGCAACCTCATTGGCTGCTTCACGGGCCGGAGGCTCCTCTGGCATGTCATTGCCATCGTTCTCACGTTCATCCTCGTCATGTCTGGTTTCGACTGGCACTGGTTCCTCGCCACTCGCAATCCGGCGCTGCGTTCGTGGATGTGGCCCGCCGTCGGGATTGGCGGGCTGCTGCCCATCGCCTTGCCGCTGATTCTTTTTGCGCTCGGCATCATTGCCAGAAATGCCAGGGCCATTTTGGCCGGTTGGGCCGTTGCTCAGGCTGAACTCCTCGGCGCGTTTGTCGCTGCCGTTTACAAGGCGGTTACGGGCCGCGTCCATCCGGCGCACAGCGTCGGCGCGGACATCAGCCATGTCTTCCGTTTCGGCTGGATGCGCGGCGGAGTTTTCTGGGGCTGGCCGTCATCACATGCCACCATCGCCTTTGCCATGGCCGTGACGGTGTTCACGCTTTGTCCGAAACACCGGTGGCTGGGCTGGGTGGCAATCCTCTACGCTTTCTACGTTGGCCTTGGTGTCTCCATGACCATCCATTGGTTCTCGGATTTCGTGGCCGGCGCGATCATCGGCTCGGTCATCGGAGCCGTGGTCGGAAAGAGGTTTGGGGAAAACACCGAACACTGAACGTTGAACATCGAACGCCGAATGAACCACAGGCGGATGGGACAACCAATTCGATGTTCAGAGTTCGGCGTTCGATGTTCGATGTTTGTGATTTATTTGACCGGATACTGCCAGACCCAGTCGCCGTTTTCCCGGTCTTCCGAACCATCTTTCTTTAACGCAATCTGCCCGCCGTCATCTGTTTCATTCCAACCAACGGAATAGAGCAGGAATTTCCCGCTTGCCGCGCCGGAGCCTGGCGAAGGCGGGTCTTCCGTGCGGCGATAATGCAACGGCTGTCCGCCGATGATGTCGTGCGGCAATTTTTCGATGAATTGCGGCACGAGCGCGTCGAGCGTTTCGGGATAATTCCCATACGCCAGACGAAAACGTTCGAGCGCGCAGACAATTTGTGCTTCATTGACCAGTGTTTGATTGTGGGCGAGTGTCTGGGTTGCTTTAGTCAATTTGGGCAAAAAAGTTGCGCCCAAAGAAAAGTAAGGATTCCATTTGTTAAAAGATTGAACTTGTTTGTCCCATTCGTCGGTTGTTTTGGGAAAGATCAATTGGTTTGCGAGGTCGTAGCATTTGATGCCTTTTTGCATTTGTGTGGTATGGACAACCACATTTTGATAGACCCAGCCGTGCGGGGCAAAAGTCAGAAAATCAAATTCCGGGTCTTTCAATTTTTGAAGCAGGTTGGTGGAAGTGCCAAAAAAAATTGCTCTTTGATTGGCAAGCACGGAGGGCGGCGAGTTGATCAGCGTGAAACAAACTGCGGCGGATTCGCTCTCAAAGGCAGCGGCCACCTGTGGTAACAAATTAACTTTCTTGAGTTGTTCCTGGAGCGCGGCCAGTTGCGGCTCCTGCCAGGCTTGGAGTCTGAAACCATCGGCGACGGTTGACGTATAAAGTCCCATGATAGCTACGTTGATCATCGCTTCAACCAACGTGATGGGTTTCCCTGCCGGCGGCCGCTCCAGAATCCGGCACACGTCGTGCATGAGCGTCATTTCCCGCAGGGCTTTGTCCATCTGGCCGAGCAACAAATAACATTGCGCCCGCTGTGCGAGCGTTTGCGCCACGCTACGCATCGCGACGAAATTGGGAATCGGAATCAGAAACGGCTGCGAATAGTCGCCGGGGATAATGGCATAAGGCCGCTTTAATGCCTCGCGAATTTCATCAAAGGCAGGCTCAAACCGGTCGCTCCATTTCAAGTAATCGGCTGCCGCTGTGATATGCGCGCCGGTCAATACAACCTGGAAAAATTTCTTGTCGTCGGTTGCCTCAACGCGCAAATGCCCGACGTTCGTGACCATATCCTCCGGGATGAAGCCTTCGAGTTCGGCCACGGAGGGCATCGTATCTGACAGCAAGCCGATTTGCGCCGGCGCCAGATTGCTCAATTGCTGTTCGGAAAATCGAAAACCCGCTGCGCCGGCAACTCCCCGGCCAACGGTTCTGCGGATCAAATCTTGGAGCTGTTTGCGCGCGTCGGCGGCACTGAGTTTTACCACCAGTGAATGGCTTCCGCCCGCAGAAGGGGTGGCGGTGGCGGATGACTCAACCATCATCTCGGCGACGACCAACGGCCCGGTTTTGGCGGTATCAAACACGGGGAAAGAATTGGTCGAATAAGTTATACGGAGCCAAGAGCTTTGCGTTGCTGCCGCAGACTCGGCGTCGGTCTGGGCTTTGTGAAACCGCAATAAAATATTGGTGCTCGCCATGAAAAAATTCTGATCGTCCGGCACGGGTGGCGGGATGAATTTCTCCCAATCCAAGACCATGCCTTTGGCTTCCAGTTCGCGTTTGCACTTTTCCCACGCATGTTTGCCGCGCCAGTCTTCCTCGGCGTAAAAAATGGCGATCAGCGTGGCGAGGATGGCCAAGGTGATCGAAATCCGGCGCGGAATGCGCCAGCCTGATTTGTCTTTTGGTGTTTCGTTCAAAAAATTTTATCCTTGGTAGGGTCGGCGCGCTGCGCCGACCGGACGCCGCAGCGCGGCGTCCCTACCATTTTACACCGCCACGGTCTCCGTATTTTCCGTCCGGGGTTTGGGCAAAAAGATTTTCCGCCGCTCCGCGTCGCCCGTTCCGGGCGGCCCGATCAATTCCGCCAGCAATTTTTCCTGCTGCCGCCAGGCCATGATCGCTTCCGGCGAGGGCGGCGGCAATTTCCGCGCGGCCAGTTCCACTTTGTCCCGCTGCGAAACATTGAAAATGAAAAGCGCAATCCACACCACAGCCAGGGTTGCCCAGGTCCGGCGGCAGGCCCAGACGAGTTCGAGAAACGAAAGCCGGATGGCCTTTGCCAGTGTAGCCGCGAATGTCAATTCGCGGACAGGTTGTTTCCGCCGATTGACATCGGCGGCTACTTCCACGACTTCCCGGCGGATGGCGTCGAGTTTCGGCGCGGCGGCTTGATGCCGTTCCAGCAAAAATTCACGCGGCGTTTTCATTATTGGTCGGGTTCCTTTTCAACGCAGAGAACGCAGAGAACGCGGAGGATCGCAGAGGTTGAAACATTGGGTTCGACAAATGCCTTTGTTCGTTCCGCGCATCTCCGCGTTCTCCGCGCCTCTGCGTTAAAATTGAATGTGGCTGGAGTTTCATGTGCCTGGTTCTTCCAGCAATTTCCGCAGCGCCTTTTTTGCGTAATGCAGCCGCGATTTCACCGTGCCGATGGGCGTGCCGGTGATGCCGGCAATTTCTTCAAGCGAAAAGTCCTCGACAAAATACAGCAGCAGTACTGAGCGTTGCGGGAGCGGCAGTTGATTCAGCAGATTCATAAACTCGGCTTCCTGTTCCAGCCGGATGAGCAGATCGTCCGGATTGTTTTCCGATTCGTCCGGCGCATCGGGGATTTCATCGAGTAAAACCTCCTCGCGGCTTTGTTTTCGCCAGCGTTGGATGCATTTCTGGTGTGCGATGCCGAAGAGCCAGCTCCCGAATTTGTCGTCGTCGCGCAGACTGCCGATGTGCCGGACGGCGGCGATGAACGTCTCCTGCACGAGGTCGAGGCTCGTTTGTTCGTCATGCACCAGTTCAAAGACATAGACATACAAGGGCAGTTGGTAGCGTCGAAAGAGAGTGTCCCAAGCCTCCGGTTCTCCGGCTTTGGCCTGCGGCACGGGCAATTGTTCACGTTCAGCCACCACCAGCATTTACACCGAGTGGAATGCGCAAAGCGAGAAAAGGTTCAATCGGCCCCAAAGCACATGAAAATGGCAAAAACTGGCCTCTTTCGTGCTATTTGGATTGCAAAATTGCTTAAAACCTTTGAATAATATGGCCATGTCAACGGTCGCCGAACAACTCCGTGTTGCACGCGAAGCCCGGAAACTTACAATCGAGCAGGTTGCGGAAGTCACGAAAATCCGCACCGACTACATCCGCGCTCTCGAAGAGGGGAATTTCAATGTGTTTTCCGCGCCGATTTACATTCGCGGCTCGGTGAAAAATTACGCCACGCTGCTCAAGCTCGACGTGCCGCAAATCATGGCCGTGCTCACCGACGAGTTGGGCCGGACGGAAAAATTCAGCGAGCCACCGCCGTTGACGGATGCGTCGAACACGCCGCTCGACCGGCTGATGTTTCTGCTCTCGAAACTGAATTGGAAATTCGGAATGGTCGGAGCCGCCGTTTTGGGAATTGTTTTGATCGTTGCCTTCGCCAGTTTTGCCTGGCGGCACCATAAACACACTGATTCGCTGGCGGGTTTGCAACCGGCGGTTTATCAATCGGCGAATTCCGGCCAGACGCTGCCGCTGGTGTCACATCACTAATCGGGCTGGAGCAGGCGGAACGAGTTCCAGCTTCAGGTTTCTCAACTTTCAACCCTCAACTCTCAACCTCTGCTTTTGCCTTCAGGTGTCGCTCAAATAAATCTCGCGGTTGCGCCACAGGTAAATCAAACCCGACACCGCCGTCAGCACGACCGTCACCCACAGCGCGAGCTGTGCGAATCCGGCCACCCAGGGCTGAAAAACATTTTGCAGCCATGGGCTCCACTCGTTGGTGGCGTCCGTGATGAGCAGCGCGATGACGGTGACAATCTGGAAAACGGTCTTGAGTTTGCCAAGGTTGTCCGCAGCCAGAACGGTTTTTTTTGACGCCGCCAGCAACCGCATGCCGGTGATGGCCAGTTCGCGTGCGACGATGATGATGACCATCCACGCCGCGACCTTGACTGGCGCGCCGGGATTCAGGTGCGTGCTTTCCACGAACGCAATGAACGCCGAGCAGACCAGCACCTTGTCCGCCAGCGGGTCCATCAAAATGCCGAAGTTGGTGACCAGGCCGCGTCGGCGCGAGATGCTCCCGTCCAGATAATCGGTGAAACTGGCCACGCAGAAAAAAATCAGGGCCAGCGTGTCGTTGAACCGAAGGGGCGAGAACAGCGCCCACAGGAAGAGCACCGTCAGCGCAAACCGCGACACCGTCAGCTTGTTCGGCAGGTTCATTTTCAGGAGCGCGGACAGCTTGTCCGCGCGTCTCGGAATGAAACATCGAACATCCAACATCGAACATCCAACATCCAATTTCCCAAAATGCGCGAACAACAAATCATTGGATGTTCGGCGTTGGATGTCGGTTGTTGGATGTTTTCCATTTCAGCGATCGATCAGGCCCCGAACTTGTCGAACATCCTTGCGTTCGCCTGCATCAGGCGGATGAGATATTTCGCCTTGAACACGCCGAGCGAGCCGGTGTTGGCGCCGGTTTCAGTGAAACGTTCCAGCTTGTCCGAACCGCTCACCGCCGAGGTCAGCAGCACCGGTTGCGGATGCCACGAATGGCCCTTCATCGCGCACGGCGTCGAATGGTCGCCGGTGATGGCGAGCACGTCGGGCTTTTTCCGCAGCAAAATCGGCAGCGCCGCGTCAAAATCCTCAATCGCCTTCGTCTTCGCCGTGAAGTTGCCGTCCTCGCCGTATTTATCCGTGTATTTGTAATGGATGAAGAAAAAGTCGAAATTGTCGTATTCCTTGAGATAACGCTCGAATTGTTCGGTGATGGTCGCCGGGCCTTCGATTTTTTTCATGCCGACGAGCTGCGCCAGTCCCTTGTACATCGGATAAACCGCCAGGCACGCGGGTTTCAATTTGTAACGATCCTCGAACAGCGGAATGTGCGGCTTATGCGCGATGCCGCGCATGAGAAAACCGTTCGCCGGTTTTTCCTTCGCAACGATCGGCAGCGCGGCCTTGTAAAAATCAGCGATCACCCCGGCCAACTTTTTCTGGCCGGCGTTGTTTTCATCACGCGGCTTGACGGTGGGAATGGCAAAACCTTCGCGGTTCGGGTCGGCGTCCGTGAGCGGGCCTTCCAATCCCTTGCCGCGGAACACGACGACGAAGCGATGTTCCTTGCCGGCCTTGATGATGATTTCCGTGTCGCCGATTTTTTTAATTTTGGCGGCTAGCATCGCGCACAGTTTTTCGCAGGTTTCGGTCGGGATTCGGCCGGCGCGGCGGTCGGTAATGATGCCTTTCGCATCCAGCGTGGCGAAATTGGCGCGGGCGCAGACGTCGCCGTGCTTGAGTTCCATGCCCAGGCCGAGCGCCTCGATGACGCCGCGGCCCACCTGGAATTCCAGCGGGTCATAGCCGAACAAGCCGAGGTGGCCGGGGCCGCTGCCGGGTGTGATGCCGGGAGCGGCGGCAATCATGCGGCCTTGGGCGGAGTCCCTGGCAATTTTGTCGAGGTTCGGCGTCGTGGCGGCTTCGAGCGGCGTGAGATAATTCTGCTCCTTCGTGGCGATGTCGCCCAGGCCGTCGAGGACGACCAGCGCGAGCTTGGTCCCGCCTTGCGGGATTTTAAGTGTCAGTTCGGAATAAAGCGCGTCTAAATTCATCCGCCTATTTTGCAACAAATGCGCCGAAGCGCAATTCGATTCCGATTCAGAGCGCGAATACCTGCCGAGCGGAAACTTGGCGAAACGCTGAAAGGCAAATCAATATTTTAACTGCTCTCGCTCCAGAAACTTTTCAAGGTCAATACATTCGATTTTTAGGTCGGCACAAACGGTGGGAATTCTCGCACCGCCGGGTTTCAGTGATTCTTGGGTTACAACACAACCCCCTTTATTTGCTTTTGCCGCCGCAATAATGAATGGGTCTGCAACGGGAAGACCTTTGAGCATTTTTTCTCGCCTGACAAGCCCACGATATTGTTCCTTCTTGAAGATGTCGGCGACAATTATGGATTCTTCTTCTGACGGGGGTAGAAAAATACTGTGATTGTTTTTCACCCAAGTCTCGATGTAATCAAACGGACAGTTTTTCTCTATTTCCCTTTGAACTTCCTTAACTGATCGCAAAATTTTCTTTTGAACGAGCTCGTCCACTTTGGCCCAAATCGTTGGAAATCGAGATGGAAAAAAATGTCCCATCGCCGCGGCGCGTTTTTGAATCAA
>PLAY01000099.1 GCA_003134375.1 Limisphaerales bacterium | reverse complement strand
TGATTCAAAAACGCGCCGAAAGGAAATCCAACCATAAGCAACATGCTCCGCACCACTTTCGCCTTTCACTATCGTTTGGGCAATAAACCGAACGCGGGAATTTGGTATGTCAAACTGGAGCCTGTCACACGCCCATTCTGAAGCTATTTTCCCAGCGTTGTCGTATGATTGTCCGTTATAAACATAGCCATCTGTCTCTGCGTTGTAGTCAATCGAGATGGCGCCGTATGGCATTCGTGATCCCTCGTCTTGGGATACAAACCAATCGCCCTCAAAGCGCGCGCGTTTGTCCATGATCTTTCTTATAAATAAAAAATACTTTTTCGCGCCAATAAGAACTTCATCGGCAATTACAGCAAAACTTGCAGCTACGCATACGGCGATGAAAACAGCCAAAATCTTGGGCGTATTTAATTTTTCTAAATACGCACTTCCCTTGATAGCTATGGCGCTTGCAATACCAGGAATAATGAGTTTCAAGATTTTGGAAAGCATGCAAATGAAGATAGGTTTGTGGCTTGGTGTGGCAAGTGCAAAGTGGCGGAACAGAAAAATGCGTTGAAGATTCAGGCACCTTTGGTCACGAGGAAACAGGTTGCCGAACTTTTGAGCATCAGCATGCGAACGGTGGACCGGTGGATGGTTAGCGGGGTTTTGCCACACTACAAGATTGGCAAGGTGGTGTGGTTCAAGGTAAGCGACATCCACGAAAGGTTGGAAACGAAATGGGAAGTGGGTTTGAAACGGTCACGATTTTGATTCCAACGCGGGACGCATGGCGTCCAGATGCGCTGCCGGCGCGAGAGGCTAAAAGACAGACGCAGAGGAGCGCGAGCGGAACTGCACCCTAAAAGCACGGAATTCCTTGTATTTATTAAATTCTCATTTCGTGTCTTGACAACCTAATTGCGCGGTGTATTGTGAGCTTACGTTTTGGCCGGCTGGTTTGCCGGCTAAAATTTTAGATTAAACGGAAGACGAAGAATGTATCGTGACCCATTATTAACTACGACATCGCCGAGTGACCAAACCAAGGCCGCTTGGGAAGAATTGGGTTTTCACTTTGGCGACAAGGGGACGCACACAAGCCGCACCATGATGCTGGATGAGCTTTCGACCCTCTTCCGGGCGAGCAACCCGGCGGCGACGCGGGCGGATTACGTGAAGGCGTTGGTGGAAGACAACTGCCTGGGCAAGCACACGCTTTCCACCCGGCGCCTCACGTTGCAACGGATGACAGAGCTTTATGCGCTCGATGTGTCTGTGGCAATTTTTCGACTGCTTCGGCAGTTCTGGTATGCCGACGAAAAGGCACATGGGCAATTGGCTCTGCTGGTATCCATCGCACGCGATCCGTTGCTACGGGCGACCTGCCCGGTGGTGCTCTCAATGTCAGTTGGCGAAGAAATTGCGCGGCAACATTTCACGGATGCAATTCGCGAGGCCGTCGAGGGTCGCTTGAATGATGCGACGCTCGACAAGGTAGTGCGCAACGCCGCGTCATCGTGGACGCAATCGGGGCATTTCGACGGACGCAGCCGGAAGAAGCGGCAGACGGTTGAGCCGACGCCGGTGTCGGCGGCGTTCGCGCTGGTGCTGGGTTACATGCTCGGGCTACGCGGCCACGACCTGTTCGACAGTCTGTTTGCCCGCGTGCTCGACCGGGATGAGAACGCGCTGACGTTCCTCGCGATGGACGCGAAGAGGCTCGGACTGCTGGACATCAAGAGCGGCGGCGGCATGATGGTGGTGTCGTTCGACGCCATTCTGACGGAAAAAGAGAAAAGGCTGATTCATGGCACACATTGAAGAACTTGTCGGCAGTTACAAAGCACACATCTCCGCCCCGTGGCAGCGGAATCTGGCCGGCCCACAAAAAACCATCTTCGTAGTCTATCCGAAAGCGGATGAACGCCGGCTGCGGGCGCGGCTGGAACTTTTCGAGCTGGCGACAAAAGAATCCGGGCACGGGTGGCTGCAATTCGACTTTACCAGCGTGTTCGCGCGCTGGATGGCAGCGACGAATTATCGCGAGGAATATTTCCGCGAACCTTCGGATATGGCGACCAAACTTGAAAATGATTTTTTACCGTTCGCAGCCACGCAACTGCGTGGCGCATTAACTGACGGCAAGGTCGGGGAGGACACGGTGGTGGCGGCCTGTGGAGTGGCAAGCCTTTACGGATTCACGCAAGTCTCGGAGGTGTTGAAGGAAGTGGAGCAAGCCATCCGGGGACGGCTGGTTCTGTTTTTTCCCGGCGAATTTGACAACAACAATTACCGCCTGCTCGATGCACGCGACGGGTTGAATTATCGGGCCGTGCCCATCACCATACACAGTGGAGTTGAACTATGATCCTAAACAAAGACCTGTTCCAACGCGATCCGACGAAGACGAAGCTGCTTAACGACGGCGTGGCCGCCGTGAAGGACGCAGTCACCGCCGAGGAAATTGAAACCCTGCGGTATGAACTTTCACACTTTGTGTGCGAGGGCCAATACAAGGATGGCATCATCAGGATTTTGGAATCCTACATCTCGAACATCAACTCTGCTTCCCAGCCGGCGGGATGGGTGAGCGGCTTCTTCGGCAGCGGCAAAACACACTTGGAAAAGATGCTGCGGCACTTATGGGTGGACACCAAGTTCCCGGACAGCGGGGAGACGGCGCGCGGGCTCGCACACCTGCCCGCCGAAGTGAAGGAATTGCTCAAGGAACTCGACACGCTGGGCAAGCGGTTTGCCGGATTGCACGCGGCGGCGGGCGCGCTGCCTACCGGCGGCGGACAGAATGTGCGGCTGGCGGTTTTAAGCATTATTTTCCGGTCGAAAGACCTGCCCGAGTCGCTGCCACAGGCGCAGTTCTGCCTATGGCTGCAAAAGACAGGGCTTTACGAAAAAGTGTGGAAGTCGGTGGAAGCGGCGGGGCAGGATTTTCTCCGGGAGTTAAATGATCTGTATGTCAGCCCGTTGATTGCGAAGGCCCTGCTGGCGGCGGATCCGGATTTTGCGACGGATGAGAAGAAGGCAAAGGAAGCGCTGCGTGCGCAATTCCCACGGCGCGACACGGTGACGGATGCGGAGTTCATCGGGCTTATCCGCGAGGTATTGGAGGAAAAAGGCAAGCTGCCCTGCACCTTGATTGTGTTGGATGAAATCCAGCTCTACATCAACGACAGCCCGCAGCGTTCACTGGACGTGCAGATGGTGGCGGAAGCCGTCTGCAAACAACTGAACAGCCGGGTGATGCTGGTCGGCGCGGGTCAGACGGCGCTGGCCGGTCAAGACTCGCTGTTGCAACGCCTGCGCGACCGTTTCAAAATCAGCGTGGAGCTTTCGGACGCGGATGTGGAAACGGTCACGCGCCGCGTGGTGCTGGCAAAGAAGGCGGACAAGCGGAAGATCATCGAAGAGACTCTGGATGCGAACGCGGGTGAAGTAGATCGTCAACTTGCGTCAACCAAAGTCGGCCCGCGTGAGGAAGATAAACGGGTCCGGGTGGATGACTATCCCTTGCTGCCCGTGCGGCGGCGTTTCTGGGAGCACGTTCTGCGCGCGATTGATGTGCAAGGCACGGCGGCGCAGCTGCGGAATCAGTTGACCATTGTATATCAGGCCGTGCGCGACCTGGCAGAAAAACCGTTGGGCACAGTATTGGCGGCGGATTGCATCTTCGACCAGCAACAACCGATCCTGCTCCAAACGAGATTTCTGTCCAAAGAAATTGACGAGATGATCCGTAACCTACGCGACGGCACGCCCGACGGCAAACTGGCGAGCCGGCTGTGCGGCCTGATTTTTCTCATCCGGAAACTGCCGCGCGAGAAGGTGGCGGACATCGGCGTGCGCGCCACGCCGGCCATGCTGGCCGATTTGCTGGTGGAAGATTTGGAGAAGGACGGCCCGCGTCTGCGCCGGGACATCCCGCGAATCCTGGACGGATTGGTGACCGACGCGAAGCTCATCAAGATTGACGACGAATACAGCCTGCAAACACGCGAAAGCAGCGAGTGGGAAAACGAGGTTCGCCGGCGTTCCACGACGCTCAACAGCGATCTGACTGGAATCAATAACAAGCGGGCGGCGCTGCTGAACGCCGAATGCCTCAAGATGCTTGGCAACACCCGGATGCCACATGGTGTCAGCAAGACGCCGCGTGATTTGAAAGTCCATTACGGCAGCGACGCACCGGCGGTGGTCGGCACGGAAGTGCCGGTGTGGATTCGCGACGGCTGGGGCGACGCCGAAAAAGTGGTGGTGACGGACGCGCAGAAGGCCGGCACGGACAGCGCGACGGTGTTCGTGCATATCGCCAAAGCGAGCGCTGACGATTTGAAAAAGGCCATCATCGAGTTTGAAGCTGCCAAGGCAACTCTGGAATTCAAGGGCGTGCCGACGACGACGGAAGGCAATGAAGCGCGCTCGGCGATGGAGACGCGCCGCGCCACGGCCGAAAGCAACCGTGATCACATCATCCGCGAACTGATCGGCACGGCCAAAGTGTTCAAGGGCGGTGGCACGGAAGTGCATGGCCTCGACCTGATTGAGAAAGTGAAATCCGCCGCCGAGGACTCGCTGGACCGGCTGTTCCCGCAATTCCGGGACGCCGATGACAGCCGCTGGAACAGCGTCATCAACCGTGCGAAGAACAAGGACAGCAACGCGCTGCTGGCGGTAGATCACAAGGACAACCCGGATAAGCATCCGGTGAGCGCGGCGGTTTTGTCGGCCATCGGTTCGGGCAAGAAGGGCAAGGAAATCCGCGAGCAATTTGAGGGCGCACCCTATGGCTGGCCGCGCGATGCCATTGATGCCGTGCTGATCACGCTGCACACCAGCGGCCATGTGCGCGCCGTCCACAAGGGCACGGTGCTGGCGTTGGGGCAACTCGACCAGGCGAAAGTGCCGGTGACGGATTTCCGTTCCGAGACGGTGGCGATTGACGTGAAGGGCCGCATCAAGCTGCGCCGGTTGTTCCAAGATGCCAACATTCCGTGCAAGGCCGATGAAGAAGCTGTGGCAGCGGAGAAATTTCTTACCGCAATGGATGACCTGGCGGCAAAGGCCGGCGGTGAACCGCCGCTGCCGGCGTGTCCCAAAACGACCACGCTAGAAAGCATCCACGCGCTGGCCGGCAACGAAATGCTGGCGGCGATGCTGGCGGAGCATGACGAATTGAAAAAGCTCGTGGAGAAGTGGCAGGCACAAGCGACGCTCGCGGCAAAACGGAAACCCGCGTGGGAGATTTTGGGCGACCTGCTCGACTACGCGAACTGTTTGCCGGAAGCAGTGGAGTTACAGACCGAAGCTGACGCAGTGCGCGATGAACGACGGTTGCTGGAGGACAGCGATCCAGTGCCGGCCATTCACGACAAGGTGGTGAAGCTCCTGCGCGCGGCGCTGAAGAAGGTGCATACGGCAACGAAGGAAGCGTTTGAGCGCGCGATGGCGGCGCTGGAAGAAAACCCGAATTGGAAGAAAACGAAAAAAGCCGACCAGACGCGGTTGCTTAAGGAAGCGGGCATTGAGCCAGTAGGCGATCTGGCCGTTGGCGACGACGCGGCCATCATCAAGGCACTGACCGAACGCTCACTGCCGATGTGGGCGACGACGGCGGATGCCTTACCGGAACGTTTCCGGCAAGCTGCACTGGCGGCAGCACGGTTGCTTGAACCCAAAACGCAGCGCGTGAGTTTGACGAGCGGGACACTCAAGACGCCGGAAGATGTGACAGCGTGGCTGGCGGAAACCGAAGGGGAACTGCTTGAAAAAATAAAGAAAGGGCCGGTGGTCATCAACTAATGAGCACGCAACACAAAAAGATATTTTTGAGCCACTCATCGGCTGATGCAGCGCTCGCAACGGAGGTGCGCAATCTGCTGATTATCGGCTGTGGTGTAAGCACCAATGACATTCTGGTTTCATCCGTGCCGGGCAACGGGATTCCGGCTGGAACGCCCAGCTTTGTTGATTACCTGAAAGCGAGGCTTCAGGACGCGGAAATCGTGGTTCTGCTGTTGAGCGAAAACTTTTTTTCGAGCCAGTATTGTCTCTGTGAATTGGGCGCGACCTGGACGCTCGACAGGCCGTATTTTCCGCTGGTCGTTCCACCCCTCTCAAAGAGTGAACTCGGCTCGACACTCGAAGTGGCTCAGGCGGGAGAAATCAATAATGGCCGCTATCTCGACCAACTGCCCGACAAAATTCGGGACACGGTGGGAACCAGCGTGGGCACGGATGCCTGGGGTTTGCAGCGCGACGTCTTCCTTGCCGGTTTGGGTGAATTGATAAAATCCCTGCCCGCGCCGAAGGTTGTGCCTGCGGACAAACTAAAAGAGGCGCAAGACAAGTATCAGGGAGCGATTATCAAAATTGGTGAAAAAGAAAAAGAAGCGGCGGTATTGAAACAACAGATTGCGGACTTGGAGAAGTGCAAAGACAAGGACGAGGGGAACGCCGTTGCCCGCAAGTATTCCACTACCCAAGAACAGTTTGAAAAACTTGTTCAAAGCGCAAAAAATGCATTAGGAAAAGTTCACCAAATCACCGCTACAGCATTATTTGCAGAGCAAGCCGGCCACCCTTGTTTTCCTGGTGACGGTGAATGGCCAGAAGCGATGAACGCTCTTCAAATTCAAGAAGTCGAGAGGGAAGGGGATCGTCTTTCACCACGTTTCGAGCACATTCGAGTTTCGAGGGCGCAGACTGCGTTGCAAGAATTAACTGATTTTCTAAAGGCTGATGCAAATGCTGAATTCTTGTCCAAACTCGAACAAGATTTAGAGTTTCCACCGAATGTTGCGAACAAAGAATTTTGGCATCGTTACCTTCGTTACGTTTGAAAGGATAAATATTAAGTCATGAACACACTTCCCACCGAACTTCGCAACAAGCTGGAACAGACGTGCATCGCGGCGCGCAATCTAGCGGAGCGGGCGGCGAATGATGCGCTGAAGGCATTGGCGGTGCATCAGGACAGGTCTTACGAATCCATGTCAGGAGAGCAGCGCAAGCTGCGCGAAAAACTTCGTGCTCACGCCAAACAACTGGGAGACGAGCGAGACGAAAGGGGCAACTCCAAAATTGAGCATCTCGCGCAGGAGTGCGCTTATGAGCATTGGCATCGGATGTTGTTCGCAAGGTTTCTGGCGGAAAATAATTTGCTGATCGAGCCGGACATGGGCGTGGCGGTGAGTCTGGACGAGGTCAAGGAACTGGCGAAGGACGCCAAGACGAATTTGTGGGCGCTGGCCGGGCGTTATGCGCAGACAATGCTGCCGGAAATCTTCCGCGCCGATGATCCCGTGCTGCAAGTGCCGTTGGCCCGCGAAGACCAGATCAAGCTGGAGCAACTGCTGGACACATTGGCCAAGGACACATTCACCGCCGGTGACAGCCTTGGTTGGTGCTACCAATTCTGGCAGACTGAACGGAAGGATCAGATCAATGCCGCCGGCAACAAAATCGGCGCGGATGAACTGCCGTCCGTCACGCAACTGTTCACCGAAGATTATATGGTGGATTTCCTGCTCGATAACACGCTCGGCGCGTGGTGGGCCGGCAAAGTCCTCGCCGCGAGTCTCAGGCTGGCGGAAAATGCCAAGAGCGAAGATGAACTCCGCAAGGTCGTTGCGTTGCCGGGATGCTCGTGGAAATTTCTGCGCTTTATCAAAGGCAAGGACGGCAAGTGGACGCCCGCCGCCGGCACGTTTGATGGTTGGCCGAAGACGGCGAAGGAATTAAAATGCCTCGACCCGTGCATGGGCAGCGGCCATTTCGTGGTGGCAATGTTCGAGCGGTTGGTGGCGTTGCGCATGTCGGAGGAAAAGTTGGACGAAGCGACGATGGTGGCGGCGGTCATCCGCGACAATCTGTTTGGTTTGGAGATTGACCCGCGCTGCACGCAGATTGGCGCGTTCAATCTGGCGTTGGCCGCGTGGCGGCGTGTAGGCCACCGCAAACTGCCAGCGATGAACCTGGCCTGTTCGGGATTGGTGATTGGAACAACGAAGGACGAATGGATTAAAATCCTGGCGGATGAAGGTTCGGAAGCGACGCCGTTTCGATTTTTCTTTGGACAGCTTTACGACCTTTTTCAGAAAAGCCCGGTGTTGGGCAGCTTGATCAACCCGAAGCGGGTTTTGGGAGGCGGGATGTTGAGCAAGGAGCAGATGAACCGGTTGATGGAACTGCTGGGCCGAGCTATTGAACTAACCACGTCGAAACCAGAGCGCCATGAGTTAGGAGTGGCGGCACAAGGGATCGCCAAGGCGACGGAAATTCTCGCCGGCCAGTTCACGCTCGTCGCCACCAACGTTCCCTATCTCGGCGCGAAAAAACAGGATGATGTGCTAAAAGATTACTGCGAACGCGTTTACCCTGAAGCTAAAGCGGACCTCGCCACTTGTTTTGTGGAACGTAGTCTAGACTTCTGCGCTTCTAAAGGAAGCACCGCCCTAGTCACTCCACAGAATTGGTTGTTCCTTGGAAAAGACGAATCGCTTCGGCGCAAGTTGCTGCCACTTGTCGAATGGGACTTGATCGCCAGATTGGGGCCAAAAGCATTCCAGACTCCGATGTGGGACTTCAATGTCATGCTTATCATTTCGACCCAGACGCAACCCAGTGATTTGCATCAGTTCGCCGCACTTGACGTCAGCGTTGATCGGGATTGCGAGAATAAATCCCTGCATCTAGCCGTTATTCCACCCTCTGAACATAACCAGATAAGCCAACTGAAAAATCCAGACGCTAGAATAATTTCTGCAGACATTGCACTAGACATTCCAAAGCTGGCCGAATACTGCACAGCACTGTCTGGTGCCAAGGCCGGAGACCTAAACCGTTTTACCAAGTGTTTTTGGGAAATTCCTGCCAAAGAATTCGGTGGTGACTGGGAATTCTATCAGACAGCACCTAGGCGTTCTGAGCCATTTGTATCCAGAGAAATGGGTGTGTTCTGGCAAAAAGAGCGAGGCGAGATGTTTGAACTTGCACAAAGCGTCAAACATCTGAATCACGTTGCGCAAAACTGGCTCCGCGGAAAGCCAAACTGGAAAAAACATGGGGTTGTTGTGGGTTTGATGGCAGAAATTCCAGCCACAATTTATTCAGGCGAGATTTACGACAGCACATGTTGCGCAATTATCCCAAACTCGGAGGACAACGTTCCTGCACTGTGGGCTTTTTGTGAATCCGGTGCTTATTCCCGCGAACTGCGGAAGTTAGATCAGGCACTAAATATTGGAGGTAACACAACGCTCTTACAGGTGCCCTTCGACCTAGCGCACTGGCAGAAGGTGGCAGCGGAGAAATATCCGCACGGATTACCGAAGCCGTTTTCGAGTGACCCGACGCAGTGGTTGTTCAACGGTCAGCCCAAAGGTTCGGATCAGCCATTGCAGGTGGCCGTGGCGCGCCTGGTCGGCTACCAGTGGCCGCGCCAGACGGGTTCGAGTTTTCCCGATTGCCCGGCGCTCGGCCCGGATGGTCTGGAAAAGCTGGCGGATGACGATGGCATCGTGTGCCTCCCATCCGTGCGCGGTGAATCGCCGGCGGCGGAGCGACTGCGCCAGCTTTTGCAAATGGCTTATGGCAAGGACTGGAAAGCGCAAACGGAATTGGAACTGATCCGCGCCAGCGGTTCGGACGCGGCCGACCTAGAAGAATGGTTGCGGAACGATTTCTTTGATCAGCACTGTGACGTGTTCCATCAAAGCCCATTTGTCTGGCATATCTGGGACGGGCGCAAGCGCGATGGTTTCCATGCGCTGGTGAATTATCACGTCTTGGCCAGCGGCGACAAAGGCCGGCGGACTTTGGAAAATCTGACGCACAGTTATCTAGGCGACTGGATCACGCGGCAGAAGGATGGCATCAAGCGCGATGAAGAAGGCGCGGATGAACGGCTGGCGGCGGCACTGGTCTTGAAGGAAAAACTGGAAGCCATTCTCGTCGGCGAGCCCCCGTTTGATGTATTCGTGCGTTGGAAGTCACTGGCACATCAAGCCGTAGGCTGGCAGCCGGACATCAATGATGGTGTGCGGATGAACATCCGCCCCTTCATGGCGGCGGACATTGCCGGCGGCAAAAAGGGCGCGGGCGTGATGCGCATCAAGCCGAACATCAAATGGGACAAGGATCGCGGCAAAGACCCTCACCGGGCCAAAGAAGAATTTCCGTGGTTATGGAGTTGGGATGAACAAACGATTGATTTTGCCGGTGGCCGGGAATTTGACGGCAACCGGTGGAATGACTGTCATTACGCGAACAAGGTCAAACAAGCAGCCCGATCACATTCAAAGAAATGAGGAAACCATGAATATCAACGCAAGCATTATTGATCAACAGGTGCGGAAACTGGCGGAGGAGTGCGCCCAGCAATTGGTAGATGAGCTAGGCATCAACCAAGAAGAGAAGCAACGAACCACCGCCTTTGTGCTGTTGACGGTGCAAACGGTCCTGGACCTCACCACGGACAAGGCGTTTGAATGTCTGACCGAAGGCGGGGACGATTTCGGAATTGATGCCATCCACATTTCCGATGTGCAGGACGACGAGTTCGTGGTGACGATATTTCAAGGGAAATATAAAAGGGATTTGGAGGCGACCGCCAATTTTCCAGAAAACGGGGTGACCAAGGTCATTCAAGCCGTGCGGATGCTCTTTGACCCGAACGCGACTTTGAACGTCAATCCGCGATTAAAGCCAAGGCTGGAAGAAATCAGGTCTTTGATCCGCGATGGCAACATACCGCAGGCGCGCGTCGTGCTCTGCAATAATGGACTCGTATGGACTGCGACCGCGCAGAGCCTGATGGATCAGGCGGGATTTGGAAACCAAGTCACATGGGAACACGCGAACAGCGATAGTTTGATCGCCCTGATGCAATCGGTCAAAGCAGTGGATGATTCTTTGCATTTGAGCGGGAAAGCCATCATAGAGGAGTATGATTTTCGCCGGGTGTTGGTCGGGCGCATATCGGTAACGGAAATTGCCGCCTTGTTCACACGGCATGGCGAGCGGTTACTGGAGCGGAACATCCGCCGCTATTTAGGGCTGCAAGGCAACCGGGTCAACGAAGCCATCAGCAAAACCCTGGGAGTAGCGACGGAAGCGCCTAACTTCTACTTTTACAACAACGGCATCACGATGGTCTGCCGGCGTTTCAGTCACAATGCACTTCAGCAGGGTGACTTCCAAGTGAAGGTGGACGGTTTGCAGGTGATCAACGGAGGACAAACGTGTGTGACCATTCAAAAAGCCCTCGCCAGTTCCCTCGCGGGACAACTCAGCGTGGAAAAATCTTTCGCGCTGGTCCGAATCTATGAGCTGGCCGACGAGGATGTGGACTTGATGCGAAACATCACTTTCGCAACCAACAGTCAAAATCCGGTTGATTTGCGGGACTTGCGCTCAAACGACCTCGCCCAGCGACAGCTTGAAAACGCCATTGGACTGCTGGGATATAATTATCGGCGGCATCGGAGTGAAGTCTCCTTTCAAGCCACGGACATTTCCACCGCCACAGCGGCGGAGGCGGTTTTGTCCGTGTGGCGGAATCGTCCGCATCAGGCGAAATATCAGTCGCGGGAACATTTCGGCAAGCTATATGGCATTATTTTTTCGCCAGACTTGAATGGCGCGCAAGTTGTCATCGCCACTTTGCTTTTCCGTATAGCAGAAAACAAACGCAAGCGGCCGCCGTTCGGTGCGCCGCCATTTATATCCTACGGCTCTGGTTTCCTGGCGATGTTGATGGGGAAATATCTACTGGGTGATCTCGGTATTTCACTCGGGGAATTGAATCACCTGAAATTTGCGGCAGCAAAGCAATTGGTGGAGGAAAAAAGCGATGCGTATTACCAAAGGGCGGTCACCGCAGTGGAGGCCGCGCTGAAAAGGATTTATGGCGAGCAGGAGATTTCCTGGCAACGCTTGGCGGCCACATTCCGTCGGGGCGACCTCATTCAGGAGTTAGATTATCAGCCCGTGTTACCCCAAGTCCCAACCGCGAACGGAAATAGCAATGCCCATTGAAAAAACAACCACGGCCGGAACCTTCGTCGAAGCCGTGAGGGTGAGCCTCGCGGCGGCGGGCCGTTTTAATTCCGGCGACAGTCTGCCGCCGGCGGCGATTTTGTGGACGGACGTGGAAGGCGACTGGCAACCGATCGTGGCGCGGCTGCGCGCCCTGATGCCGGAATTGCTGACGCTGGGTGAATACGAACCAGAACAACTCACCGGGCCGGCGATCTGGCTGCGCTGCATCGTGGACGGCGCATTGCCGATGCCGGGAATGGAACACCTCATCCGTCCTGCGGACACCTTCTCCCCATCGGATGCGGAGAAGGGCAAGCGTGCCGTGCCGGTTTTGTATCTGCCGAAGGTGAGCCGGCAAGATTTGCGGTCGCCGGAGGAGTGTCCCGAAGAATTGAAGCCGCTGGTGGAATTGCAATATCGCGGCGCGGTATGGACGCAAATGAACGGCAAGGACTGGACGTTGGAAGCGTTTTTGATGTCGGAGAATGGCGGGCTGGGTCTGGACATGGCGCGCGATCACGCGACGCATAACGCTTTAATGGGGGCGCTCGACATGCTGGCGACGGCACCGATTTCCACGCTACGCGGACACAAGCTGGAGGCGGAAGATTTTGACAAGCTGATGGTGGGCGACACCGTGCGCGACTTGCTGGCATGGGTCAGCGACCCGAAGACGCGCGACGGTTGGGACACGGCACATTGGAAAGCGTTTTGCTCGCGCTGCAAGGATGAGTTCAAGTTCGACCCGGTGAGTGAAGGCGATTTGGTGGCGGCAGAGCGATTGGGATTGCGGAAAGGTGCGTGGGCGGAAGTTTGGCGGCGGTTCACGGAATCACCCGCGTTGTATCCGGGTATCCCCGCCGCGCTGCGGCGCGCGAGGCCGGGCGACTTGTTCGTGCAACGGGATTCGTGGCCGGACGAAAACGAGAAGGATGAAAAAAGCCTGCGCACGGCGCTGATGGCGCTGCCAAAGTTCGTAGCGGAAGAAGGTCGCAAGGCGATTCTGGAACTGGAGCAAGAGCATGGCGCAAGGCGGGGTTGGGTGTGGGCGCGGATGGGATTGAGTCCAATGGCGGTGGCGCTGGAACATCTGCGGACATTAGCCGAACACACGGCGTTGCCGCTGGTCGGTGATTCACCCGATGCCATCGCAAGTGCCTACCTAAAGGGCGGCTACCGGGCGGACGACGCGGTGTTGCGAGCGCTGGCTTGCGTGAAAACCAGCGATGACATGGCGGCGGTTAGCGCGGCCATTCGAAGCATTTATCTTGGCTGGCTGGATGACACAGCGCGGAATTTCCAAGCGGCGGCGCGCAAATGGCCGCTGCCGGGGCGGGCGGATTTGAAGGAACGGCTGGTGGTCGCTGAACCGGGCGAGTGCCTGATGTTCGTGGACGGGTTGCGCTTTGACGTGGCGCAACGGCTACTGGCGAAGGCGCATGAACGGCAACTGCTGGCGACGGAAGGCTACCGCCTGTCGGCGCTGCCCTCGGTGACGCCAACGGCCAAACCGGCGGTGACACCGGCTGCGCTCGCGGTGATGGGCGAAGAAGCGGGAGCGGATTTCTGTCCGGTCATCGCCGACGGCAAGAGGCCAGTGACGGCAGACCGTTTGCGCGACGCGATTACTGCCACGGGGCATCAAGTATTGCGCGGATTGGATACTGGTTTGCCGGCGGGTGAGGATGCCCGCGCATGGACGGAGCATGGCGAGTTCGATGCGCTGGGCCACAAACTGCAAGCGCGGCTGGCGGGGCAGATCGAGGAACAACTCGACCATGTGCTGGAACGCATCATTCATCTGCTCGAAACCGGCTGGCGGACGGTGCGCGTCATCACCGATCACGGCTGGCTGCTCGCGCCGGGCGGTTTGCCGTCGTTGCCGCTCAAGAAATATCTGGCGGAGTGCCGCTGGTCGCGCTGTGCGGTCATCAAAGAAGGCGCGCAAGCGGACGTGCCGGCGGCGGGTTGGTTTTGGGACACGCGGCAGCCGGTTGCCTACGCGCCAGGGGCGTATTGCTTTTCAAGCGGGACGGAATACGCGCACGGCGGATTGAGTCCGCAAGAGTGCGTGACGCCCGACCTGACATTCCGCAGCGCCACAGAAGGCAAGGCCGTGGTGGTGAAGATTGAGAGCGTGCAATGGCTGGGGCAACGCTGCCGCGTGGTCATCGAGCCGGCGGTTGAGGGATTATTCGCCGACCTGCGATCCAAGCCAAACGACCCGAAGACAAGCATCACGCAGACGAAATCTTTCGACAAAGAGGGCAAGGCCGGGCTGCTGGTGGAAGATGAGAACCTCGCGGGAACGGCGACGAGCATCGTCGTGTTCGACGCGACCGGCCGGGTTCTGAGCAAACAAGCGACGATGGTGGGAGGAGATCAATAACTATGACAATGGATGATTTAGACAAGCTGGGCGCGTCGGCCTTTCAAGGCTATATGGTGCGCAAGGATCTGGTGCGGAAATACAGCCGGCAATATCCAGTGCCGACGTATGTCGTCGAGTTCCTGCTCGGGCGCTACTGCGCCACGACGGATGAAAAGGAAATCGAGGAAGGTCTGCAAATCGTCGAGCGGCAACTGAAAGACCGGACGGTGCGGACGGGCGAGGAAGAATTGTTCAAGGCGCGGGCCCGCGAGAAGGGTTCGGTGAAATTGATAGACATCATCAAGGCGCGGCTGGATGCAAAGAATGATTGCTTTCTAGCGGAACTGCCGAGCCTCGCCCTGAAGGACGTGCGGATTGAGGACAAGCTGGTTCACGACAACGAGCGGATGCTGACGGACGGGTTCTACGCGGAAGTGTCGCTGACGTATGACGCAGCCATCGCCGAGGAAAAGAACGGGCGGCCCTTTGCGATTGAAAGCCTGCGCCCGATTCAACTCTCGAAACCGGACGTTCTCCAAACGATGGAAGAGGCGCGGAAGAAATTCACGGTCAAGGAATGGACGGATTTACTAATTCGTTCGATTGGGATTGAGCCGGCGGCATTGAGCGAGCGGGCCAAGGCGGTGACGTTGCTGCGCATGATTCCGTTCGTCGAACGGAATTTTAACATGGTGGAGCTTGGGCCGCGTGGCACGGGCAAGAGCCATTTGTTCCAACAGATTTCGCCTTATTCGCATCTGATCTCCGGCGGCAAGGCGACAGTAGCGAAAATGTTTGTGAACAACGCAAGTGGCCAGCGCGGTCTGGTATGTCATTACGACGTGGTGTGCTTCGATGAAGTATCGGGCATCTCGTTCGACCAGAAGGACGGGGTGAACATCATGAAGGGTTACATGGCGTCGGGCGAGTTTTCGCGCGGCAAGGAAAGTATCCGGGCCTTTGGCAGCATCGTGATGGTGGGCAACTTTGACGTGGATGTGACGCAGCAGCAGCGCATCGGACATTTGCTTACGCCACTGCCGCCGGAGATGCGAAACGACAGCGCGTTCATGGATCGCATCCATTGTTACGTGCCGGGCTGGGAATTCCCGAAAGTCAGCGCGCGGGAGCACCTGACGGATCATTTCGGGCTGGTGAGCGATTTCCTCGCGGAGTGCTGGAACAAACTGCGGACGGGCAGCCGGCTGTCCGCGCTGCAAGGCCGGGTGAATTGGGGCGGCGCGTTGAGCGGACGCGACATCGAGGCCGTAAGCAAGACAGTGAGCGGCCTGATCAAGTTGCTGTATCCCGATGCAGCCATGAAGATTCCCGACGAAGATTTAGAAATGATCGTGCGGCTGGCGTTGGAAGCGCGTCGGCGCGTGAAGGAGCAGCAAAAGCGCGTGCTGCGGACGGAGTTTCGGAACACGCATTTCAGTTATCACCTTGGCGTCGAGGGCGTGGAGCAATTCGTTTCCACGCCAGAATTGCACAGCGATGAGCACATCGAGAGCGACCCGCTCCCGCCCGGACAGGTCTGGACCATCAGCCCCGGCGGGAACGGAACGAATCCGGCACTGTATCGGCTGGAAGTGACGGTCGGACCGGGCGGCGGCGTGAAAATCCTGAACGCGCCGGTGTCGCCGGCATTCCGCGAGAGCGTGCGTTACGGCGAGCAAAACCTTTACACGCGGGCGAAGGAGTTAGTCGGCGACCGCGACCCTCGCGCGCACGAGTTCTCCGTGCAATTGCGGGCACTGGACTCCGACACGTCTGGACACGGCGTGGGGCTGGCCGTGCTCATGACGCTGTGCAGCGGGTTGATCGAACGCAGCGTGAAGGGTGGATTGATTGTCGTGGGCGCGCTTAATCTGGGCGGGTCGGTGGAGATGATTGCGAACCCGGTGGCCGTCGCGGAATTGGCGGTGGAGAAAGGCGCGACGACGTTGCTGATGCCAATATCGGCACGGAAGCAGTTGTTTGATCTGCCGGACGCGCTGGCGACGAAAATCAGCATCGAGTTTTACGCCGACTCGAAAGACGCCTTTTTGAAGGCGCTGGTGGAATAACCCAAGGACCAGGAATGAGCACACTTTATTTGAACGGCTTCAGGATTAGGTTTTCGAGCGATGAGTTCGCAGGATACGTCCGCGCAATGGCGGACAACAAAGAACTCAAACCGCTGCGAAACCAATTAAAAGGCTCGTGGTTTCTGCACTGGCAGGAAGGGGTCTGCTACGGTATGCCTAGGTCGGCAAATCCCGGGACAAAGTTCGGCGAGTCCAAAACACTGCGCTGTGCCGATCATCTCAAGCTGCTCGCAGCACGGATTCACGATGTGTTGCCGGAGAAGTTTCCAGACTATGAAGCCTTTCGTCGGCGCCCATTCACTTTTCGTGGCAAAAAAGGCGAAATGGTTGAAGCCATCCGTGGGAAGCTTGCGGGGCTACCGCAAGTCATGAACGGCTTCAAAATTCATCCCAAGTTCGAGTTGGACGCACGATTGATTGAATTGAGAGACGGAGTGCTGGAGGTTGGTCTGTTCCTCGTGGTTTCGACAAATTGGTTGATCACCGCTTCGCTCGATGAGTTGGTTGCGGCAGGAGTGAATATCCAAGGTTTATATGTAGTGCGGAGAAATCCCGAACCAGAGCAGCGCCGGCTCGTTGGCCGGATTCGACAATTATCCGGGTTGCAAGTGTTACTCTCCGAATCGTTCGATGGCACAGACTCGATTTGTGCCGATGATGTGATGTTGGAGGGTTCGCGTGCGTCGTTCAGTCAATGTCTAAAGCAATTGCTCGGTAACCGTTACGAGAGTTTTGAAAAGGAGAGACAGTTTCAAGAGGCGGCGTGTCTGACAGGCCCGGCGTTGGACGTGATGGTGACGCGAATGGGGGGCTACCTTGCCAAGGCTTCCCCCATCACCCTTTGTTCTGGATTGGAGTGTTCTGTCGGCGAGCAAATTATCATCGAGAATGTGGACAGCTATAAAACCCATCTGCTCGCACCACCAGTAGATTACTGTTTTGATTCGGCGCGAAGCAAGCGGCACAAATACGCGTGGCAAGGTTTGGATCGGTTTGGCCCATTCAGCCGCGATACTTTTGGAAAGAAATCACCAAGAATTTTGGTGGTGTTCCCGGATTCAGTCCAAGGAGCAGTCGAAAGATTTTTGCGCTATTTCCGTGACGGCGTAAATCTGGAGCAAGGGAATTCGGCGTTTAGTGGCGGCTTCGCCAAAACTTTCGGCTTGGTGAATCCAGAATTTGTTTTCTGTCGTGTGCCGTGGTTGGCAAAACCTGCGGGGAAGCCCTCCCAAGTTTATCGGAAGGCGGTCGAGGATTTCCTGAGTGCAGGCGGAAGCTTCGACGCGGCCATCGTGGTTGTATTAAACGAACACGAAAAACTTCCTGACGTAGATAATCCGTATCTGCATTCCAAAGCGGTGCTCTTGATGGCGGGAATACCAGTCCAAGATGTCCGGGTGTCCACTATCAGCCAAGCGGAAATGAACTTGCAGTATAGTCTCCAGAACATCGCCGTCGCTTTGTATGCGAAGCTCAATGGAATTCCGTGGACGGTGGACCATGACTTGAGCATCGCCGATGAGTTGGTTATCGGTGTCGGCACTTGTGAATTGTTGGAAAGTCGCTTTGTTGAGAAACAACGATTCATTGGAATCACTACCGTCTTTCGCGGAGACGGGAATTATCTACTGTCGAACCTTTCGTCCGAATGTGGTTATCAAGATTATCCTGCTGTGCTTGAAAAGAGCACAGTCCAAATCCTCGAAGAGATCAAACGTAGAAACGGTTGGCAAAAAGGGGATACGGTTCGTGTGGTCGTCCATTCGTTCAAACCCTTGAAGAATGTTGAGGTCGGCCAAATAATGCGCAAATGTGTTGAGAGCGTGGGAAACGAACAAAATATTGAATTCGCATTTCTCACAGTGACCCAGGATCACTCATTTCTGATTTTGGATAAGGAGCAAAGAGGAATTGCGGTGCGAAACAAGCACGGGGCGTTTAAGGCGACTTATGTGCCGATGCGCGGCCTCATTTCACAGTTGGGAAGTTTTACGCGGCTCCTCTGCACGAATGGCCCAGAACTAATCAAGCGAGAGACTTCGCCGCTTCCCGCTCCGTTGCTGGTTCATATTCATCCCGAATCAACCTATCGCTCCTTGTCATCCCTGACCGAGCAAGTGCTGAAATTTACGTCCTTGTCATGGCGTTCCACGTTGCCAGCGAAGCTCCCTGTGACAATCTATTATTCAGATTTAATCGCGGGCCTGCTGAGTCGCCTAAAACACGTTCCAGACTGGTCACCGGCGATGCTCAATGTAAAGCTCAGGGCAAGTAAATGGTTTCTATGAGCCGGGAACTCACACTTTCATTCGGAGCGCAGTTGCAAACTCTGGAGCAATTCCTCAGAGCCAACGGCAGCCGACTTTCTCCAGAGGTGGGCTTCGCTGCCTATGTGTTCAATTCGGCGCGACAAAATAATTTGTTCCTGGGAAACCTAGCAGCACTTGTGTCAGAGCCAAGACGATTGAGTGAGGCACCCGTTTTAGCGGCGACAGGATATTTGCGCTCAATCCGGGTGAAAGGTCCCAACTTACCTTGCGACGTGGACTGGCGTGCAGCGTTGAAGAAGCTTTCACAACGAGAAGCTTTTCCAGCGGATCGGTCTGCGTTTACATACCGACCGCTCGAAGTGTTGGGAATATGCCTGGGCCAGATGAGTGATGAAAAGGCGGATGCTGAGTTGGCTGCTTGGCTTAACAATGTTGTGGGCCGACTGCTTGAACAGGAACATTCTGAGGTATGGGCGCGGTGGCTTTACCGATTGGCCGGACAAACGCTGGGAATTGCTGGAGCGCGAGAGGTCGGTAGCCAGCTTGAACTTTTGACCCTCACCGAAATCGCGGTGCTTCGTTGGGTTTCGCTTTGGAGAAATGACTTCGTCCCGCCTTCACTTGTTAGTGATGGCTTTGCCGCTCTTGATCGAGAATTGCTGGGGCGATGTATAACCAATCCAGTTGAACCGCGCGACACAGCCGAGGCAGCAGTGATTTGGGTGGCGCTGCGTGCGGCGGCAACAGCAAGGCTTGAATCCGCGCTCGCAGAAACGTGGCAGTTAACCAGACCGGAGAAAGATGCTGCCGCGTTGGTCGAGAATGTATGTCGAAGATTTCCTCTGTTTGCACGGCAACTTAGCACGCGTCACGACAGCCGCCCAGGATTTCGCATCAAGGATGAGTATGATGTTCAAGATTTACTGCACGCTTTGCTTCTTCTTCATTTTGATGATGTGAGGCCGGAAGAAGTTACGCCGAGCTACGCGGGGAATTCGAGCCGAATGGATTTTCTACTGAAATCCGAGAAGGTGGTGGTTGAAGCGAAGATGACTCGCAAGACCCTTGGACAAAAGGAAGTCGCCAACCAACTTATCGAGGACAAGGAAAGGTATCGAACGCACCCTGATTGTCGGACACTGGTCTGCCTCGTTTACGATCCAGAAGGCTATTGCGACAACCCCGTTGCTCTGGAGAAGGATGTTGCGGCCATTTCGGGTGGCCTCCGAGTTGTGGTAATTGTTTCGCCGCGCGGCCTTTGAAGTCACGGTTGCAATCTCGACAACCGCATCCACCAACTGAACCAGTTGGAAACACTTCCGTCAGCCTCCAAAGGAGGCAGCGTCACGCGGCGGAATCCCCGTTCGCAGTGGACGAGGACGCACTCATGGTCGCGCAGGTTGCGGAGCTTGTGCGGTTTAATTTTGTGTTCGTCGGTTTCGGAGAAATTCACGCTGCGCTTTCCCGCACTTGAACCCCACGAACGTTTCACGACTTGTTTTTTGCCAAGAAAATCTGCGGCTTGAACGGCATCCGCTTCGTCGGCGGAACGGAAAATCATCCGGTTGCGCAAATTCAACGTCAGCACCTTCGACTTGTCATTCCCAAGCGGCGGCACAAGGGACGTGGTGGATTGGGCGGCGGCAACGATGGTTGCGCCTGCTTCGCGGATCACATCCACGCAATTGTAATCACTCGTCCCGTCCTCGCTGGCGGTCATAAATCGCTGTGCTTCATCCGCCCACAGAATGAGCAAGTTATCTTTGGCGCGTTTGGCCTTTGATTTGTCGAACCGGCGCAGTGCGTGATTGTAGAAAAGCAATTTCAGGAACGTGTTGACATAACGCCGCTCGGTTTGAAACTTTTGCGGCATGGTAACGCAGATGATTTTTCCTTTGTCAATGGCGGCAAAATCAAATGTGCTTTCTCCGGTGCAGAACACCTCGGCGACTTCCGGAGTCAGGAAGTATTGCAGATAGTTGCCGGTGGTTTCCCGCACACCGCCGATTTGTTCGGGCGGCTGGTCATTGATGAAGCGATTCAAAAAATGCTCCTTAACGGCGGCGCGCCGTGGCGTTTCAACCAGATTTCCAAGATTGTCTATTTGTTCCTTCAGAAAATCGGTGTCGGTGAGCAGCTTGGCAACGCCAGCCAGCGTGACGGGACGCCTCAACTCGAATAAAAGCTCCAGCGCATTGGTGATGTGGATTTGCGCCTGGCTCTTGAAAAACCCCTTGTCACCGCCTTGTCCCAGGCTCGTTGCCGTATCTATGACAAACTTGGCGTATGTCATAAAGGGAATGCTGCGGTCGCCGGTCAAGTTGTAGCGGTGCGGCGGCGTCCATTGCGTGTCCGAATCGTCCGCGCGGATTTGCAGGTGAATAAGGTCGTGCTCGCGCCCGTAAAATTTTGCCATCGCCACGAGCGTCTCCCAATAAACGCCCTTTTCATCAATGCACAGCCCGCCCCATTCGGGTTCGTTTTGAAAGACTTGGTGGGCGAGTTGATTGATGCCGGAACTGGTCTTGCCGGAGCCGGTGTCGCCGGTGATAAGCCAGCCCCGGCAGAATTGATTGCGTTTCCAAGTCAGCCCGCCGAGTTGCGCGACATGGTTCTTGCGTGCGCGCGAGGTCACCAAAAGCCAGATGGCCATGATGACCAGCAAAACGCCATATCCAAACACAATTGGCCGGAGACATTTGAACCAGATTGAAAGATGGGTTGAGTGGAATGGAACAAAATCGACTTTCATGGCCAGGCCCTCCCGATGAGATAACCGCCGAGCAGAGCAGCAATCACGGCAAAGATGGCGGCAACAAGCGTGACATTTTCCGAAGGCGCAGCCGCCGGCAGCTTTTTGAGGGATTCAATCAGGGTTGAAACCTGTTGTTGAAATGTTTTCGCCGCTGCCGTAAGCAACCCAATGTCGGAGCGGAATTGCTCGAAGGAGGGCATCTCCCGGCGGCGCAGTTGATCCCAATGATGTTGGTGGATGCGGAATAATTCGACAAGCAATAGCACGGCATCGTCTTCACGCAGTTTATGCTGTTCACGCCATTGCGCGACGGTCTGGTCAAATTCCTCGTCGAAGTCGGGCTTGTCCTTGTTGGGTGTGCTCATGGTTTGGCGGGCAATAGCAGGTCGGCGGCGGATTCGATCCCGGCGTAAAATTTGTGCTGCCAGGTTTGCAGCCGCTGCCGGTCCAGCAGACTGAAAGCGGGATGCTTCGCTGCCGCCGTGATGGTTAAATTCTGCTCGTTGAGCGCCACAACGAGCCAATCTTGCAATTGTGACATGGCGATTTCTTTGCCGGCCAGCTTATCCTTGAGTTGGGCGCAGACTTCGGAACCTTCATAGAGCGTGAAGCTCTCACTATGGGCGGCATTGCGAACCACCACGTAACCGCACTTTTTGCCAAACTCGTCGGCCAGCCGTTGCACCTGATCCACACTGTCGGATTCGTGATTGACCGGCATGACCAGCGTGAGTGACGCGCCGAGCGCCGACAGCACAGTCGGCAGGTTGATTTGGGCAAAGAAATCAATGAACAGGTCGGTGGACGCGGCGCGGCAGTCCATGACCACGAGATTCGATTTCTCCAAGGTGCTGAAAATGGCGTCCGGCCCGCGCCGGTCGTCTAGGTCAACGAACCGCGCATCGGGATGAAACCGTTTCAGCGTCGAGTTTTCGTTGTCGCTGTCAATGGCGACGTGGGTGATGCCCTTGTCTTTCAGGTATTGAACAAAGTTGATGGCGAAGAAACTTTTGCCGACGCCGCCTTTGCCGTTGAGGATGAGGTCGAGACGTTTCATGGATTTTGTGGTTTGAGCATTCGGATTTGTGCGATGCGCGGACCGCGAACGCGGGTTTGCGGATTTTCGCCGCCGTTGCCGGTGGCCGGCGGGACAGATGGTGGTGTAGCGGGGAGAGGTAATTGGCCATTGGCCGAATCAGAAATCAGTGGACGCTTTCGCACGCGATGTTTGTTGGAACGGGATGTCTCACCCAGCACTACATGGCAGAATGCGGCCACGGCAGTTTTGCCGATCGGCAGGCCATGCCGGGTGAGCAGGTCGGCGATGGAGCGATACGAGGCGCGTTTTTGCCGCAACTCGGTGATGAAATCCTTCGCGGCGGATAATTCCCGGAATCGCTCCGGCCGGGGCGGGGCAAATTCCGTGACCGCCTTGCGTGCGATGATGGGATCAAACGAGGACATGGGTCATGCGGACATGGCGTGGCCGCCATGCGGACATTCGGCAGCCAGCCAGTGGTCATGGACAATCCGGTGTTGCGGACTGTATACGGACATGGTGCGTCCAAGGTCGCGGACTTTGCGCGGACATTTTGCGGACATGGCGGTGGCCGGCCTGCGGACTGTCTTGAGACCATCAGTGCGGACATGTCGCGTCCGTGACTGCGACCGCGGACTGGACGCGGACACGGACTGTCCGTGGCCTGTTTGCGGACAGCGAGTGGACAAGGACGCGGACATCCAGGCCGGACACGGTGCGGACATACCGCATCCATTCCGCGACCACTTCGCGGACATAAAATCCTTCGCTGGCGAAGGGGTAGGGCTTGCCTGTGAAAAAATCGTGTTAAACATGGATGGAAATGGATTGCTTCTGCTGTTGAAGAATTTCTTCCCGCCAGCTTTTCAGTTGCGCGGCAACGGTCTCAATCCGGGTGGTTTGCTCAATGGTTCGTGATTCAATCCGTGTGGCGTAGTCGTCACCCAGGCGTGATTCCGGCATCTGAATCACCGAATGCGCGGCCTGTTCGTTGAGGCGTTCGGCAAGCTTATTTAGCACCTCGATGGCGGTGCGTAATTGGGCGGTGGTGGTGGTTGGCATGGCTAGGTCAGACGGTCGCGTTTAAGCGTTTCGATTTCGCACATGGCCCTAGCTCACCACAAAAGCGGTGTGCGAACTTGCAGCAACTGCAAAAAATCATGGGCAGGTTCCGATAGGGTTTGGGTGTGGTCACGGCCAAGACGCAATACAATCTGAAGAACGCCAGGGAATACTTTGAGGAGCATCTTTGCGTCGGCGACTATTACAACGAGGGCCAGCGGGTGGCGGGTGACTGGTATGGGTTGGGCGTGGAACGGCTTGGCTTGTCGGGGAAAATCCGCGCGGATGATTTTCTGCGGCTCTGCGAAAATCAGCATCCGGCCACGGGTGAAACCTTGACGCAACGGATCAACACGACACGGGTCGAAGACGGCCACGCTGCGGCCAATCGGCGGATATTTTACGATTTCACTTTCTCCCCGCCCAAATCCGTTTCGATGGTCGCGCTGGCCGGTGAAGACGGGCGCATCCTTGAGGCGCATGAGCGCGCAGTGCGATCAGCTTTGCGCGAGTTTGAAGTGTTTGCTTCCACGCGCGTCCGGGCCGGTGGCGCGAACGTTGACC
Organism: Limisphaerales bacterium; assembly: GCA_003134375.1. GTDB lineage: Bacteria > Verrucomicrobiota > Verrucomicrobiia > Limisphaerales > UBA11358 > UBA11358. The sequence continues at coordinate 52,231 of PLAY01000099.1, read as the reverse complement.
GGCGAACCGGCAATTTTGCGGCGGCGCTGTTCACCCATGACACGTCGCGCGCCCTCGATCCGCATCTGCATACGCATTGCATTGTCTTCAACGCGACGTTTGATTCGGCGGAAAATCGCTGGAAGGCCCTCCAGAATTATGAGCTTTTGCGGGCGCGGAAATTCGCCGAGAACGCTTATTACCATGAACTCGCCCGTGAATTGCGTTCATTCGGTTATTCGATTCACAACCGGATGAGCGGTGACTTCCAGATTGAAGGCGTCTCCGAAGAACTCTGCGAGCGTTTTTCCAAACGAGACGCGCAGATTGACAAGGCCGTGGCCAAGCTGCTCGCTGGCAAGCCTGAACTGGCTGGCACAAACATCAAGGATTTGCGGGAACGACTGGCGACCGCCGAGCGGACACGAAAACAAAAGGATTTGAGCCGTGATGAACTGCAATCTCTATGGGATGCACAGATGAGCAAAACCGAACGCGATTCGTTGCGCCAGCTTTCAAGCCGGCCGGAAAAGAATGTTGCCGCCAGTGAACGCGTCGGCCTGGCTGACGCCATTCAATGGGCGGAAGAACATTTGTTTGAGCGCAAGTCCGTCGTGCTGGAATGCCAGATATGGCAGCAGGCATTGGAACGGGCGCGCGGTGAGGATTTCTCCCTCGCTGAACTCAAAGCGTTCACGCGCCAGCGAAATTATATCCGCAATGAGGAGCGTCCGAATGAAGTCACTTTGCGCGAGGTCTTGTTGCGTGAAATGGAGATTGTTCAAACGGTCAAAGCCGGTGTCGGCGAATGTTATCCGCTGGTATGGAAACCGCGTCCGGCCAATCCAAAGTTGGACGAGGAGCAGCGCAAGGCGCTTGCTGATTTGATTTCATCAATTGACCGGGTGTCGTCATTTCGTGGCGGTGCGGGCACTGGAAAAAGTTTCGTCCTGCGTGAGTTGGTCGAACAAATCCGCGACGGTGGCCGGGGCGTGGTGGTCCTCGCGCCGCAACGCCAGCAGGTGGTGGAAATGGAAACAGCGGGTTTCCCGTCACCCACGACAGTTGCCAATTTTCTGCTCAAACGTGAACTGGCTGAAGGCACAGTCGTCGTGGTGGACGAGGCCGGCCAGATTGGCGGGAAACAAATGCTCGAATTGGTCCGGCTGGTGTGTGAACGCAATGCCCGGCTGGTACTTTCGGGCGACACGCGCCAGCATGGAGCAGTCGAAGCTTCGGATGCGCTGCTGGCCATCGAACGCCATTCGGGGATTCGCCCGGTTGAACTGCATAAAATCCGGCGGCAGAACCCGACACTTGGCCGGGACAAAAAGGAACGTGCGTCCATCCGGCAGTATCGCAAGGTTGTCGAACTGGCGGCGGCGGGCAAACTGGTCGAATCGTTTGAACAATTGGAGAAGATGCGTGCGGTGGTGGCGTGCGGCTTGGGTGAACAGTCTGACAAGCTGGCGGATGAATATGTCCGCGTCATTGAACAATCGGCCACTGCCGTGGTGGTGTCTCAAACGTGGGGTGAAGTTCATCGCATCAACGCCAAGGTGCGTGAAGCGTTAAAAGCAAAAGGATTGCTCGGCGTGGCGGATACCGCCGTTCAAATCCTTGACCGCCTCGATTTGACCAACGCACAGAAGCGGGATGAACGGTTCTATCCCCCCGATGCCGTGATTGTGTTCAATCAAAAGGTGCGGGATGCCCAGCCGGGCAAGACCGGGAAATTGGGCGGTATCGTGAAGTCGGGCGTGCTGGTCGAAGTAGACGGACGGTTCATCACCGTCCCAAGCAAGATGCTCGACAAAATCAACGTCTGTCTCCCGCGTGAACTTCCGATTTCCCAAAATGACCGGCTGCACCTGAAGGCCAACCGTAAGCTGGCATCCGGCAGCCGGATCACCAATGGTGAACTGGTCACGGTGAAATCCGTTCGCGCTGACGGCGGCATTGAATTGGCCGATGGCCGTGTTTTGGATAAAAGTTTCCGGGAATTTCTACCCGGCTATGCCGTCACCTCCTACGGTTCACAGGGCAAAACGGTGGATTTCGTTCTGTTTTCCGATTCCACCGTCAAGGCCGCGACCAACGCGCAGCAGTGGTATGTGACCATCTCGCGCGGCCGGCGCGGCATCCGTATTTTCACGCCCGACAAGGAACAGCTCCGGGAAAATGTTGCCCGTTCCGGGCACCGTCCGCTGGCGTTTGAATTTGCCAGGGATTTCCATCAGCAACCCGGTTTGCAGCTTTGGGACAAACTTCACGGTTATCTCCTCCGCTTTGGCAAGGAGGTGGCCGACACCATTTGCCGTCTGAAAAAAACCGAGCAAAGCAAACATCAACACAACCAAAAATATGAGCACAAAAACAACCGAATGCTGGTCGAGTGATTCCCAGGCTGACGGATTGCGGATTGAGCTTTCCAGCGAGCATTGCCTGCTGCTGCCGTTCAATCAGTTTCTGCTGGCCGAACTCAAGATTGAAAACAAGGAACATCATCTCCGTCTGGTCTTTGTCATGCACGAAGTTCTGATCAGCGGGAAAAATCTGAAACGGCTTCAAATAGCGATGCAGAAAAAGGAACTGGCGTTCATTGCCAAGGTGTCAACCAACTACCAGCTTTCGCCCGCTGATGGCACGCCTTTAATTCAGAACATCATCGTGACCGAGGTCAAACCGGCGAAAAAGTCAGAGCAGAGCGATTGAATTTCAGCGATTCTTTTCAACGGTTTTATTTCTCGACGTGACCATGCATCACGAATGCCTGCCGGGAGAATTTATTACAAAACGGCCCACAATTCTTTTACTTGTCGATTGCTGTTCGATTTTATTCTGAAGCAGACCAAACCGGACGCAGTTGAAAACTTTCTGACAGTGCGAGGATGCCGGATTCAACTGGCCATGATACGCAATCATCGGGCACGTCGTTAACTGTGTTTGTCGAAGATGAATTCAGCCAGACGCGTTGGAGCCAATGCCGGTTGGCGTTTTGGGTTTGCCGGAAGTTGTAGGAAAGTTCTTGCGTCATTGGGTGAGTGCGGTTCAGATATTGATTGGCGTCATTCAGCGATATGGCACTTTCAAAGCACAAGTTCATGTTGGATGGGATACCAGTTGGCTATTTTGAGGAGAGTGATTTTCCCCGCTCACCGGGGCGCTATCGCTATACGCCATTTCGCGGCCCTGGCCACTACGTAATGCACAAACAGCAGAGTGCGGGCAGCCGTCCGCGTTGCTACTACGACGCTGGTGATGTTCGGGTGTCATTCGCGGTTCGTGATTGCCCAGAGTATGGAGTTCTTGAGCTTTGTGATTTTGAGAGTTTACCACAAAATGCTACCTGACACCACACGGAAAGTTAGAGCGAAAACGGAAACGGAAGCCGAGAAGGAAGAATGGAATTTCAGCGGCCTTTCCATCGAAGAACTTGTGCCTTGCTGCCTTTGGGAGTACGCGAGGGAGTCAGAGAGAATCCGGGAGATTGTCAGGCGGATTAAAGCCCTCGACGAAGGTATTCCAGGAATTAGTACGGAGGAGATGTCCTTGGGCATCAGTGCGGAGGCTGTCGAGCAGAGGGAATTGCTGTTGAAGAAAGCGGCGACCATCCAGATAGTTGACTCCGAAGCGTCTATGCAGCAATCCGTAATTGTGGAAAAGGAGCTTAGGAGATTCACGAAGCACATTGAAGAGCGAACAAAAGCTGCGCTGGCGCCAATCGTTGAGCGCATTGGTCGAATTGACAAAGCGTTTGATGAGTTGGAAGGGGATGCTCGCCGACTGATGGAGACGGTATCAGGAAAGTCTGCACAGTTCGGGGTAAAGGATTTGAAGGAGGTTGAGAAATCCGTGGCAGAGCTTAATACTCGATTGGCTCAAATTAAGAGAAAGGAATCTACCGAAACGGAGCTGGGCCGATCTTGTTTTTTAGCACTGCTAAATGAGCATGCACGGGTAGTCTATCTGGCCATAGCCGGGCATCACTTCTCCCCACCGTTACCTTTTCCAAACCGTTGGCGTTCGCTAAACCCATCAGCCAGGAGCCGTCTATCTGAGTTTTGGCCGTTGGAGAAGAGCCGGAAATCGGGTAAAGGTGCTTGGGTTCTTTCACGTCTTGACCCTGTTCGTGAAGGAGCTTTTGCTGAGTCTTTGGGTCAGAATTTGGAGGGGTGTCCTGGCACGGTCTTTGAGAACCAAGTAACCTTCGGAACTTTCCAAATCAAGTGGGACTATGGTGACGATGACATTGTTACCGCCTTTCGGCACTGGCTCAAATCGAAGCGTCCACCTTTTTCTTGTCCGACTGACCGGCGTGGGCACGACTTGGATCACTACCGCGCTGCCCTACGACGCCTCGGCATAATGAGGCGAATTCATGCCGATCCGAACCAAGCCAATGCTGAATGGAACAAAGAGGCTCGGCGTGCGTTGACCCATTTCCGTGAATTCACAGAAGGCTTTTTCGCAGCACCGCAATTATCTGGCGATACCGAGCGGGAAAGACCTCTTCATTGGCCTACCAGTCTGGGAATATAAAGGCTCGCCATTTGATTCCTTCGACTCTCGCGCATCCTTCGCGCAATTTGAGTTATGAGCAATTATTACATCCTGTATGCCGTGACCGGTAGTGTTTTAGCGGAGTGCGCTGCAGCTTACGATTGCCTCCGGCGGAACCAAAGACTTCCCGCGCGTTATGAGAAGATGTCGTTCTATGTGGTGCGAGGAGCCATTGCATTGGGCGCGGGTGTGTTGCCGGTGATATTTACGGTAGATACGGCTTCCGCAGCGTTCACTTTGGGGGTCGGAGCACCGCTGGTCATTAACCAACTCAGTCGGGGATTTAGCGAACGTTAGCAACTCCTTGCTCGCGTACCTTCTGACAAGCCTTCGACTTGCCGGCAAGCCAACACGTGGGATGTAACTGTTCACCCTCTGGAAACAATCGCTTCATTTATTGCCGCGATGACACTTTCGGCAAGAATCTTATCCTCAGTCACCATTGCACAGATTTCACCCGAAGCCGATGAAAGCAGCATGACATATTTTGTCCCTTGAACAAGACACCACACTGCGCCGATAATCGTGTTCGTCAGTCAATTGACGAGTCGCTGCCATCATCCCCTCCAGAGTCAATATCAGCGCCGATGATTGGTGGTGGTGGCGATGATTCAACCGGGGATCGCGGGGTGATGATAATGCCCGGCATGACCACGGCAGAATTTCCTGGCCGCTGTTTCCGCCGCAAACCGCCACTCAGTATCCACGCAATCAGAATCAGGCAGAGCCAGACGAATACGAGATAGAGATAAACTCCGTCGTCGGCAATGACCTCATCCAAAAAATGGAACACAGGTCCGAGAACATCGAGTGGACTTACATTCATACGACCTCCTTGATGGGTGTACCAACCGGATTTTCACGATGATTCATGTTTGGCAACGGCACAATTTTCCGTTCGTATTCCTCAAGGCTTGGCAGCTTCACCTTGGCCTTTTTCGCATAGGCACGATGCACGGCGATGGAATTGTGCCCCAAAGCTTCCTGCGCGAAGCGTTCGGGATAACCGCAAGTCTTGGCCCGCTCCGCCCAGGCGTAGCGGTAGCTGTGAAGTGATACGCCTTCGATTCCAAGCCCCCGGCAACGCTGTTTGAATTCGGTTGCCCGGTCGCCGGCGCGGACTCCCGACAGGTAGGGGAACAGCAACCCTTCGCTTGGCAAATCTTTCAGCGTGTTCAATGCTTCTTCGCCCAAATGCAGAATCACCGGAACGCCGGTCTTTTTCCGGGTAAAACTGACGGTGCGATTTTCCCAATCCACATCCTCGGCCTTCAAATTGGCGATGTCGCCCTGGCTGCCGCCCAAGTGCCAGCACAGTTCGTAAAACTTCTTGCGCTCCGGGTTATTCTCCCGTTCCACAATCCGGCGGTGTTCTTCCAATGTGATGGCTCGCTTCTCCTTGAACTGAACCGGCGGCCATAGTTTCTTTGGAATGGTCGGCCACGGCAGCCAATTCATCGACAGACAAAAATTGTGCAACTTGCGCAAATGAACATTCGTCGAGACCGTTCCTTTCTCCAACACCCGAAAGAGCTGCTCCGCCTGGGTTTCAATCAATGGCAGTAAACGAATCGAATCCAGAGCCTTGTCCTTGATGGCTCGTTGCCAGCGTTCCTGGGTCGAACCATGTTTGGTTTTGACCAACTCTTCCATGACATGCTGCCAGGTGCGTTTGACGATGAGCGGATCACACGCCATCAAATACGCGCGGGCGATTTGCAGGTTGATGGCTGGCTGCTGGTGTGCCTCGTTATTGGCGTTGAAAATCCGTCGCGCAGCTTCCTTGTCCCGCGTTCGGAGACTTTCCTGTTTGCCGGTCGCGTTGTTTTGAATGAAAAATATCCCGTTGTTCCGTTGGAAGAGACGGTATTTGCATTTCATAGACATCCTGGTTGTTAAGGATGCCTCGTATCGAAGAAGCCGCGTTAGCAGATACTGGCCAATACTCGCGCAATGGTGCGCAATACTATTTTTGCTGGAGCTTTTGCTGGAGCTCCGGCCAGTCAATTTTCATAAATCCTTGCCGCACACACGGTTCGGATTGGAGGCGAGGGTCGGAATCGGCCATTTATCCCCGCGTTTGCAGTTCAAATATAGCTGATTTCATTGGCTATTCAAGCTAATTCGGCTTAATCCAACCATACCGTTTTTAACTCGTTTGGTGTCCGTTTTGGTGTCCGTTGGTGTCCGCAAAATGAGAACATTCATGCGCGTTGCATTGCGGATTTGCCGGAACGGTCTGATTCGCCTGGCGCAGAAAACTGTCCCGCGTTTTCCGATTTACGGGCGTTCTTGAATTTCCAATGTTCACTTACCGCGTCGGTGACACGGGCCAGCCATTTTATGTCGTGCTTCAGTTCCTGAAGGGTGTCGTAAGCGAAAAACTTCGTGGCATTGTCCGCCGGATGCCCTAATGGTTTGAGCAATCCGTTGGAAACCAAAATCGGAATGTCGTGCGCGGCGCATCGCAAAATCCACGCCGCTTCCTCCACGGTCACGCGCGCCGGTTTCTCCCTCAAATTCAGAAATTTTTCGCGTTCCTGATCCATACCTCAATCAAATGCCGATGCCGCGCGACTGGCGCACGGACTGCGTTTGCGCCTGTTTAATCACTTCCGTGCCTTCGGCAACACTGTCGCATCGCTCTGAAAGGGCGCGAATGACTTTGCCCGGATGGTCGTCGGGGAATTGCTCCCATACGATTTTCTGCGCTTTGACTTCCGCGTTACGCGCCATGAATCGCAGCGTGTGCCGCATTTGCCCCATGTATTCGGTCGCCACCTCGCGGGGGCCATTTCCTTTCAGCAAAATCTCGGTGTCGCCGTGGGCTTGCGTGTAGGGGGAAGCCACCAGCCGTTGAATCACCGCCCATTCGTCGCCGTCCGCCTTGCGGCAAAGCAAAATTTCAGTTCGGAAAAGTTTAAGCAGCAGCGCGTGCGCGTTCCATTGGCCTTCCGGCGTGGTGTGGGTGGCAAAAGCCTTTGGCACTGGCCGTTCCCATTGGACGTGTTCCAACCGGCTCAACGCCTCGCGCACGGGCCGCATGGTTGCAAGATCGCCTTCAATCGTCTGGAAAGCGGCGTTGTAGGCGGCCAGTTGTCCATCCGTCAGTCGCGCCTCGCTGCCCGGCACTTCGTGTTGTGGATTTTCTTCGCGCTTCTCCATGCCGTTAATCCTTTTTCAAAAGCCGGTTCAATTCCTCGTTGGCAATGACAAATTCGCCTGAAGGGGAAAGCCCGGCCTGGACACGCTCGCGTTGAATGAGCGTGCAAAGCGTATAGGTGTCGAGGCCAAGCCTGCGGGCGGCTCTCGGAATTGAAATTGAATCCGCCTCGCTCAACCTGCCGGTCAAAATAGCACCTGGCTCGCTGTCCATAATCAAATCAAATAGCCCAAAAATTTCATTTGTCCAGTGACAAAAAGCAGCGTCACTTCCCCGCGCGCTGTTCCTAAAAGCAAGGGCTTGGCGGCGGCGAAAAAGTCAAGGAGTTCTCTGTGCTGGCAAGTGCTTTTTCATAATAATTGTTCACCGGTGTTCAGGTTAGTTTCGTGCCCAAAGCCGGGCACGGTTTTGCGAACGCAAAACCTTAAGCGCAACCCACAGCGGCGGGCGGCGCTGTCAAGCCAGACCGCAGCGGTAGCGAGGAACGGCTTGCACAGCACGAGCCGCCCGACCGCTGTTTTTATGTCGGCGCGTTTAGCTGGCATCCTTCGTGATGGATAGTTTGGGTTGCAACTGCAACACCCACGATCCGTGCTGGAGTTGGCTGCGCGCATGGAGCGCGGCATCATAAGGCGTGTGACTGCGGATCATGGCCGCGAGGATTTTCAGCCAGCGCATTCCCAGGCAGCGGAGCGCACACGCATGGCTTTGCCCTTTTTTCTTGTGGGCCTCGTAGTAAATACGCGCCCAGTCGCAATAGTGTCGGCTCAAATCCACCCACAGGTGCAGCGTTGCACGCAAGAACCGGTTGCATTGGCGGCGCAGATACACGACCGACACCTTGCCCGACTGATAGCTGACCGGAGCCATGCCCGCCAGACATTGCAAGACTTGGGGTTGATCCGCCAGTGATTGCAGGGCGACCAGTTCCGCCAACAGCCGGGGTGCCAGCTTCGGGCCGGCACCGGGCAAAGAGGCGAAGACGTGATAGTCGGGATGTTGTTTGAAGCACTCCGTGATCAGCAAACGATAACTGGCCAGTTGCAGTTCCAAGGTCTGCAACAACTTTACCAGCGCGGTGGCCAGCACGCTTTTGGCAGCGGTCACCGCCTCGGGGCCGCAAAATTCATCGGCCTTGGCAAAAATCGCCAGTCGTTTTTGATACCACTCTGGATGATATAATTTTTGCGTGTGCAGGAACTTTTCCCATTGGCGTTTGCCCGCCTTGACCAAAGCCTGTGGCGTGGGGAACCGCGCCACAAAGGCCCAGGCCGAAAGGCTGGTCCAGTCATCGAAGGCTGCCAAGGCGGCGGGATAATACTCATAGAGTGCCTGTTGCAGTTGGTTGATTAAAGCCGTGCGCTGCTCAATCAACGCGACTTCATCCCGGCATAGCAACCGCAACCGTTGCACCAGTGGCTCCGGGGTGTTCAGCATGTGCCAGCTTTCGCCCTCCAACCGCAGTGCGTCTGCCAACGCCCAGCAATCAATGCGATCGGTTTTGGTGCCGCTGGGCAGCTTGCGCGTGCGATACGATTTGGAGCTGCGCGGATGCACCGGATAAACCCGGTAGCCCAGCACCATCAACCGCTCAATGGCCGCACCGTGGCCGGACTCGACCGCGATGGCCAGGTGCGGAAACGCCGCCAGCTTTTGCTGGCACAGTGACCAACCGGCGGCCGTGTGTTCAAACCGCAATTCGGCGGCGATTTTTCCGGTGTTATCCAAGACCAGCACATCGTGATGATCCTTGGCCCAGTCAAATCCCGCGAAGTGGGTGACTTCGTTCCATGCGTTCATGTTTTTTGATTCCTTTCTTGTGGTGACGGCAGCGCTGGTCGGGATGACCCGGTTCATAGTCGAACTAATACGGTGGCCCTCACGGGGCAAAGTTCTCTCAGACTTCTGAACACGAGCCGTCAGCGTCGCCGGTTTCCTTGACTTAACCCTCGCGGGGTGCGGTGGAAACGACCGTATCGACGCTGCGGCAAAACGTCTGCCAGCCGTAGTGTCAGCGGGAATCGGTTCGCTGGCGACGACGGCGGCCAAGTTATTCACCACCGCCCTGTGGCTGGCTTTTGGAGCCGCCTTCGGTCGGCGATGAATAACTTGGAGAATGGTATTAGGTGGAGCGCAGAGGGCACAGGGCGAGCAATACCTTGAGTTTTTCGCCGCTGCCGTATAATTGCCCGCAGCGACAGCGCGCGACTCGATTTTTTTTGGACAAGATAAAATTCGCCGTATTGACGTTTTTATGTAGTGCGCGCCTTTCGTCCCGGCTACTTCCTTGACCGCCAGCACGCCGCAAGACAGGCGAGACCGGCGAGAGCCAGAGTGCTAGGTTCCGGCACCGCCGTTACAGGTGTGGCAGTGATGGCAAAGACCGGGCTGCCGTTAAATACATACGAGGAATCAAAAGGAAATGTTGCGCCGCCATAGCTCCAGCCATCGGTTGAAGTTGGCAAAGTATCTGTGGAACTTATATTCAACGGATTTCCCCCAAACCAAAAAAAGACTATTTCATAAGTCGTGTTGGCGGCTAAAAATGAGGTGTGAGCATCAACTGAATCAGGCGTAAACACATCATACCCCCCCGTTGCTGACACAACATGATTTGCTGAATCCCCGCTAAAGGCATTAAGGATGTCCCCATAGGTTAAGTCAAGATTTGCATATGTTTGCACGCCTGCGGCATTTGGGTTGGCTGCGAGCAGCAGCGCGAAGCTATTGAAGGTATAACCCCCTGCGTTGTTGCCTGTGGTGAAGAATAGATTCATTTGCTCGTCTCCTACCGCCTGGGAACTGATGCTGACAGCGTTAGTATTGGAGAAATTGACCACGCCTTGCGCGGACGCCAGTTGCGAGGTCAGCGCGCTGCCTAGGACGACAATAAGCGTGAAAATTGATTTTAGTTTCATTTGTGTGCTCATGTTTCAATCATTAAGCATTGAATTGAAACAATCGTTTTGTAAAACTGAATAATTTGTCAATCATGTAGTCGAAACGTCTGCCGGATTTTCTCAAAATCCTTGGCATAAGTTTTGTAGTCACCAGGAGTTGCCCACTCCTCGACAATGCAAACATTGTCACCCTTCTCAAATCCAAAAACCGTGACGCGCCCGTTTATAATCCCCTGAATCTTTCCTTCCATCTGAAAGCCTTTGCCGTCAAAATTTGACCATTTTGTAATGGGGATAATTGTTGCATTGACGATCTTTCTTTTAAGGGAATCCTTTTGATTATCCAGCATAGTATCAACTGAAGAGCCGGCTGATTTCTGACCCACGATGACAGAAAAAAGGGCGGATTCCGGGCCGTCGAAAAAGACGAGGGAATCAGGATCATACGTGTCTCTTTTTGTGTCCTCAATCCAGTTACCCGGCAACGTTATTGAAAATGTCTTGCGATTTATTTCAGTGGCAGGCCGGTCTGTTTCACTCAAAGCTCGTGGCAACATTTGAAGCATTATCAGCAAGCAAACGAGAAGTTGCAGAAATGCCCATGTAATCGCAATCATAAGTGCCCACCGTCTTGCAGGTCGTGGTGATGTTGCTCTGCGCGACCAGACAACGCATGATGTGACGATAAGAGCTATCAAACCAAAGAACGCGCCAATAAGTCCGATGCCAACGATTTCACGGGACCCTGTTTTGTTGGCCAACGTGAGAAGAACCCGAACGACCACAACGAAGATGAACACGGCAGCAAGGCATTTGAGTCCCGGATCAAAGCCTGATGGCTTCCGCGGTGTATGCTCGACAATTGGCGGCGTGTTCATAAGAGTTGCCCCAAAAGCGTATCAGGCGGCTCTCTTTGTTGTCAAACAACCGAACATGGAACAGAAACGATTGTTTCTATTCCATGCAATTTGACAGAAGTTTCGTTTGCTTTAATTTTGCCGTTCGCGGCATTAAGCCATCCTTTTGCATCTTCAGATGCTTTGTCTGCAAACCATTTGGTGTTCCATTCGTATGCCTTTTTCAATTCATCAGCCGATGGTATTTTTACTTTTAGACAGTCATCACAATCATCCAGCGGTGTGTTGTAATCCATCAAAAAAATTTTAGCTTCTATTGCTCGCTTTGTTTCAACATCTGAATATGTAATGCGGAGCCGTCCATTGTGGTCTGTGGGGCCGAATCGAAATCCATAGCGATGTTGACCGCTTATGTAAAACTCCACATCTATGTAAATGCCAAGAAGAAGGAGAGGTTTCCCCAACTCGTTTCCAATCTGTATAACCAATGTCTGTGTTGGCTTCACTCTACACAATATCACTTTTTGAAACGCCCCATCTCGTGGCCGGTGCTTATGCGAAGATTTTGAACGAATCGGGATTGCTTGATTGCTTTACTGTATTCAGCATCCTTTTCGATGTGTTCTTTCATTCTGGCTACCAGTTTTGCCAAAGCAGGAGGCAGCCCGCTTGGAGAATCAATTTGAACCCGCACGCTTCTGCCTTTTGAATTAGGGTGCTTCGCTGCTAAATGACCATCTATTGCAATGTCTATGGCATCGTAGATTCGATTTTGAATTCTGGAAAGACATTCGTTCCAGTTAGCGTCTTTATTAGGCCAAGGACCATCTTCAACTAATATCAAAGCGAATTCCCCGGTCTCCGGAGTTTCTGTAATGAAGTCTATTGTAGCAAGTGGCATAGTCGGTGACCGTCATTCATTCCTCAATAGGGAACGAGTGAAATGTTCCGAATTAGTAATCGGGTTCATCGGGGAAGCAACAATACTCGCCAGCCAGTCGGTTGCCGAACGTAGATATTGTTGGAAACCAAATGATTGCCTGTCGGCCAAACACGATTGATTACCTCTTGTAGTTCGGCGATTCCATTCGCTGAATCAGCATCGCAAAATGCCAGCACGTCGCGCGCTGGTATAACTGTTGCCAATTTGCCGGTGACGAACTTCCGAAATTCACCCTCCCAAAATTCGTCCAACAACATGATGCTTGCCTCGAAGTCGCCTCCTGCTAGAAAAGCAAACACGTTGCCATGCGGCTGCACCTTGGCGTTTCTTTGGGCAATCAGACCCTTCAGATTCCGCAGTCCAATCTGATGTAATTCGTCAGGGCTGATTCCATCCTCCTCCAAATGGCGATTCTGGATGTATTCGTAAGTCTGTCCCTTATCCACCAAGTAACAGACATGCAAACCTTCCGAATATGGCCGAATGACTGGACTGTCTTTATGCGACAATTCAATTACGGAACGACCATCGTCCGGTGGCGAACCTTTCAGATATGCAATAACTTGATCGGTGATTTTCATGGCTATTGATTCGGCCTCACAATATCAACTTTTGTAGGCGGTATTTGTGTTCCACCTGGAAATCCCGGCTTGCCCACACCCTTAACTGTTGCTCCCGTTTGTTCAATTTCAGGAAATGCTTTTGCCTGATTTGGTGTCAATCTAGCAGTTTGAGACGATTTAGCCTCAGTTAATCCAATCTGCCCCAATTGGTCTTTTGTAGCAAAATCTACGCGCGTTTTTGTGCCACTTTGTGTCTCAAGGGTAACTTGAGAGGCTGGCCGTCTGCGTCCGCCCGAAAGGATAATAGGCGTTCACTTCCTTTTGGTTGCCCGATGAATCACTCAACACGCTGGACGAGGTCAGTTGGTCGTGGTGATAATAGTAACCCACCTTGTTCGTGTCGGTTCCGCCATAGAGCACCGAGTTGGTTTCAAACGTGCAAACCAGTTGGTCTCCGGCATAAACATGGAACAACTTCTTGCCGCCTTTTTCCTCGTAGATGTTCCCGATCCACACCTGAAGGTTGGTCGGCGTCTGGTTGTTCCATTTCCACAAGCGCGCGCCAGACTCACGTCAAATTTTCAAAGAACGATTTGTTGCCGACAACTATATCTTTTTTTGCCAAGGCCAGCAAGCCGGAATCACCCCAACGCTTGTCCACCAAATCGAGGCAAGGCCAGTTTCAATAATAATATCAATTGTGGCGGAAGACATATTTAGTCCAATCAGAGATCAATATTGCTTTTGCTGGGAGCGCGCCACTGAGATTTAAGCGACTTCAAATCGGGATTACTTGCCAACAATTTGAGGTCGGCATCCTGACGCGCAAGTTCACATTGCATGAGTGGGTGCAATCTAATCCGTTCTTGACGCTCTGGGGTGTTTGACACTAAGGTTGGGGTATTTGAAAATCCATCCTGTAGTTCTTGAATGTAGAGGTCTAACGTGTCTATTGCAAAGGATGATGCCTTGGCAATTCGCTCAGGATTTTCTTGCAACACGTAATCCAAAACGCTGCAAATTGCAAAACAGGCATCTTGGGCCGCAGTCGTGAGCAGTGCCGTAAAGTTCTCAGAATCGGGGGCGACAACTTCACACTCTTTCGTCAAACTTCTGACTTTTGCCGTATCCATAGTTTCGCCCTCGACGTGCTTCCACAACTCATCAAGCGCTTTTCTTAACGGCTGCTCGTCTCCCCATTTTACCTCTCGCTTGAACGCCATGTAATTCGGAAGCATCCGTTCGCAACAGGATAATCCAAAGGCAACACGGCTACGGCTTGGCAGCAATTCCAACTGATGCTGTGTTACTTCTTTGCTATAAGTTAAACTCGGCATAATCACCATCTCTTTAGGGTTACTTTAAGGGGCTGACAGCCTTGACATTTTGTTCCTCCAAAGTCTTCGCACATTCCGGACATATTGGCCGACTAGCCCCCGTTGCGGTCGGTGTAAGCCCTGCCTTCTTTGCCGCATCGACGCCGGTTGTTTCAGCATGTCCCTCACCTACACCTTCAATTTCACCGGGCCTAAGTTGTGCGCGCTGTGCGGGTGCAAGCCGCCTCTCACTGGAACTAACGACTGTTACACCCTCCTCCGTTTCGGTTACTGCTGTTGTTCTTGCTCGTTGTGCGCGAGGATCAAGAACACCATGTAATTCTTTTGCCCGTTCCTCTAACTTGGTTCCAGCTTTTACAATTGCTTTCTCTCCTTCTTCTTTTCCAAGTCCTTCGGCAACTTTAATCAGTTCCTTTCCTGCGCCCTCTGCGGCTCCCTTGCCGCCTAGTGACACGACATTTAACACATTATCCGCCGTTGCTATTGCCATGCCCCCAATGGCCACCGGAATTTCCACGCACCTCCAGCCAAACGAGTCGTGCATGACCATCAACTGGCCAGAGCTCTTGTATGTCTCCGCGTTGAAAAACGAACCGACGGTGCTCCAGAAACCGTGGCCATCCGGGTCAGTATAGCGTAACGGGTTATTGAGGCAATAGCTGTAACGGTTATAGCTTTGCGGATTGCTGAGGTCTGGAATCTTTGTATCCGCCTGAATAAACCGGCCCAATTCCGGGTCGTAATATCTGGCGTTGTAATAGTAAAGGCCGGTTTCCGCGTCCAGTATCTGCCCCGTAAACCGGCGCGACACCTGGAAGCCCGCCTGCGGGCTGGCCGTCTGCGTCCGCCCNNCCTCGTAGATGTTCCCGATCCAAACCTGGAGGTTGGTCGGGGACTGATTGTTCCATTTCCACAAGCGGGCGTCGTCCGCCGCGTAGCCGAACTTCACCAGCATGAAATTCGTTCCGGCCTGCGCGAAACGCACCAGCCGGTTTTCCGCATCATAGACCAGCGATTGCGAGTTGGTCGCGCCGCCGCGTCGCACAATCATGTTGCCGCACAAATCGTAAAGGTAAGTGTAGCCGAAGGCGCTCTTGACGGCCTGTGGCCGCCGGACGCCGTAACCGTAACTAGACCCGCCGCCCTCGATATTGTTGGTGATGGTGCCGACGGCATCGTAGCCGTAATTGCCAGACAAGCCTCCCGTTCCCGTGTAGCTCTTGATGCGGTGCAAATTGTCATACGTCATGCTCATGGTGTTGGTGAGGCCGGTGCCGCTGATGGAAGCGATGTCCGCGCTGTTCGAGTAGGTAAAGGTCCGGCTGAAAATTGAACTGCCAGAAACTGCCGAGATGTTTTGCAGACGTTTGGACACGGAATAGTAACCGCGGCTGGTGGTCACACCATTGCCATATAAATAATTCGTCGCGTGCCCGAATTCATCATAACCTCCCGCGCTGATCGTGTAAAAGGCGCTGCCGCCGACGCGGGACACCTGTTTGAGAGTCCCGCTGGTGAAATAGGCGTTGGTGATGACCGGGCCGGAGTTTGGATAGGCGATGGTCGTGACGTGATCCCCGTCGTTATAGGTGTAAGTGTTGGTGTAACTCTGGCCGTTGATATTCAGGTAACGCACGGTCTTGACCAAGCGCCCGCGAGAGTCATATCCGTTTTTCTCCCACCCTTCGCTGTCGGTCGTTTTGTAGAGCAGCGTCGGATAAACGATGAAGTTGCCGTCGTCGCTGCTGTCATAAACGTAGGTATTGGTGAAAACTGGAACGAGCGTTTGGTTGGTATAATTGAGGCTGTAAATTTCCTTGCTCAGTATCCGGCCCAACGGATCTTGCTGACCGGACGAATTTGCGTAATTCAGTTTGATGACATTCCCGCGCGCATCGGTTTGCACGCGGAGACGGCCAGCATAATCCCGCTGATATTTCCACTGGCCGAGATAGGGGTCGGCCATCGCCACCATGCCGCCTGCGTTGTCGAAGGCGTAATAGATGTTTTCCGAATTGTTGTTTACGATGTTGGTCAGGTTGTCGGCCAGATCATATTTCAGCGTCGTGATGTAGGTGTTGGCACCGTCCACTTCCTGAATCTGGTTGGTGTGGCCAAAGGCATCGAGGCCATAGCGACGCACCTTGCCGTCTTCGTCGGTGCAGATGACCCACCACGGATCGCCGCTGTTGACGTAGCTCCAAGTCTTGGCCGCCAGCGGAGAACCCGTGTCGCCGGTCAGGTCAGTCTTGCTGCTGAATGCGCCATTGGAATCGAAAGTAACATTCACAGGCCGATTGGTCGCCACGCGACCATCAGCAGCATAGCCAATCCAGGTGGCGGTCAGACCGGTAGTGGGTTTGCTGAAAGTGATTGAAGTCCCAAAAATTGGCCAAGTGGTCAGGACGGTCTTGCCGCGCCCATCATAGGCGGTTGACACCACCCGGTAATTTCCATTTTCACCCTGGTTGCGCGACTGGACGGTTCGCCCGAATCCATCAATGTAGGTTCTATTGGTGAAACCGCCGACACCGTCATTCATCACCGTGTCGGTGTAATTGGTCGCCACACCGGAAGTGATTGGCTTCAAGGCGGCGGGGTAGAAAAACTTTTTCATCCAGACGGTTGTGCCGCCGCCCACGGGAATTTTATCCGTTTCAACCGGACGCAGGAAGGTATCGAAACTGTTGCTGATGGTTATGCCCGTTGGGTCGGTGGAGGTTGCAAGCTCGCCCGAACGCGCATCGTAAGTGGTCGTGGTCGTAAAGCTTCCGGTTGTTTTCGTCGCCGGATAAGTATTGTAAGTGGAATCGTAAGTAATGGTGGTTTGGACGCCGACCGGGTCGGTGGTTGTGCCGACCATTCCATACAAAGTGTAGCTACCGTAACTGTTGGTGGCATAGTAACCGGCGGAAATCCTGGTCAGCTTGGTGGCAATCGCTCCACTTGACTGGTCGTATGTATATTTCGTTTCCTGAATCACACTCTTGTTTGTATCCGTAAGGGTGACATCGTCCTCGTGATCGAGGATATAACTGTTGCCGGAAAGAGTTGCATAGTGTGTGTTATGGAATTTGGTGTCGGTGCCATCGGCATCTGAGAAGGAAAAACTGCCGACACTGCTGGGGTTGAAGCCCGTTACCAGACCGTATTCGACTTTATTGGTCAAATTGCCGGTGCCGTTGTCGTAAGCGAAGTCCGTGGCCGTGACTTTGGGCGTGCCGTTGCCGGGATAATCGCAGTCAAAGGTCAGCGTCGTGAACGGGAAATAACGGCCATTGCCTAAACTGGTTTGGTCAACCTGATTGATTTGGACGTGGTAAAGCTCGTTGTCATTCCCGTAGGTTTCAGTCCGCCAGGCCTTTCCCGATTTGGCGAAGTTGCCCGCGCCGGTGGTGGAATTGGTGTCCTGATATTCGCCCAAAGCCGAATAGTTTCTGCCGCCCCCGGTGTGGAAATAAGTCACCGTCGTGCGCAGGGTGGAATCAGTATTGGTGACCACGGCAAAACCGTGAAACTCGCGCCGGACTCCGTCAAAGAAGCCGCCCCCGTAACCGTAGGTCGTCGTTTGCGGCGGATTGATGCCGTCAGATGCGGTCACCGCCGCCGTCACCTGCCGTGGGAAGGGCATGTGGCTGACGGAATTGGGATTGGTGGGATCCACTCGATTATCGTAGGCGGTGGACGGGTTGTAGGTGACGCTGAGATTGCCGCCGACGCCATTGTTGATGTTGGTCAGCAAATCCGGGAACGGCCCCTGATTTAACTGGACCAGAAAATAATTAGCAGTGGGGGTTCCGCTAAAATATACCGCCATCACCCGGTCCAGCAACCCGTCGCCGTTTATATCCATTAAAGTGGTGACTTCACCGTAGCCATCCACGGAACCTTGCGGACTCCACCAGGGAGCATCCGTGCTCAGGTTATAATGGCCTTGGTTCTCGATGTTGGTCAGGGTAATTGGCGTGGTGTTGAAACCGTGGCCGTTGTTCAAGTAAACGAACCACCTCGTGGTTGAGGTGTTCAAGGAGGTCTGATCCAGCACGACCCGGTCCGGCAATCCGTCGCCGTTGAGATCGAACAAACCCACAAACGGCAAATCCAAGATGGCATCAGAATAAAAAGTGGTCGTGCCATAGGTAACCAGACCATTATTCGCCTGGGCAACGACTCCCGGCCAGACGTCGAAAGCGCCCGGGACATTGGCGGAAGTATTGGTGGATTCAAAGGAATAGCCATTGTTGTATTCCAAGGCAAAGTAAGAGGTTGGATGAGGCAGTTCCTGTCCGGCATATCCGTTGGTGGGATTCATCGGCCACATGACGTGATCGGGCAAACCATCGCCATTGAGGTCAATCATGTGAGAATCCGGAGTTTCAATGCCCGCCCAGTAATAGGGTGGATTATAACTTGTTTGGCCACCCGGATAATTGTTCCAATTGAGACTGTGATAGGGGCCGAATTGCCTGGGCGCAGTGAAATTGGTTCCCGTGTTGAACTGCACCATGAAATTGGTCATCGCCCCTTGGGTATAATAGCCGGACAGCACCCGGTCGGGCATTCCATCGCCATTGATGTCAAACAACCCCACGTTGACGCCGCCGGATTCCACGCAAAAATACAATCCTGAATTCTGGTCGCTCAACGCTACCGGCCCGGTGGATACCGGCCAGGCGGTCACCCCGGAAAATCCCTGCCCGGTGTTCACCTGGACTTCATAATTGGTATAAGGCGTATAAGGCAGGGTATTATTGACCACTGTATTGAGGGCTGCCCAATAGTCCATCACCCGGTCGGGCAAACCATCCCCGTTGATGTCCCGGATGCGTCCGTAGGGAGTGTTTAATTGGTCATAGCCGCTGCCGTCGGGAAAGGGATTGGAACCGGTGGGCGTTAAACCGGGGCCGGTGGAGGTGGGGCCAAAGGCATAGCGCGAGCCGAATCCGTGGCCCTGCATCCCCAGATTTTTTTGCACCAGATACTGGCACGGTGAAGTTGAGTTGTCATAACTCACCCGGTCGGGCAAGCCATCCCCGTCCATGTCCACCAGATCGGCAACCGTATAACTAAATTGCCCCTCATCATTGATTTCCGACACCTCCGGCTCATAAGAACCCGAACTGGTGCCGGGCGTGTTCAAAATCATGTTGGTCCACATAATCGTGGAGCCAAACGATACGCCATTGGGGTTTGCCTGATAAGCGAACGTGTTGGTCAAAAATGCGCTGGCGTTATTACCAGCATCGAAACCGTAAACGACCACATTCGTCAGCAGAGAGCGGCTGGTCGCCGGGGAGATTCCATACTTGAGGTTGTAGCTCCAGACGTTCTGTGATCCGGCCTGACACAAAATGTTGGTTAACCGCCGGGCTTGCTCGGCGCGGAAACCCGACCGAAAGGAAAAGTGCCAATCGTTGGTCCGAACCTCAGTTTGAAAGATGATTTTGTCCGGCCCGGCAACATTGGCTGAATAGCCGTTAAAATTGGTATGGCCGTTGTAGGCGATTTGGGCGGGATAAAGGGTTCTTTCCGGCAGGCCGGTAAAGGGGCTGGTGTAGTTGGTATAGACAATCGCGGTCCAGTCCCCGGTGGCGGTGACGATCTGGTCCAGCGCCCAATGAAAGGTGCCGCTGTAACCGCTCCAGCCGGTCTTGGGGTTGGCCATGCGGGAGCCGGCAACCTCCCCGAAGTAATAGGCATTGCCGCTCTTGTCATAGACCGTCCATTTGTTGTTTGACGTGTCAAGAAAGCAGCGCAGAAACTCGGTGTCCGTCTCGGCCCGGTATTCGACGACGGAACTGTTGGTGGCCACCGAAAACAATTTGTATCCCTTGCCAAGCAGATTCAGCATGAACCCTTTGCTGTCGTCATACTGAGTCAACGGGGCCGGGGGATTGGCGGTCGAATACGCGATGGGGATGCCATCCCGCGTGTTGCGCTCAATGGAGCCGATCTCCAGCTTCCAACCCATGCCGCACCAGCCGTTTTCTTCCGCCGAAGAATACCCCAAAGCCAGATTCGGTTCCGAGCCATTCCGGGCGGGCGCGCACGCGATGGGAATCGAATAACCGAAGCTGCCGGTAAACAAATCCACCTTTTGTTGCCCCCGCTTGCCCAACAGGTCGGCGGCTTGAACTTGCTGGTCCGAGGCGGAATTTGGGCCGCCGCTGGCGCCCGAATTTCCTATCTGAGCCTGGCAATTCTCCAAGGCCGTCCACAGAACCATGAGCGCCACTGAAAACCGTTTCATGTTTTTCATAAATTTCATAAAGTGGGTTATTGCCGTCTGATTACTGAATCGGGTTGTTGCTGTATGCAGGCAGTCCCGGCGCAGCTTCGGCCGAATTCGGATTCAAACCGACCTGGGTTTCATACAAGTCCGGCAGGCCGTCATTATCCGAGTCCAGTTTCCAACCCGGATTGTAAGACAACGGATTGTTGCCGTTCAATATCTCGTCCGAATCGGAAATACCGTCGCCGGACGTATCGGCAAGATAGGGATTGGTCTTGGACACCAGCCGCTCATAGGCATCTGTAAGTCCATCTAAATCAGTATCTTGTGGAGTTCCAAGAATCAGGAAACAGGCGGTGTTTGGCAGATTGGTAAGGGTGTAAACATTTCCGTGGAAGCTTTGTCCCATCCACGCCCAAGCCTTGTTTGTGTCGCTGGAAAAATCCAGAATTGAATTGGCGAAGACATCATACGGAGTGTTATCGGAACCACCTTGTATGGTGAAGGTTATGGCCATCGCGCCGCTGGTGGCGGTGGCGGTGACATTGGTGATCCAAACATTTGTGCTGGTGATGGCGGTCACCGAACCGGCAGGCTGCAAGCCGCCCTGTCCGGTGATGATGTCATAGGTGCTTGGCAAAGAGGACGGACTGGACGGGGCGGAAACGATGTTTTCCATCGCCGTGTTCCACGGACTGATTTCATACCAAGTGTAATTCCAGTTAAAAATGGCCTGAACATCATTGGAATTGAGCGGATAATTGTAGGTCGCCACCGTGTTGAACAGGCCGTGAGCCTGCAAGACCCCGTTACTGTCGCTGCCGATGTAAAAGCCGTTGGCAAGAACATCGCTCCCCGGCCAGACGGGCAAACCGCCCGGATCATTCGTCGCCAGCACACCGTCCAGATAAAGCGAGACATTGGTGCTCGAATAGGTCAACGCGATGAAATGGAAATAATTGGTCGTCCAATCTATCGGCGTGGAAAGGGTATAGGTGTTTCCCGAACTGTCGTTGGTCTGCGCTGAGAAATAAATGTTCGCCCCGGCATCGTCCACGTAAATACTCCACCAGCCATAACTGGAATCAGGCGTGTAGCCGCCGACTTCAATCAATCGTCCCCACTCCTGCGGTCCAAGTCCGCCATTGGCGTCATTGGTGCTGGACCAGTTCGCCGCAAACCAAAAGGTCACGCTGCCAACGTCCACGGTCAAATTGGTCGTGCCGTCAGCTTCATAGACGTTATATTGCAACCAAGCCGGGATGTTTGTATCCACCACGAGCGAATCGCCGTTGCCGAGGTGTGAGAAATTGAGGTTTGTGAACGAGACCGGCGCATAGCCCAAATCGCTCGTCCAGTTGGTGTTGTCCTGGAATGACCACGAATCCAGCGGCGAATTAGTGGGACCACCCCTCCAACCGGGCGGCAGAACTTGGGCACCAGCCGCTCCCGCCAGAAAAAAGAGCAGCATGACGGGTATGATTAGCTGGAATAACTGGAAGTTCAATTGAATGTGATTAACAGTTTTCATAGGTTGCCTTTTAGAAGTTGTCCCTCCCGTTCGCGCCCGCAGTTGGATGCCCCGCGTTCATTTTGCCCGAAAATATCCTGCCGCATGTTTCCTCATTCCGTCCAGATTTTTTTCTGTGACATTTGGGAAACAACAGACCCGGTTTTGCCAAAGTTCGCGGCGGCTGTCTAGTATTAAATGCGATAGTTGTAACGTCTATGTTTTCCGGGGCTTTTTTCTTCCAAACTTGGCGGGCATGGACATCCAGTATCGCAAGCGAGTGGCAAAGAACGTGCGCGCGTATCGGAAAAAGATGGCCTTGTCGCAAGAATCGCTCGCCGAGCGCGCGGACATGCACTGGACATTCATCAGCGGCGTCGAACGCGGCAAATACAATCTTTCGCTGTCCAGTCTGGTCCGCATTGCCAAGGGGCTTGGCCGCGAACCTTACGAGCTTTTGAAATAGGCGCGTTGCAAAATCAAGTTGTTGGGATAAAATTATCATGCCGTCGCGGTTTCTTCTACCAGTGAAAGAATGCGGGAAAGGAAATCTTGCGTGTCGAACGGCTTCTCAATGTAATCCGCCGCGCCAAGGTCAAGGCCGCGCTGCTGATTTTCAATGCTGGCATTTCCTGCCACAAATACAATTGGTGTTTCCGCCAGTCGGGGGATTTGCTTCAAATCCATGAACAGGTCAAATCCGCTGCTGGACATTTCAACGTCAAGGGTGATTAAGTCGAACGCCTGTGTTTGAGCCAGTCGCAAGGCCGTCTTGGCATCCAAAGCCCCTTGCGTTTCGCAACCGGCTCGTGTCAGTAGAAATCGCATCATCGTTACCACAGCCACTTGGTCGTCCACCACCAGAATTCTTGTCTTGTTTCTCATAAACCGACGGAGTTCCCGCCAACCCAACAAAATCATTTTTCTGAATCGCAATACATTTCTATGCTCTTTCCCAAAACCATGCAAGATTAAAATAAACCCATGTTGGGTGTTCTAGTTTCCGCGCACTCATGCTTTGCTAAAAAGCTATGCCGCGTCCGCGACAACTGAAAATCTTGGGTGACACCATTCGGAATCGCCGGAAGCATGTCGGCATGAGCCAAGAAAAACTGGCAGAAAAAGCCAGCTTGCATCCGGTTTATATCGGCAAAGTCGAACGCGGAGAGCAGTGGATTAGCTTGCACGCGCTTTTGCGAATTGCCAAAGCTCTTGGCGTTCGCGTCCGTGATTTGGTTGACGAGCTTTAAGACCGTCGGGCGAACTCTGACAACGACTGGCCGGACAATTTCAAGAAACAGTTGGGGTATAATTTTCCCGTCCGTGGATTTTCCCGATTCACGGCTGGCTGCGTTTGCCGCCCGATTCATTTCAAACATTTCTAAGGCGTCCGTCACGGAACGCAAGCGCAAAATGATATTTTGACGATATTTCGTCAAAATATAATTTTCGGCAAGGCCGGGAATTAACCTTCCGTGCATGGGTCGAAAACCAAAGACGCGCCGGAACTCCTACGGAGCCTGGCTGCTGTTCCTGCGCAAAGAAAAGGGGCTGTCGCAGGAAGAAGCGGCCAAGCAAAGCGGCATTCCCCGGACCACCTTGATGTATTGGGAACGGAGCGGGAATATCACTGGCCGCAAGCAAATTTTGAAGCTGGCAAAAACCTACGGCGTTTCCGTCCAAAAATTTTTGCGCGCTGAAAAATCCCGTCAAGATTAGTTTTAATGGCGCGGAAAACAGCCCGATATGATTCCGCCCGCGAACGCGCTGACTAGCGCCATGTCATTGGATTTTGGATTCGCGTGGGGATAGGATGCGACAAACTATTTTGCCGGGGTGTTGGTAGTTTGCATTAAATTCTCACCGGCCTGCTGCACATGGCGGATCTGTTTTTCCGGGACACTGCTGCGGAAGAAAATACAGCCGTTGTTTTGCCCGTTGACCTGGCGCAAATCGGCGGCGTAAGCGCCTTCCATCACCAACACAAAACCCGGCGGACTGTCAAAGCCGTCATTTTGCGTCGGCAACACTTGGATGGGAATTTGGGCGACCGCCAGTTTTTGAAACGCCGTCTGATTGAATTTCATCACCCGCGCCACATTGGCAATCTGCGCCGCCATTTTATGGTCGTAGTAATCAGCAAATTTCAGGCAGATGAGGCAGGTAAAGACGATCACCGCAAAAATGCCCCACAAGATGCTGGTGGTCCATGCGGTTTTCCAAATCCGTTTTGTCCATTCGGACTTGGCTTCGTCGGCGGCATCCTGAATTTTTTCCAGCGTTGGCATGACCTTCCAAGCCAGATCGTTGGTGTGCTGCACGAAGGGCGCGATGATTTTCTGGTTGATGCCGGATTGAATCGAGTTTTGAACGCCCTGCACGATGGCTTTGGTGTCCACCTGTGCGCCGAGATTTTTCACCGTCAATTCAATGGCTGCAATGGTTTCATTGCATTTTTCCTGGGTTGCGCGGCAAAGCTCGTCGGTCTTTTCGGCATGGTTCGTGATGTTGGCATCGCGGGTTTCAATCGTCTTGGCGAGCGAGTTAATTTCCTCGCGCAGTTCCTGAAGGGTCGCCAGCGAATCGGCGTTGGCCGAAATCATCCGGGCGGGGATGCGCTCGGCATAATGGGCATACACGTCCAGCACAAGGAAAAGCTGGCTGAAAAACTGCGTGCTGTCGCCGTCAGCGAAGCGATAATAAACCGCCCGCGCCAACTCCCGCTTTTCAGCGGGATAGGCGGCGAGCATTTCTTCAAATAAATCGGATTCGGGCATAACGTCTCCTTTCAATTCGTAAGATTCACTTTCGCGCCGCGCTTGGCGGACAGCGGTTCGCCGATGGGCGGCGCGGTTTTGGGTTTGATGGTGGCCGCTTCAACGGCGGGCAATAGCTTGGCGGCAATCTGGTCGTATTGATTGAACATGGTGGCGAGCCAGTCCTGCAAGACACCCCGCGCCATGATGTCCAAACCAAGCGTGTCGTTGCCGATGGCTTCATTGAACGGGATGCCGCGCTGCTGCTCGGCCTCCAGCTTGGCGAGCCGGAGTTTCACAAATTCCGACAGCACCGGCACGGTGAGGGTGACTGCGCCGCAGTCGAGCAATTCCTTTTCCAGCGGGCTGTTGTCAAACATCCGGGTTTTGGACGCCCGCGCCGGGTTGCGGACGATAACGTAATCCACCTGCCTGCCGCAGAACTGGCAGACGGCAGCGAGGTTGGTCATCACGTCCAAATCATCGAACGGAAACACCATGAGCGTGATGCCGATGTTTTGCGCGCTGGCGATGTCAAAGAAATGCGTGGACGAAAGCGCCTTCATCAACTGGCCGTCCAGATGCGCCCGTGGGTCAATCAGGGTGACGGGTTGGGTGGTGGTTTTTCGCAGAATCAAAATGAGTTCGTCCAGGTCTTCGGCCTGACCGTTTAATGGCGTGAGTTTGACTTGGCCGGGGAATAATCGGGACAAGGTGCGGTTGTCGCCGTCCAGATCAAATCCCTGCCACGGGATGCCGCGTTGGTTAAGCCAGCACGCGCGGGCGGCGGCTTCGATGCTTTTGCCCATGTTTCCTTTGGCCTGCATGGGCAGTATCAGGCGATGTTTCGTTGTTTTCATTCAGGTATGTTGAACCGATATTGGTTCGTTGTTTTGGTTGTTGTCATTGCTGCCTGCGCCGGCGTTGGTGCCGATGCAGATGGATTCACCGTGGCCGGCTGTGCCGTCACCGCTTCGCTTTCCCAATGAGGCCGCGCCTGACGTTTCAGGTAGCGCCGGTAAAACTGGTGCAAACCCTGAAATGTGATGACACAATCTTTTTCGGTGCGAAGCCGTGCGGCGATTTCCTGCCATGTCCAGCGCTGCTGGCGTTGCTCGCGGATAAACTCCGCGAACGGTTCGAGGCGGCTGCGATAAGCGCGTCCGCCGTTACGCCGTTCTTTTTTGGTTTCCGAATCCATTCGCCGCCAGTTTAGGCCAGCCGATGAAGATTGCGTTAGCGAGTAGTGGGCGGATTAAGCGGGAAAGTGGGCGAGTTAAACGCGATAGCGTTTTTACCTGTTGAAAGGCATTGAATCGCCGGGTTGAAACCTGTTGAACGGTGTTGAACCGCGATGCTGAAATCTGTTGAATGGCGTTGAATTCATCAACGCTTTTCAACGCAATTTTTTCATTTCACGCGGCGCATAGCCGAGAACCTACGATTTTTCGTAGGGGTGGGGCGTCCCACTTCCAAGCATCCAATCAGGATGCCAACTCATTGATTAAATACCGGGCGATTAGCGTTGAATCGGAATGTAGCAAACGGATTACCACCATGACGAATTTCAGTCGTATGCAACGGAACCAATGGTGATTTCTTAACGGGAATTGGCGATGAAAATTCAACCTGCAATGGCATTGATTACAGTCAGCACTGAATGGGCGATTGGGAAATCGGAGCGGCACGGAACGGCTGTGAAGTGAAGCGCGGTTTCCCAATCGCCCATTGAGTGCGTCACCGGGTAGGTTTGAATCATGCGGCGTTTAGTCTGTCCGGTTTCCGAGAGCCGCAGGAAAGCCGGACAGTCTAAACGCCGTTGCCGTGCATTGTGGATTGAATGCAAGGTGTGATTCTGAATTCAAAAATTCAGGCAGGCTTGCCAATGGGTTACGGGAAAGGATGGGTCATGCGGGGGTTGAATTCTGCCGGGAATCCAAGCCAAAAAGTTTTTCCATTTTGTTTCAAAATGAAACAAAGCCACCTCGCCAATCTGAGAAGATGCCGCCAGTGGTGACATTTGTTTTTTTGCATGAACTGCAAGAGCAGAGCCTGATTTTCAGCGAGCATGTCAGCCGAAAACATGAATGAACCACAGATGACGCATGAAAAATAAATCCAAAAAATGGCGGCAGACTGGCCGATGGTTTTTGGGGAGAGGATGGAGCCGGGAATGGCCAAACTCCGCCGAGAATGAATGCCGCAAGTGTTTTCCATTTTGTTTCATAATGAAACATTCACCGCTGCCCGTTCCGTTAGAATGATTCCGTGAATTTATATTTCGATCAGGTTGCGGGAAAGGATTGGGTCATGCGGACGTTGAATTCCGCCGGGCATCCGGTCCGAAAAGTTTTTTTTGTTCCAAAATGGAACAAGCGAGTTCCGGCAAAATGCAAAAATGCCGCCAATGACGACCATGAAAAACAGACCAAATATCATGCGGCAGGGCAAAAAAGAAAAATTCATTTTGTGTAATGGGTTACACAAGGTTGCCCGGAAATTCTGTCAGGATGTCAGCCGAAAATAAATTGAGCCGTCAAAATGTTGAAAAGGACGGCCATGAAAAACGACAGCCAAAACCATGAAACGAAAATCATGCAGCATGGCAAAATGGTAGCTTCATCTTGCGCGCTTTCCGCACAGGATTGCCCGGAAACTCTGCCAAAGTGGGAGCCATTGGGGACATTCATTTTGTGCAATGATTGCACAAACGAAACCTGAATTTCTGTCAGAATGTCCGTCGGAAACATAAATGAACCATAGGTGACGTATGAATAATGTAGCGCCAAACAACCTCGCTGGCCGGATGGGAAAAGAGATTCGCGCCAAACCGG
This sequence comes from Limisphaerales bacterium, assembly GCA_003134375.1. Classification (GTDB taxonomy): domain Bacteria; phylum Verrucomicrobiota; class Verrucomicrobiia; order Limisphaerales; family UBA11358; genus UBA11358. The sequence goes on along the minus strand of PLAY01000099.1, from coordinate 24,594 downwards.
AGAAAAACAAAGACGATGCCGATAAGCGAGCCAGTGCCGTTTATGTGCTCAACAACGAACTCAAGGCGATCTTGAATCTGACCCGGCCACCCGCGCGTTTGAATACGGCGCAAACCGCCGCCTATCTCGGCTTCAAGCCGCATGACATCCCGGTGCTGGCCGCGCGCGGATTTCTCAAGCCGTTGGGCGACCCGATGCCCAACAGCGATAAATACTATGCGCGAGCAAGGGTTCTGGAACGGTTGGACGATGAGGAATGGCTGTCACTGGCAACAGCGGCTTTGAGCCAGCATTGGCAAAAGAAAAACGCCCGCAAAGCCAAAAAACGAAATGGCCGCACCCAGTCAGCCCGGAATTGAACTATTTGGCTTAACCGCAACCAACTCGCCCACTACCCGCTAACGCGGGCAATCCGTTTTGATTTACGCTGGTGGCCATGCTTGCACCGAAAGCCCAATACAACCCGGTTGACGCCAAAAAGTATTTCAAAGAACACCTGGCGGTCGGCGATTACTACGCCGAGGGGCAGACCGTTCCCGGCCAATGGATCGGGAAGGGCGCGGCAGATTTGGGACTGTCCGGCGTGACGACCGCCGATGAGTTTGTCCGGCTCTGCGATAATCTTCATCCGCAAACCGGCGAACGGCTGACGCTCCGGCAAAAAACGACACGGGTTGAAAAGGGAATGGACGGCGAAGAACGGCAGGCCGCCAACCGCCGGGTGTTTTACGATTTCACCTTTTCCCCGCCCAAATCTGTTTCCATCGCCGCGCTGGTCGGCAACGATGCACGAATTATCGAGGCGCATGAGCAGGCTGTGACGCTGGCCATGCACCAGTTGCAAACCTTCGCGGCAACGCGGGTGCGGAAAAACGATGAATGCACGGACCGGCCTACGGGCAACCTTGTGGCCGCGATGTTCCGGCATGACACCTCCCGCGCTTTAGACCCGCATCTGCACACGCATTGCATCGTGTTTAACGCCACGTTTGATGCGGTGGAAAAGCAATGGAAGGCATTACAGAACCACGAAATGTTCGCCGCGCAAAAGTTTGTCGAGAATGTTTATTACCATGAACTCACGCGCGAACTGGTGAAGTGCGGTTATCAGATTGAAAACAAACCGCGCGGCGATTTTGAAATCAAGGGCGTCGCGCCGGAACTGATTGACAGGTTTTCCAAGCGGCATCGGGAGATTGACCGGAAAACCAAGGAACTGCTGGCGCGTGAACCGGAAAAGGCGGGCGACAACCTGGCCGCGATTCGGGAGAACATCGCGCACAAGGACCGGCCACGGAAAATCCGGGACATTGGTTTGGAAAAACTGCAAACGCTGTGGGACGGCCAGATGACGGCGGGCGAAAAGGCTTCGCTGGATGGCCTGACGGCGAAGCCGTCCATTATGCCCGTTTCCAGCGAGAAGGTTTGCGAGCAGGCCGTGACCTGGGCGGAGCAGCATTTGTTTGAACGCCGTTCCATCGTCCATGAGCATGAACTATGGCGGCACGCGCTGGAACGCGCCAGAGGGCAAGACGTTTCACTGGCGGACATTCAGGCCGTCACGCGAAAGCGCGGCTATCTGCGTTTTGACGAGCATCCCGGCAAGGTGTCCACACGGGAGCATCTTGAACGTGAAATGGATATTGTCCAGACGGCCAAAGCGGGCATTGGCGAATGTCATCCGCTGGTCTGGCAACCGAAGCCGTTCAATCCAAAACTGGATGACGAGCAGCGCGAAGCACTGAACAAACTGGTTTCCAATCGTAACCGGGTCGCGGTCTTTCGCGGCGGGGCGGGCACGGGCAAAAGTTTCGTGCTGCGCGAGCTGGTCGGGCAAATCCGTGACGGGGGGCGCGGCGTGGTCGTCCTCGCGCCGCAACGCCAGCAAGTGCTGGACATGGAGCGGGACGGTTTCCCGTCGCCGCTGACGGTCGCCAGCTTCCTGCAAAAGAAGGAACTTAAAGAGGGAACGGTGGTCATTGTGGATGAGGCCGGGCAAATTGGCGGCAAGCCGATGTTGGAACTGCTCCGGCTGGTGGTCGAACGCAATGCGCGGCTGATTTTGTCGGGGGACACCCGCCAGCATGGAGCGGTCGAGGCGGGGGACGCGCTGCGGGCGATTGAAAAACATTCGGGCGTCCAGCCGGTGGAATTGACCAACATCCGCCGCCAGAATCCGGCGCTGGCGAAGTCCATCAAGGAACGCAAGCACATCAAGGAATACCGGCAGGCGGTCGAGGCAGCGCGTGACGGCAAGTTCACGGAATCGTTTGAACGGCTGGACAAATTGAAAGCGATTGAATCCTGCACACTGGCCGACAAGCATGAAAAGCTGACGGCGCGTTATCTGGAACTGGTGAAAGATCATCAATCCACCGTGGTCGTCTCGCAAAGCTGGAATGAGATTCACCAGGTCAACGATGCAATTCGCGCCGCGCTTAAAAATGAAAAGCTCGTCGGCGAAGTGGAAACCACGGTCACGGCCTTTCAGCCGGTGGATTTGACGGAAGCGCAAAAGCGCGACGCCCGTTCTTATGATGCCAACACCGTGCTGGTGTTCAATCGTGACGTGCGCGGGTTCAAGGCTGGTGAATCAGCACGATTGAAATTGATTACGGACACGCATTTGCTGGTGGAAACAGACGCGCGCATCGTCCCCATTGCCTTCAAGCAACTGGACAAGCTGACGGCCTGCCAGCGCAAGGAACTGGCTTTGGCCGCTGGCGACAAGCTGCAACTCAAGGCCAATGGCCGCAGCGTGGAAAACCGCAAGCTGGTCAATGGCGAACTGGTCACGGTCAAGGCCGTCCAGCCGGACGGCCGCATTGCGCTGGCGGATGGCCGGGTCTTGGATAAAAACTTCCGCCAGTTCGTTCGGGGCTACGCCATCACGTCCTATGCGTCACAAGGCAAGTCGGTGGAATACGTTTTGTTTTCGGATTCGGCGGCGAAGGCCGCGACGAATCAACAGCAATGGTATGTCACCATTTCGCGCGGCAAAAAGGGGATTCACATTTTCACCACGGACAAGGAGCAGTTGCGGGAGAACATCACGCGCAGCGGGGATCGNNCAAAGTCAGGCGCAAGCGCAAACTGAAACGATCAAGCAGACGGTTGAATCCAATGAGCCGCGCCAGCAATCCGTCCAGACCCCGGCGCAAAGTCACATGGCTGAAACCACGGAGCCAAAAATCAAGCCGCACCTGATTTTCCCGGAAGTCCCCAAAAAACAGTCGCACGGTTACAGGCCGTGAACGGCTGTTAGTCCAAAGGGTAATCGTGGTCATAATAGTCCGGTTCCCGCAACGGCGGAAATGGGTCAAAGGGCGGTTCTTCTGGTGGCGGTGGCGTTCCCGGCAATCGAATAACAATCGCTGGCCAGACGTGAGACATGGGGTTTCCTCCCTTTGGTCGCAATGCGCCGCACAATACCCATGCCAACAAAGCCAGCAAAAGATAGATGGCTCCCATGAGAAAGTAGAGGGCGTGTTCGTGGATGAATCCATCAAGGCGATTCAACGCCGACATTTCCAATTCGAGTGCTTTAATTTGCCAAGGTTGCATGGTGTCCTCCTATGCGGCAACGGCGGGTGCCGCTGGTTCGGGGTTGCGGTTTCCAATGATGGCCTTCTGCTGCCGTTCGTATTCGCTCAAGGCGGGCATTTCCACCGGGGCGTTGCGGGAATAGGCGCGATGGACGGCCTTGCTATTTTGGCCGATGTTCACCTGGGCATACCGTTCGGGATAGCCCGCCGTCTTTGCCCGTTCCGCCCAAGCGTAACGGTAGCTGTGCAACGACACGCCTTTGATGCCGAGTCCGGTGCAGCGTTGCTTGAACTCCGTGGCACGGTCGCCAGCACGGACTGTCCGCAGATAGGGAAACAAAGGCCCATTGCCCGGCAGGTCGCGCAGAAGTTCCGCCATTTCTTCGTCGAGGCGCATAATGGCAACTGTTCCCGTTTTCATGCGCCGGTAGCTGATGACGTTGTTATTCCAGTCAACGTCCTCGGCTTGCAGGAATGCCAAGTCGGACTGCGATGCGCCCAAATACCACGCCAGTTTGTAGAACGCCTTCCGTTCGGGATTGTTTTCGCGGGCGACAATGGCCAGATGTTCGGCCAAAGTAATCGCGCGTTTCTCTTTGTATTCAACGGCTGGCCACTGGCGTTTCGGAACGAGCGGCCACGGCAGCCAGTTCATGTCCACGCAGAAGTTATGCAGGCGGCGCAGATAAACATTGGTGGAAACTTTGCCGCATTGCAGGATGTGCAACAAAAGTTCGCCCTGGGTTTCAATGATGACTTTGGGCAGCAACGGGGCCAGCGCCTTGTCCTTGGCCACGCGCAGCCAGCGTTCTTGGTTCGCTCCCTTCTTGGTGCCGATGAGTGCTTCAATGGCGTTCTGCCAAGTGCGCGTTTTCATGCCGTCGTCCGAGCCTGCCAGATACGCTTTGGCGATTTGCAGATTCAGGATGGGCTGGCGAACCGAATTGTTCTTGGCTTCGATGATCTGTTGGGCTTCGTCCTCATTGGTCGTGTGAAGACTGGTCGGTTTGCCGGTGGTTTTATCCACGGCATAATACATCCCGCCCCGACTGCTCCGGCGAATTAAGCGATAACGTGTTTTCATAATGGTCACGCAATCGCAAGGATAACTGAAGCCGGTTCCGCAGAGTTAGCGAGTAGTCGGCGGGTTAGCGCCGGTTACGCTGGATTCTAACGGAGTTGGAAAAATGGTGTCCGTTTTGGTGTCCGTTGCGGACGCCCTGCCCACAAAACCCTTGCCGCTCAAGCGGTTCGGGATGGAGGCGAGGGTCGGAATCGAACCGACGAATGAGGCTTTTGCAGAGCCCTGCCTTACCACTTGGCTACCCCGCCGCTCCAAAAATAAAGGCTAATTTCGATTCGCTTCCGGGGCAAGTTCAATCGGTAAAACCCAACTTGCGCCGTTGTGTCCAAAGTTCCTTTGGCTTGAAAATTCCCACCGGCGTGATGATGCCCGTGATCAAATCCGCCGGGGTCACATCAAATCCAGGATTTCGCGCGCCACTCGTCGGATTGGCCACGCGAACATAAACTCTCTTTGTGGACTGCGGACCGCAGACTGCGGACTGCAGACTTGTTATAATGCCCCACGCTCCCAAGACTTCGCTTTCATGGCGTTCTTCAATCGGGATGTCGCAGCCGCGTTTCAAATTCCAGTCAATCGTCGAAAGTGGAATCGCCACGTAAAATGGAATGCCATGCCGCCTGGCCAACACGGCCTTGGTGTAGGTGCCGATTTTGTTGGCCACCTCGCCGGTGCGGCCCAGCGTGCGGTCGCTGCCGACGATGACCAGATCAATTTCTCCCCGTTGCATCAGATGGCCGGCGGCGTTGTCGGCAATGATTTGATGGGAAATTTTTTGCTGCGCGAGTTCCCACGCGGTCAGGGTTGCGCCCTGTGAACGTGGACGGGTTTCGTCACAGAAGACGTGAAATTTTTTGCCCTGCGCCTGCGCGGCATACATCGGCCCGGTGGCGGTGCCGATGTCCACGCACGCCAGCCAGCCGGCATTACAATGGGTCAAAATGTTCATGCCGCTGCGAATCAATTTCGCGCCGTGCCGCCCGATGGCCTCGCAATGCCGCACGTCTTCACTGGCAAATTCCTCGGCAGCGGCGAGCGCGAGCGATTGCTGTTCCGCCACGGTCCGGCCGGCGCGCATCACGGCGCGGACGCCGTTCATGGCGTTGACGGGATCCACGGCGGTGGGTCGCGCGGCCTTGAGCGTTTGATAAACGGTTTCGACGTGCCGGTGAAATTTCCGCAGGTCGCGTCCGGGAAAGGCGAGTGCGCCCTGGGCCAGGCCATAAGCGGCGGTGGCGGCGATGGCCGGCGCGCCGCGCACAATCATGTCGCGGATGGCGGCGGCGGTTTCGCGGAAGTTTTTTGTGGCGACAATTTTGAATTCATGCGGCAGCAGCCGTTGTTCGACGAGCAGGACGGCGTTGCGCGCGCGGTCGAAGGCGACGGTGCGATGGTGTTGCGTGCGGCCGCGGACGGTGACGTTCATGGAACACAGATTGTTTTAGACACGGATTGCACGGATTCCCACGGATTCGGTTTTAATTTTATTCGTGAAAATTCGTGAAATTCGTGTCTCAGCCGACCTGGACTTTCATTCTGCGGATTTTTGCCTCGATGTCGCGGTAAATGGGTTGCTGGCGGAGCTGGTGGAGGTCGGGGTCTTTGGCCAGCCAACGGAAGTCGCGGTAGCCGAGTTGCAATGCCGTTTCCAGCGCGGACGCGGCGCGGTCGAATTGCCCGGTGAGCGAGCAACTGCACGCGAGATTGTAAAAAACCAGCGGGCTGCGCGGTTCCAGCCGCGCGAGATGCTCATCCACCTTGAGGCCGTCGAGGTAGCGGCCATGTTGCGTGTAGTGGTCACCCAACAATTGCAGCGCGTCCACGTAATCGGGATCGCGGCGGACAAGCCCCTCCATGAACTGGATCTTGATGTCGAGATCGCGCTGGCTGGCCCGGCTCATTTTTTTTCTGGCACTGCTTTTGACTGGCATACGACGCAGGCAGTCTTTCCAAGCCATTACCTCAAGTCAAGCGGGGGCATGAAATTTTTATGGAATCTTGCGGTGCATTGTTATAAAAACGTGTCAGAATCTTCCGCGGCATTATGAAAGCTTTTGTCACCGGCGCTTCCGGATTCATCGGCTCGAACCTCGTTCACGAGCTGGTGGCACAGGGACATCGCGTAAAGGCGCTGCTGCGGCCGGGCAGCGACAAGCGCGGGCTGGCCGGAGTCGAATTCGAGGGCGTGACCGGCGACGTGTTCGACCGCAAATTGCTGGAGCGCGAAATCGAAGGCTGTGATTGGTGTTTTCACGTGGCGGCCAGTTATCATTTGTGGATGCGCGATTATGCGCCGATGTATGCGGTCAATGTCGAGGGCACCCGCAATGTCCTCGAAGCCGCCGGCAAGGTCGGCTGCCGGCGCATCGTTTACACCAGCACCGTGGGTTGCATCGGCCTGCCCAAGATGGTGAACGGGCAATTCACCCCGACAACGGAACTGGACGCGATTGCCAACGAGCAACTGACGAATCACTACAAATGCTCAAAATGGCAGGCGGAATGTCTGGCCATGAAGCTGGTGAAAAACGGGCTGCCCATCGTCATCGTCAATCCCACCGCGCCGGCCGGCCCGCGTGATGTAAGACCGACGCCGACCGGCCAGGTGATTGTGGATTTTCTGAATCGCAAATTGCCGGCGTATTTTGACACCGGATTGAATTGGGTTCACGTCCGCGACGTGGCCGCCGGACACATTCGTGCGGCGGAGAAGGGGGAGATTGGCGAACGTTATATCCTGGGCAACAAAGAAGGCAACTGGACCATGCGGGAAACATTGGCCGTGCTGGAGGAAATTACCGGGGTGCCCGCGCCGAAAAGAAAAATTCCCTATCGGGTTGCATTGGCTGTAGCGCACGTGAACGAAATGATTTCCTTTTTCACGGGCAAGCCGCCCCGGGCGCCGCTGGCGGGCGTGCGCATGGCCAGATACAAAATGTGGTTCAATCCGGCCAAGGCGATTCGCGTGTTCCAGTTGCCGCAAACGCCCCCCCGACAGGCGCTCGCCGACGCCGTCGAATGGTTTCGGGCGAACGGGTACGTGAAATAAAAAAGGCATTGCCGGGCGACGGACGCAAATAATGCGTTGGGTTTGGCAAAACATGGCTTGCCATTCCCTCAACCTTGTGAAAAATTTCACTAATAATTATGGCACACGTCAAACTACACATACCGGGACCGATCGAAGTTAGCGAAAAAACGTTGAAGGCGTTTAGCTCGCCGATGATCGGTCATCGCGGACAGGGTTTCAAAGACCTTTACGCGAAAATCCAACCGCAACTCCAGCAACTGCTTTACACGAAGCAGCAGGTCTATATCTCCACCTCATCTGCCTGGGGCGTGATGGAAGGCGCGATCCGCAATCTCGTCGCCAAAAAAGTCCTGAACTGCATGAACGGCGCGTTCTCGGACAAATGGCTCGACGTGTCCAAGCGTTGCGGCAAAAACGCCGAGGGGCTGCAGGTGCCGTGGGGTTCGCCCATCCGCGCCGAGGCCGTGGACAAAAAACTCGCCACCGGCCAGTTCGACGCGCTGACGGTGATTCACAACGAAACCTCGACGGGTGTGATGACTCCAATCGCCGAAATTGCCGCGCTCAAGAAAAAATATCCCGACGTCATGTTCATCGTGGATACCGTCAGTTCGCTGTCGGCGGTCAAACTGGAGTTTGACGCGATGGGCATTGACGTGATGCTGGCCGGCACGCAAAAGGCGCTGGCCCTGCCGCCTGGCACGGCCCTTTTCACCTGTTCCCCGGCGGCGCTGGCCAAGGCCGCGACGATCAATGATCGCGGATATTATTTCGACTTTGTCGAATTCCAGAAAAACGCGGAGAAAAGCATGACGCCGAGCACGCCGAGCATCGGCCACATTTTCGCCCTCGAATCCAAGCTCGAAGAAATTTTTACCGAAGGTCTGGAAGCGCGTTTCGCGCGTCATCGCAAGACAAGCCAGATGACTCGTGACTGGGCGGCGAAGCATGGCTTTACGCTGTATCCGGACAAGGGCTTTGAGTCGCTCACCTTGGTGTGCGTGAACAACGGCGCCAAACCCGGCGGCCGCACCGTGGACGTGGAGAAACTGGTGAAGCTTGTCAAAGGCCAGGGCTTCCTGATTAACGGCGGTTACGGAAAAATCAAGGGCACGACTTTCCGCATCTCGAACATGGGCGACGAGACCGAGGCCACAATGAACCAGCTTTTCGCCGCGATGGACAAGGCGATGGCCCAACTTTAAACGGCGCAATATTCTCACCGGCAATCCGCGCCAGCGGGTTGCCGGTTTTGCTTTTCGTTTGGTGCCAGTATTGCAAGATTCCGCCGTGCCAAACAGCTACTCGCTTGTCTATCTGCGCAACGGCGCGTGTTCCATCCGTTCGCTGGCCGAAGCCGAGACGTTTCATCCCGTCATTGGACCGACCATGGAAGCCGAGGCGCTGTACGTCCGGCAATTGCACCTGCCGGAGCGTGTACAGGCAACCTCCGGTGAATTTGTGATTTGGGATGTCGGGCTTGGTGCGGCGGCCAACGCGCTCACGGTCATACGGCTTGTGCGTGAAGGATTGGCAAATTCAAACGCTGCGGCTCAGGAGCGTCGCGCTCCAAAACAACTCCGCCTCGTCAGCTTTGATCTCACCACCGCTGCGGCGGCGTTTGCGCTCGAACACGGCGCGGAACTGGGTTATGTCACCGGTTATGAATCCGCGCTGTCTGAACTGGTTCAAAACCATTCCGTGAAATTCGGCAATGATTTGTTTCAGGTCGAATGGAAGTTGGTTCTTGGTGATTTTCCGGCGATGCTCGCGCAAGAACCGGAGCGCCGGCTTCCAGCACGGCGTGAATCTGTTTTGTCATGCGAACACGCCGTGCCGGAGGCCGGCGCTCCGCCGCCGCACGCCATTTTGTTCGACCCGCATTCGCCAAAGAAAAATCCCGCGATGTGGACGGTGCCGTTGTTCGCCGATTTATTCCGCCGGCTTGACCCGCAGCGTCCGTGCGCGCTGGCCAATTACACTCGCAGCACCATGGCCCGGGTGACGATGCTGCTGGGCGGATTTTTCGTGGGTGTGGGCCATCCGTCGGGTTTGAAGGAGGAAACCACCGTGGCGGCCAACCGGCCCGACCTGCTGGACGAGCTGCTCGACCGCCACTGGCTGGAGCGCGCGAAACGTTCCCACAGCGCCGAGCCGTTGAGCGGGCCGGTTTACCGGCAGGCGCCATTATCGTCTGCGACTTGGGAAAGATTGCGGCAGCATCCGCAATTCAGGTAATATGCATTGTGGATTGTCACCATCAATTTGAAGCGCTGTTTGCCAATTCGGCGCCCGTGCTGGCGCTGGCGCCGATGCAGGGGGTGACGGATTTGCCGTTCTGGAAATTGATGGCGGCTTACGGCGGTGCGGACGTTTATGTCACGGAATATTTCCGCGTCCATGCCAGTTCCACACTGCGAAAACGCATTCTTAAATCCATCACTGAAAACCCGACGGGCCAGCCGGTCATCGCCCAGATGATCGGCAACGATATTCCGTCGCTCGTGCGCACGGCGCGCGAGTTGCAGCAATATCCGATTGCGGCGGTGGACCTGAATCTGGGTTGTCCGGCGCCGGTGGTTTACCGCAAATGCGCCGGTGGCGGATTGCTGCGTGAACCGCAACGGGTGGATGCCATTCTCAGTGCGCTGCGGGACGCGGTGAAGATCAAATTCACGGTCAAAACGCGCATTGGATTCGATTCACCCGAAGTTTTCGATGAACTGTTGCCGGTTTTTGCGAAGCATTCGCTGGACTTGCTGGTCGTCCACGGCCGCACGGTTCGCGAGATGTATCGCGGAACAGTGCATTACGAATACATCGCGCGTGCCGTTGCGGAAATGCCCTGTCCGGTGCTGGCCAATGGCAATGTGTATTCCGCCCGGAACGCGGCCGAAGTTCTGAAGATCACCGGCGCGCGCGGACTGATGATCGGGCGCGGCGCCATTCGCAATCCCTGGCTGTTCCGCCAAATCCGCCAGTATCAGCGCGGCGAAGCCGTTTTCATCCCTCGCGGACTCGAGGTGCTGGAGTACGTGCGTGCGCTCTACGAAGCGGCTTGTTCGCCGGACGTGCGGGAACCGGCGCAGGTGGCGAAAATGAAAAAATACATGAATTATCTCGGTGTGGGCGTTGACCCAGACGGACAATTCCTGCATCAAATTCGCCGCGTCACCACGAAATCGGACTTCTTTCGGGTCTGCGAAGAATTTCTGAATCACGATCAACCCCTGCCGCTCGAACCCTTTTCATTTACCATCGAGGAGGCTGACGTCCTGGCCGGAGTGCAGGGCTAACCAAGAGTGGCAAGAATTCTTCCACCGCCTGGGAGCGCTGGCGTCCCGCCGGCTGGCTGCGTGCAGACCGGGAATTCCAACCCGCCGACGGGACGTCGGCGCTGCTAGGTCTGCCAACCCGGTTAAACCCGAACGTAGTCCGGCGGTGACAGGATGTGCCGGGGAGGCAAATAAAGCGTGACAGTCTTCGCTTGCGCCGCTGGCAAGATGCGCGAAACTTTGGAATATGTTGGCGCGAAACCAAGCTGAACAATCAAATGCCGGCTGGAAGCAGCCGCGAATGCCCAGCTGGCTGAGCATCGTGGTGATGGGACGCAATCCCAAGGTAACGCTGATACGGGTCGCCGCCTTGATTGTCACGTTCATCATTGTTGTCAAATTCATCCTGTTGCCCATCCGTGTCGAAGGCATCAGCATGTTGCCGACTTACAAGGACCGTTCGGTGAATTTCGTTAACCAACTCGCCTACCTGTGGCACGAGCCCCAACGCGGCGACGTGGTCAGCATCCGTCTGGCCGGTCCGCACGTGATGTATTTGAAACGCATCATTGGTTTGCCGGGCGAAACCGTCGCCTTTGAGAACGGTCGCGTGCTGATCAACGGCGAAGTGCTGGATGAACCGTATGAGAAAACACCTTGCGACTGGAACTGTCCGCCGGTCAAACTCGGCCCGGACGAGTATTTCGTCGTCGGGGACAACCGCACCATGCCCTGGGAAGATCACGTGTTTGGAAAAGCCGGGCGTGACCGTATTGTTGGCAAAGCCCTCCTATGAAAATTATTATTCGCATCGTGTTGCTGGCCGCGCTGGCGGCGCTGGGCATCTGGCTGTGGACGGTTCTTTTTCCCCGCCCGGAAAAAGTCATTCGCCGGCGTCTCACGGAACTGGCTCGCACCGTTTCGACTTCGGCGAATGAAAGCGACCTGGCGCGACTGGCGGCCGCGCGCGGTGTAGCCGGATTTTTCGCCGCCAATGTCGAGTTGAACGTGGATTTGCCCGAACTCGGCCAGCGCACCATGGATCGTGAAGAAATCACCCAGTTGGCCTTGATGGGCCGTTCGCGGGCCGGCGGTGTGCAGGTCAAATTTCCCGACATAAACATAACCGTGGCGCCAGACAAGCAGTCTGCTGTGGCGGATCTCACCGTCGAGGCGAACGTTTCCGGCGAACACGATTCCATCGTGCGGGAAATGAAATTCACATTGCGGAAAACCGACGGCCAGTGGTTGATCACGCGGGTCGAAACCGTCCGCACCCTGTCCTGAGGGCGTGTTGCCCAAAGATACGGGGCGCGGACCGCTGAGTCCGCGTGATCCATTTTGCAAGGATTTTGGAGGTCTTCAAGAGGGTTCGCAACGCGCGGACCTGGCTGTCCGCGCTCCTGTTCGATTTGGGCAACACGCCCCTGAGATTCGCCCCCGACATTTTGAACTTTGAACCGGCAGGATTTTCTCTCATAGTTCTAGCATGAACGTTTTCGTCACCGGCGGCGCCGGCTATATTGGTTCCATCTGCGCGGAAGAACTGCTCAACGCCGGCCATCAAGTCACGGTTTATGACAATCTCTGCGAAGGCCATCGCTCGGCGGTGGATTCGCGCGCGAAATTTATTTTGGGCAAGCCCGAGCAGGAAGGCGACATCCTCAACGCCGTCAAATCCACCAAACCCGATGCCATCATGCACTTCGCCGCGAGCGCGCTCGTGGGCGAATCCATGACCAACCCGAAAAAGTATTTCCACAACAACATCGTCAACGCGCTCAAGTTTGCCGACGCCGCCGTGGAATGCGGCGTGAGGAAGTTCGTGTTCAGTTCCACCTGCGCGACCTACGGCCCGCCCGACCGCGTGCCGATGACCGAGGATTTGCCGCAGCGCCCGATCAATCCCTACGGCGAAGCGAAGCTGATGTTCGAGAAGGTCCTGATCTGGTATCAGCAGCTTTACAAGCTGGAATTTATCGCCTTTCGTTATTTCAACGCCGCCGGCGCGAGCGAAAAATTTGGCGAACATCATCGCACTGAGACGCACATCATTCCGAACGTGCTCCAGGTCGCCCTCGGCCAGAAACCGCAGTGCGATATTTATGGCACGGATTATCCGACGCCCGACGGCACGTGCGTCCGCGATTACATCCACATCAAGGACCTCGCGCAGGCGCACATGCTCGGATTGCAGCCGGGCAAGACCGGCTTTTTCAATCTGGGCAACGGCGACGGCTATTCCGTCCGGCAGGTCATCTCGGCCTGCGAAAAAGTCACTGGCAAAAAAATTCCCACGGTGGAAAAACCGCGCCGGCCCGGCGACCCGCCGCGGCTGGTGGCATCCGCCGAAAAAGCCATTCGCGATCTCGGCTGGAAGCCGAAATATCCGAAGCTGGAAGACATCGTCGCCACCGCCTGGGCCTGGCACAAAAAGCATCCGAACGGCTATCCGGATTGAGAATTCCCGCTTAATGGTCTCTACGGTCCCAAACGGATGCGGTAGAATCGCGACGGATGGTTGATGGCCCCGCCAACGTCGAGATAGTTTGTGGTCACGATGTCACCATTGACCGCAAGAATGGACGAACTGCGATCGCTGAAATTATTTGTGCCACCCAGGCCATTTGCCACCTGCACGACGTTGGTCCAACCGCCCGGTGTGATCCAGGTGACGGAAACGTCATTCCCTTGACGCGCAATTTGGGTGATGCAAAACACGCTGGAAAGCGGATCCAGCCGCCAAAGTTCGGCGCCGTGAAGCGCGTCGTTCGCTTGAAACATATAGCTGTTGCCAAAAGCGGAAAGGGGTTGAGGCTGCGAGCCGTAATAACCGGGATTGATGTCGGCCACCTGGGAGACCGTTGTTCCGTCGTATTTCCACAACTCGTATCCGGTAATGCCGTCGTTCGCCATGAAGTAAAGCGCGTCGTTCAAGGCGAACGCGTAAATACCGCCGCTCACGGCAAAATTTGACAGGCGCGTGAGATTGGTTCCATCGCAACTCCAAAGCTGATAACCACCGTTGGTGCCGTGAACGCCGTCGTTGGCGGAGAAAAAGGCGCGGTTCTGGCAAGCGGTCCAGAATACCGGAGTCGCATTGGTGCCAAAGGCGTTGACTTCGCCGAGGAACGTGAAGTTTGTTCCATCGTATTTCCACGGCTCGAAATCCGTGCCGCTGGTGGCCGCGCCCATGTAGAGCGCGCCGTTATAAACCAGAAGGTTGTTGAGGCTGTTGAGAATCATCGTACCGACGCGCTCCGGCGCGTTGACGCCGTCATATTTCCACAGACCGTAAGTCACGCCGTAATCGGTAGTTGCAAAGAAATAAAGCGCATTGTTGAAGACAACCAGTGAAAGCGGATTGAGGCCGTAACTGGGATTGACGGTCGTCAGGCGCGTCATGTTGGTGCCGTCGCATTTCCACAGTTGGCTGCTGTAGGTGTTGTCACGTCCGCTGAAATAAATCGCATTGCTGAACACGCACTGGCTGCTAACGCTGGTGGGCAGCGGATTGCCGTTCAGGGCCGTGAAATTCGTCCCGTCAAATTTCCAAGTCGAGAAATACAAGGCACCGTTGAAAGCGACGATGCCGCTGCCGCCAGCCGGATATATTGTGGTACTGACCACGCTGGTGTTGGTGCCGTCGTATTTGTAAAAGACGGTGCCCGTGCCGTTGCTCGACGAGGCGGCAAAATAATACGCGCCATTGAAAGCGATACCATCGTAGGGAAGCGAACCGGCGCTGCCGGTGTTGACGTTGGTGACCAGCGACACTGCGGAACCGTCGTATTTCCACAAAGCCCGGCTTGAACTGGCGCTCATGGCGCCAAAATAAAGCGCACCGTTGAAGACTGCCAGGCTTGAGGGAAGGGAACTGCCGCTGCCGGGATAGATGTCCGCCACGCGTGTCGCGTTAGTCCCGTCATATTTCCACAACTCCGTGCCGCTGCTTCCATCATTGGCCGAGAAATAAAGCGCGCCGTTATAGACGCAGGGGTTCGCCGGATTCGAACTGCTGCTGCCCGGGGCAATTTGCGTGACGCGCACCGGATAGTTGGGTCCGTTGTATTCCCACAATTCGGTTCCGTTCGAGCCGTCATTGGCCGAGAAATAGAGCATATCATTGAACACAACAAAGTTTGCCGGGTTCGAGCTGCCACTGAGAGGATTGATGTCCCCCACCAAGCCGTATTGCACCCCATTGAAGAACCAAAGTTCTGCGCCGGATGACGGCGTCGTCGCCTGAAAAAGTAAAGCGTTATTGCCCGCAAAATCACGGAAGACGATCATTCCTGAAGGATTGGAACTGGCGCTGCCGGAATTGAGGTCCAAGGCAAGCGTCGCGTTTGCGCCGTCGAACTTCCACAGTTCGTTGCCATAAATTGAATTGCTCGCGGCAAAATACAAGCTGCCGTTAAAAACGCAAAAGCTGGAAGGATTCGAACTGCCACTGCCCGGGTTGATATCCGCCCCCAGACTCACGTTGGAACCATCATACTTCCACAGTTCCATACCGTTGGTCCCATCGTTGGCCGAGAAATAGAGCGCATTGTTGTAAACCGTCATGCCGGATGGATTAAAACCACCGCCCGCCGGGTTGATTTCCGTGATTTTGGTCACGCTGGTTCCGTCGTATTTCCACAATTGCAGGTCAATGGTGCCATTGGTCGTGCCCGAACCGCAAAAATAAAGGGCGTTGTTGAAGACCGCCAGGGAACTGATGGACGAGCTGGCGCTGCCGGGCGACAAATCCGTGATGCGCGTCGCGGTCGTTCCATCAAACTTCCATAGCTCGCTGCCATGCGTTCCGTCATTGGCCGTGAAATAGAGCGCGTTGTTGAACACTATCAAATTCCCTACAGCGGAACTCATGGGTGACTGATTGAGGTCCGCCGCCAGCCGGACGTATTCTTTTACCGGCTGCGCCCGTCCGATGGACAAAGCCGTCAATGACAGGAATGACACGAAAACCAGAAGCGAACTGGCTTTGAAGCCAAGGAAGAGGGGTCATGCTTTCATAATATAAAGACCTTGCTGCTGTGATTTTTAGTTTCTCTCTGAATATTTCTTTCCGAATATTCAGGGCATCATTGCAAGAGTGCCGGAAGAATCAGCTTCTTCTTCGTTCCGCATTGTCAACGACCCCGTCTGCTCACATCTGTCAGCCTGGAATTTCAACAGCTTGCAAACGAACGCATGATAATTAGAACCGGATGGAAAAGCAAGTTCAAATGCATGGGGGGAATGTGGCGGTGTGGCACAAAAAAACACCCGAACGGCTATCCGGATTGAGCAGCAGGGCAGGGGACGAAAGGCCGAGTGACCGGAGGTCAATCGCTACCATCGTTGATTTTGTTCGCGGAATCCACTTACAAAACTTTGTCCCACGTGGGACAAAGTTTTGTAAGGTTGGATTGCCGTTGAAAATGCGTTCCCGGTGGATGATTACGACGGCAAATCCTTGCCGGTGGTGGTCACGGTGAGTTTGCCGTGTTTCACGCCCTTGGCGGTGATGAGTTCATCGGCGATTTTGCGAATCACCGCCGCCTTGCCGCGCACCAGCAAGACTTCCAGGCAATTGTGGTGGTCCAGATGCACGTGCATCGTCGAGAGAATCACGTCGTGATGATCGTGCTGAATGTCGGTCAGCGATTCCTGCACGTGTTGTTTGTGATGGTCATAGACCAGCGTGATGGTGCCCGCGATGTCTTCGGTGCCGAATTTCTGCCGGTGCTCGACGAGATGACTGCGGATCATGTCGGCGATGGCCAGCGACCGGTTGTCGTAGCCTTTTTCACCCGACATCTCATCCAGTTGCCGCAGAAGCGATGGCGGCAGGGATACGCTAAAACGGCTCACAGTTTCTTTTTTCATGGCAACCGGCGTTGACAGTAACAAACCCGCGCCGCGCGTCAACCCGGAGCCGCAAGGTCAAGTCAGTGGTTTTTCAGGCCCTTGTTCGATTGGGGTAGTTTCTCAATTGCAAAAAGTTTTTCTTCCGGAAGCTGGCCGCATTCGTGCGCGAGCGCGTCCAGTTGTTCATCCGGCTGGGAGCGGATTTTCTCCAGATATTCCACTTTGGGTTTAAGCAGTAATACCGGACCGGAGCCGTCCTTGCGCCGGACGCTTACGTGAATATCCGCCATGGTCATGACCTCGCCCAGCCGGATGTCCAGCCGGCCAATGCTGTTGCCGGTGCCGACCACCAGCCCGTCGGCGATGCATGAGTAGGGCGTTTTCAGTGGAATGTAGCAGATGACGTCCAATTCGTGCTGACCCCAAGTCGCATTCAGTTCGCGTAGCGCCGCCTTGCCCATGCGCCAGCCGAGAACGTTCCACGGACCGACACGGCCATGCGTCTGTTTGATTTCATTCCACCAATTGGTGGGTTCCTGGGCGGCGTTCCAGATGTTTGACCCGGATGCGGACGGTTTTGCCGCCGGCGTTTCGTCGTCATGCGCGAAAAGCCGGACCAGGGTTAAAAGGGTGATGACGGGCAGTAGTACGAGAATTAGAGTGCGTTTCTTCATGGGATATATTGGTTGTTGGTTATTGGCTGCTAAATTGCGTCCCGTTGCGGTCGGCAAAACGCGCAATGACGCCGCCACCGCCGGTGCGGTTATACCAACTGTCGCTGGTCAGCGGCGCGTAGGTGTTCTGGGTTCTGGCACTGTTCGGCTGCGGCCCCAGACTCCAGATGACCCAGCGCACGGGGCTGGTTATCGCATTGGTGAAATACTTTCCGCCGCCGGTCATGTCCAGCGGTGCGTTGGTCGGAACCCACAGTGAATAATTTCCCGCCGGTGTGCCGTTGAGCAGTTGCGGCCCCGGCGCGGCGTATTTGTAGGTGTGATCGGGATTGAAAACGTCCTCGAGGTCGGCGCTGCAACCGGCCTTCTGGCTGCCCCCGAGGTAATTTAACGCGGCCAGTTCCACCGGCAGTTCGCACCAATGCGAAGCCAGATCGGTGTTGCAATTGTTGCGCACCGGCGGAACCTTGCCGCTGTAATCGGTCGAATACATATCGAACGCCAGACCGAGGGCGTTCAACTCCGCGCGGACTCTCGCCACCTTTGCCTTTTCCTTCGCGCCGGACAGGGTGGGCAGCAACAGCGCGGCGAGAATGCCGATGATGGCGATGACCACCAGCAGTTCAACCAGTGTGAACGCAGCGTTGTTCCCGCGCCGTCGCATATTTGGCCACCCAAAATTCCGGCAACCGCTCATTGCACGCGTTGCAGCCGGAAAAATTTCTGCGTGCCGGTCGGTCCCAGCACAACGGTGTTTTGTCCGTTCACCAGCACCGTTGCGTTGGTCACCGCCGACCAATCGGGGCTGGTCAATGAATCGCTGCTCTGCACCTGATAATTCGCCAGCGCCGCCGGCCAGGTGATGACCGGCTGGTTCGCCAGATTCAGCACCGCGCTGGATGACGGCGTGATTTCCTGCACGAACAATTCGTAGCCGAACGTGCCATCCGTGCCGGAGCCGGATTCCTGGATAAAAACACCCGTGGCATCGAACTGGTTCGTCGGGGCCGGGCCGAGATCATAAAGCGGGTGAATGAGCGAAAACTGCCGGCCTTCGCCATCCGTCGCCGTGCAATAACGGGAATCCCAATCCGAATTGGTGTTCCAACCATCGGTCGTGACCAAGGTCAGCCCGTTGATGCGGACGCGCATTCCCTGATAATGCTCGCCGCCGGTCGCGCGCGTCGGATCAAAAATGTCGTAATGCCCCGTCGCGCCAAGATTCGTGCTGATGACCGACGACAGGGAAATCACCTGCGGTGCGGGCAAACCGAAATTCGACGACACCAGCGAAAGGGTGAATTGGTAGGCCGGGCCGGTGGTGTGTTCCTCGTTGACGTTTTGCATCCCGCCGTAGAATAGCGAACCATTGGCCGTAATCATCACCAAATCGCCTTTTTGAAACGCATAACCGGTGGCGGGATCGTGGCTCACACGATTGACATTGGCCGTCCAAGTGCTGTTATCGTAGCTGTCGCTGCCATCGTGCGGTTCCCAAGGCAGGTTGTCATAATTCTGCGCCATCCAGCACTCCACGCCGCCCCGATCGCTGCCGCCGACAACGGCCTGCACAAACACCTGCCACTGGCCGCCCATTTCATAGGCGTTCGCGCCATCGTCCCACGGAAGAAAGTCCGGCGTCGCATCGAGCATTTCACTCGGATCAGTCAACAGCACGCCGACCAGCGTGACCGGGTAGCTGCCGTTCCAAATGCTAAAGCCGTTGGCGTCCACGGCCTCGAAATTGGAAAACGATTCCGCGCGGGATATCCCCGCTGCCAGCAGCAGCCCGCAAAAACCGGCCAGGAGAGTTGTCGAAAGGTTCCGTCCCGCGCGGCGCGAAACCAGCGCTTGACCCAGGTTTGATGGAAGTGTTACGTTCATAGGCAACAGTATTACCAACGGATTTGGTATTACGCAATAGTAAAATCGTGTTACCATAATTTATTGGCTGGCATTTATGCATATTCCGGATGGATTCATTGACGGCAAGACGGCGGCGGTCACGGCGGTGATTTCCGCCGCTGGCGTCGGCTTCGCCCTGCGGCAGGTGCGGCGCGAGCTGCCGCCCCGCCGCGTGCCGTTGCTCGGTCTGGCGGCGGCGTTCCTGTTTGCGGCGCAGATGGTGAACTTTCCGGTGGCGGGCGGAACGTCCGGCCATCTGGTCGGCGGCACGCTGGTGGCGGCCCTGCTCGGTCCAAGCGCGGCGGTGGTGGTGGTGACCACGGTGCTCATCGTGCAGTGTTTTTTGTTTCAGGACGGCGGCGTCCTGGCGTTGGGCGCCAATGTTTTCAACATGGCCATCCTGAATTCCGTGATTGGCTACGTGATTTACCGGGTGGTCTGCCATTGGTTGACCGGAATTCGCGGACGGGTGACGGCGATTGCCTTTGCTTCGTGGTGTGCGACGGTGCTGGCGGCCATCTGTTGCGCCGGCCAACTGGCGTGGTCGGGCACCATTCCGTGGTCAGTCGCGTTTCCGGCCATGGCCACCGTTCACATGTTCATCGGTGTTGGCGAAGGCTTGATCAGCGCGCTGGTGTTCCTGGCGGTTTATCGCGCCCGGCCTGACTTGATCACCGAAATGGCGCAGACGGGCCAGCCGCAACGGCTTGGTGAGCTGGTGCGCTACGGTTTGCTGGTCACGCTGGGTGTGGCGGTTTTCGTCGCGCCGTTTGCCTGTTCATGGCCGGATGGATTGGATTCCGTGGCGGATAAATTTGGGTTCAGCCATAAAATGTCACCGTTGTTGCCCGCACCAGCGCCGAATTATCTGGTGCCCGGAATTCATTGGGCGGTGGGCGCGACGGCAGTGGCAGGCGCCGCCGGTTCACTGATTGTATTCGTGCTGGCGTTGCTCATGGGGCGATGGCTGGTCCCCAAACAAACCAAAGCAGACATATGAATGCCTTTTTCCTGTCATTAGCACATGGCTTCCGCCAGGTGTTTGCAAGAGGAATAAATATTTCAGCCGTTTCAACGGCTTTTCCGTCCTTTTCAAAGCTGTTGAAACAGCTTATTCCGCGTCTGTGTTCCGACACCGGGCTGAAGCCCGGTGCTAATGAGAGAAGGTCACACTCGGTGTTGGTTTGTGATTTATCTGAAAATGGAGTCTCCCCACGTCGGCTGCTACGATTCTTTGATAACTTATGAGCGCAAGCTGGCTTGGCCATCAACACAGCCAATCGGACAGCCCGGTACACCGCCTGCCTGCTGCGCTGAAACTTGGCGTTGCGCTCGTCATCATTGTGGCCACCGTGCTGGCGCCGATTCAATGGCGGGCCTGGTTCATCGGTGTGGCGTTGTTGCTGGTGTTGACGGCAGGGTTGAGCCGGTTGCCACTATTCTTTTTATTCCGGCGGCTGCTGGTGCTGTCGCCGTTCGTGCTGGGCGTGGTGCTGGTCAACGCCTTTCAACCGGCGGGCCGGGACCGGTGGCTGGCCGTGGCGGTAAAAAGTGTTTTGTGCCTGCTGACGGTCATTTTGGTTTCAAACACCACGCCGTTCAGCCAGATTTTGCGCGTGCTCAAATCCATCCGCGTTCCGGCGCTGCTCATCACCACCCTGGCGCTGATGCATCGTTACCTCTTCGTGTTAATGGACGAATCCGAGCGGATGCGCCGCGCGCGCGCCAGCCGCACGTTCACGCGCGGACGGCGGTTCCATTGGAACACGCTCGCGACGGTGGTCGGGCAGTTGTTCATCCGTGCATCGGAGCGGGCCGAACGCATTTACGACGCCATGTGCGCGCGAGGCTGGAAATGACCCCGTGTAGGACAGGCGTCGCGCCTGTCTCCAACTTTGAATTATTGTTTTTGAATGAGTTGTTTCGAGAAGCAAACGAAGACGGCACAAAACAAAGAAAAGAGAATTTTTCATATGGAAACAGGCGCGACGCCTGTCCTACGCTGAAATGAACGCGATTGAAGTCAACGACCTGAAATACCGTTACCACGACGGCACGGAGGCGTTGCGCGGTGTGAGCTTTTGCATCGCGCCAGGCGAATGTGTTGCGTTGCTCGGTCCGAACGGTTCCGGCAAATCCACGTTGTTGCTGCACTTGAACGGCATTCTGCCGGAAAAATTGTCCGGCGACGGCACGGTAAAAATTCTAGGTGAACCGGTCACGCCGGAAAACCTTGAAACCATTCGCCGACAGGTCGGTTTGGTGTTTCAAGACCCGGATGACCAGCTTTTTTGCCCGACCGTTCAGGAAGACGTGGCCTTCGGCCCGCAGCAACTCGGTCTCGGTGATGTTGAAATCGCAGTGCGTGTCCAAAAGGCGCTGGCGCAAGTCGGGCTGGCCGGTTTTGGCCGGCGCGCCACGCATCATTTGAGCCATGGCGAGAAGCGCCGCGTTTGTCTGGCGGGCGTGCTGGCGTGCGAGCCGGCGGTACTCGTTTTGGACGAACCGACGAGCGACCTCGACCCGCGCGGGCGGAGGGAATTCAAGGCGTTGCTGCGGCAAATTCCCGCGACCAAATTGATTGCGACGCATGATCTGGAACTGGTGGTGGAGTTGTGTTCACGGGCGATTGTGCTCGACGGCGGTTCGGTGGTGGCGGACGGGCCGATGTTGGAATTGCTCAACGACGAAAAGTTGATGCTGGAGCACGGGTTGGAGCGGCCGCACATTTTGCGGCATCAGCATCCGCACTGACCCCAACTGGGCAACGCAACCACTTTTTTCTTTCCAACCGTGAGCGACCGATTTAGCGTTGTGAACCTTTTCGGAAGAAAAGGGTTCAGCGGCGGGCGGATTCGGCCATGACAACTATATTCCTCGTTGAGGATGACACGGTGGTGGTCCAGGTGTATCGCGCGAAGCTTTTGCGCGAGGGATTCGGCGTCGAGGTGGCGGGAGATGGTTTGGTGGCGGTGAGGATGCTGGCCGCGATGAAGCCCGACGTCGTCGTGCTGGACCTGATGATGCCCAAACTCAACGGGGTTGATGTCCTTAAATACATCCGTTCCACTCCCGCCCTGAAGGATACCCCGGTGATCATCCTGTCCAACGCCCACATGACCCGGCTGGCGCAGGAAGCGGCGGCCATCGGCGCGGAAAAAGCCCTGCTCAAATCGAGTTGCACGCCCGGTCAATTGATTGAAGTGATCAATGATCTCCTCAGCGGAAAAGCGGTTGAATCCGACCCTTCGAAGCGGCTGGGCGTGCGAGTTCCGCCGCCGACCAAGCCGCAGTCCTGAATTGAGAATTGTCTTGCCAAAGCCGGCAGTCATGCTTCATTTTCCGACATGGCAGCCACGCGTAATTCCGGTTTCGACGATCTGTTCTACCAACCGGCGGATCAATTTTTCCCTGCGAACAACAAGCTCGCCCTGACCTTCGACGACGTCACGCTGGCGACGCTTTATTCGGAGATTCTCCCGCGCGACACGCAACTCGACACCCAGCTCGCGGAAAATCTGCGCCTCAACCTCCCGGTCATTTCGTCTGACATGGACACCGTGACCGAGTCGCGCATGGCCATCGCGATGGCGGCCAACGGCGGCCTTGGCCTCATCCATTACAACATGCCGGAGCACCAGCAGCTTTCCGAGGTCAGCCGCGTCAAAAACCACGTTCACGGCCTGATTCAGGAACCAATTCAGGTCGCGCCCGGCCAGCTCATTGGTGATGTGCTGGCTTTGATTGAGCAGAAAAAATTCGGTTTCAGCACTTTTCCCGTCGTGGATGGCAAGGGCAAACTCGTTGGTCTGCTTTCCGGCCACGTCGTCAAGCCGCGCTACGCCAAACGCAAAGTTGCCGACGCCCTCACGCCCCGCGCCCAGGTTCAAACCATCACCCAAAAGGAACTCGGCAAGGACCCCATCGCGCGCGCCGACAAATTTTTCAACGAACATCTGGGCATTCACAAACTGCTCGTCGTGGATGACAAGGACAACCTGCGCGGCCTGTTCACGATGAGCGACATTGAGCGCATCACGCAGGAACGCAGCGCGCAGTTCAAACCGGCGCGCGACGCGCGTTTTCATCTCATTTGTGGCGCGGCGGTTTCGGCCACGCGCAACGCCTTTGGCGAACTCGACCGCGCACGCATTCTGAACCACGTCGGCGCGCTCGTGGAACGCGGCGTGGACGTCGTGGCGGTTTCCACCGCGCACGGCCACAGCCGGGGCGTGGGCGACACCGTCCGCGTGTTGCGCGACGCGTTTCCCCAATTGCCCATCATTGCCGGCAACGTTACGAGCGCGGCGGGCGTCGAGTATCTCGCTGATTGCGGTGCCAACGCCATCAAAGTAGGGCAGGGGCCGGGTTCCATTTGCACCACGCGCATCGTCGCGGGCGTGGGCATTCCGCAGATGACCGCGCTTTACGTTGGTTCGCGCGCGGCGGCGAAGAAAAAAGTCACCATTCTGGCCGACGGCGGGATTGTGAAATCCGGCGACATAGTGAAGGCGCTGACGCTTTCGCAGGCGGTGATTTGCGGCGGCATTTTTGCCGGGTGCAACGAGGCGCCCGGCGAGGTCATTGAAATTGGCGGGAAACTTTACAAGCAATATCGCGGCATGGGTAGTTTCGCGGCGATGAAATCCGGCTCGGCGGCGCGTTACGGCCATGCTGCGAACCCGACGCAGAAAGTTGCGCCCGAAGGCGTCGAGGCGCTCAAGGAGGCGTGCGGCTCGGTGGATCGCGTGCTGGCACAACTCATCGGCGGCATCCAGTCCGGCATGGGATATCTCGGCGCGGCCAACCTGACGCAACTTCGCGACAAGGCCCGTTACATCCGCGTC
The DNA here is from genome assembly GCA_003134375.1 of Limisphaerales bacterium. GTDB lineage: Bacteria > Verrucomicrobiota > Verrucomicrobiia > Limisphaerales > UBA11358 > UBA11358. The sequence continues at coordinate 374 of PLAY01000099.1, read as the reverse complement.
AGCCCCGCCGGCATGCGCGAAGCCGCCCCGCACGACGTGGTGGAATTGAAGACGGGAAGTTAGTCAGAAAATCAGAATCCCGACAGGATTCAATCATACAGCCCAAGGTTGCGACGAAGGAGCCACCTTGGGTTTGCGTTCAAACAATATTTCAACCCCAACGGGGTTGGATCATCGCGGAAGATTCGGATGCCACCCCGATGGGGTTGGTTTCATTTTGGTTTGTCACCCAGCGTAGCCACGATTCCATCGTGTCAACGCTGGGCTGAATGATGAAATCCCTTTGGGATTTTCCTCCACGTGACAGGATAGAATTGTTGAAAGTGAACCGAAATGGACTTGCAGTCTATCCTCTTAGCCGGAACGATTCAGTT